>DASTWW010000101.1:0-61482 GCA_035765755.1 Nocardioidaceae bacterium
AACGAGCCGCCTCGGCGAGCTGGTGCTCGAGGTCGGCGCGGTCGAAGTCACCGATCACCTCGCCGGCCCTCGGGCGTACGACGAAGTGCAGCCGGGCCAGCAGCGACTCGCTCACCCGCGCGGTGTACTCGATGGAGTCACCGCCGAGCTCACGGCGAAGGATCGCCGCCATCTTCTCCCGGACCGGGGTGGTGTACCGGTCGCGGGGCAGGTAGACCAGGCAGGACAGGAAGCGGCCGTAGGGGTCGCGACGGACGAACAGCCGCACCTGGCGGCGCTCGCGGGTGTTGAGCACGGCCTCCGCCGTCTGCACGAGCTCGTCGACCGGGGTCTGGAAGAGCTCGTCGCGAGGGTACGTCTCCAGGACGTCCATCAGCGCCTTGCCGGTGTGGCTGAGCGGGTCGAAGCCGGCTCGGTCGATGACCTGCTGGGCCTTCTTGCGGATCACCGGGATCCGGGTCACCGACTCGGTGTAGGCGGCCGAGGAGAACAGCCCGAGGAACCGGCGTTCGCCCACCACCTCGCCGCCCTCGTCGTACACCTTGACTCCGACGTAGTCGAGGTAGACCGGCCGGTGCACGGTGGCCTTCGAGTTCGCCTTGGCCAGCACCAGGAGCTCACGCTCGCGCGCCTTGGCCTTGACCAGCGGCGGCAGCTTGGCGAAGGACCGGGACATGTCCTGGTCGGCGCGCAGGATGCCGAGGCCGGTGCCGGGGACGGCCCGGAGCACGTCGTCGTCGCCGGCCCGCTCGAGGGTGTACTCGCGGTAGCCGAGGAAGGTGAAGTGGTCGTCGGCCAGCCAGTCGAGGAACGCCTTGCCCTCGACAATCTCACTCTCGGGCAGCGGCGGTGGGTTCTCGGAGAGATCGTCGACCACGCGCACCGCGGCGGCGTGCATCTTGCCCCAGTCCTCCACGGCCTCGCGCACGTCGCGGAGCACCTTGCCGAGCGCCCGCTCGATCTCGGCGAGCACGTCGGGGTCGGACATCTGGTCGATCTCGACGTGCATCCACGACTCGCGGAAGATGTCGTGGGACAGGTCGGCGCCGCGCTGCTCGTCGGTGAAGACCTCCTTGAGTGCGCCGGCCATGTCCCGGCGCACCAGGAGCTGGGGGTGGATCACGCCGTGCACGGTGCGGTCCTGCTCGTTGAGCAGCATGGTGACCGAGTCGACGAGGAACGGCATGTCGTCGGTGACCACCTCGACGACGGTGTGGCCGGAGGCCGACCAGCCGTGCTCCTCCTCCGTGGGGGTGAACACTCGGATGTTCGCGGTGCCCTGGGGGCGCTCAGAGGCGAGCTCGTAGTGGCTCATCGCCGCGCCGTACAGGTCCGCCTCACTGCGCTCGACCACGTCCTCCGCGGGCACGTGGCGGAAGTACGCCGCGAGGAGCTGCGCGGACCGCTCGGCGGACAGCCCGCCGGCCCCGCTGCGGGTGGAGGCCAAGGCGGCTGCCTTGGCGATGAGGGCGTCCCTGCTCTCGTCCAGCGTCGTGCGCACGAAGCATCCAACCTTGTCTCTCCCGCGAGGCGGTCGGGCCGTGACGGGCCACCGACGCAGACCTCGCGCGACACGTCGTTGTGTCGCCGGTTCGACCCTAGAACGTGCCTTGTTCGCCCTCAACAACGGGTCGGGTGGGCGTGTCTCGTCACCGAGACGTCGCGGGCTTTCTCAGCGGCCAGATCTCACAGGACGGAGCGGAGCTGCCAGAGCAGCGGGTAGTAGCGCAGGTCCAGCCGGCTGCGCAGGTAGCCCGCCCCGGTGGATCCTCCGGTGCCGGTCTTGGCGCCGATCATCCGCTCCACCATGACCACGTGCCGGGCGCGCCAGGCCGCGGCCAGCTCGTCGTGCTCGAGCAGCGCCTCCGCCAGCGCCCACACCTCGGCGTACCCGGACCGGTCATGGGCGACGCGGCGCACCGAGGCGGTCACCGCCTCGTCGTCGTCGACCGGTAGACCCCGGCTGGCGAGCACGTGCAGGAAGGCGTCCCACAGCGTCGGCTCCTGCAGCCGAGCCTCGAGTCGGGCACGCTCGTCGTCGGTCAGCCCGCGGAACCGCTTCACGAACGCGGGGTCCTTGGCGCCGGAGAGGAACTCCAGCTCCCGGAACTGCACGGACTGGAAGCCGCTCGCCGGTGCCAGGTTCTGCCGGAACTGCAGGAAGTCCTGCGGGGTCATGGTCTCCAGTACGTCGATCTGCTGGACGAGCACCCGCTCGATGGTGTGCATCCGGCGCAGCAGGTGCTGGGCCCACCACAGCCGGTCCGGGCCACCGTCGGCGGGAGTACCGAGCATCGCGTCGCGCGCGTGGGACGCCTCGTGGAGCAGCTGCTTGAACCACAGCTCATAGACCTGGTGGATGGTGATGAACAGCAGCTCGTCGTGCGCCGGCGGGTTCGACTCGAGAACTTGGGCGTCGAGAAGCTGGGGCAGCCTCAGGTAGCTGCCGTAGGTGAGCCGGGCACCCTGCTCACCGAACGAGGTCTGAGAGGTCACCGGGCGAGCGTAGCGACCCGTGCAGGGTACGTCATGATTACCGCCATGAGGTTCGACCATGAGCTCGTCTACCCGGCCGACGCCGACAGCGTGTACTCGATGCTCGGCGAGCGGGAGTTCCGCGAGCAGGTCTGCCAGGCGCAGGGTGCCACGCACTGGGACGTCCGCGTGGACGCCGAAGGATCCGTTCTCGACGTGGTCGTGGAGCAGCGCCGGCCCACCCGCGGCGTGCCGAGCATCGCCGCCAAGTTCGTCGGCGAGGAGATCAGCATCCTGACCACCGAGTCCTGGACGGACCCGCGAGTCGCGCGGCTGGAGGTCAGCGTGCCGGGCCGGCCGGGCCGGCTCGACGGCAACATCCGGCTGAGCGGGGTCGACGGCCGCACGGTGCAGACCGTGACCGGCGAGATCACGGTGGCCATCCCCCTGCTGGGCAGCCGACTCGAGCAGCTCATCGCCGGCGTCCTCGTCGATGCCCTGGACGTCGAGCAGGGGGTCGGCCGCGCCTGGCTGGCCCGGTGACCCCCGTCGTACTCCCTCAGTCCATGTGCGGGTAGCGATAGTCCGTCGCCGGGACGAACGTCTCCTTGATCGAGCGCGGGGACGTCCACCGCATCAGGTTCGCGACCGAGCCCGCCTTGTCGTTGGTGCCCGACGCGCGAGAGCCGCCGAACGGCTGTTGGCCGACCACCGCTCCGGTCGGCTTGTCGTTGACGTAGAAGTTGCCGGCGGCGAACCGTAGCGTCTCCTGGGTCCAGGCGATCGCGGTGCGGTCCTGGGCGATCACGGAGCCGGTCAGGGCGTACGGCGCGGCGGACTCCATCTGGTTGACCACGTTCTCGTAGTCCCCGTCGTCGAAGACGTGCACCGCCAGGATCGGCCCGAAGTACTCGGTGTCGAACATCTGGTCCGTCGGGTCGCCGCCCTCGACCACGGTCGGACGCACGAAGTAGCCCACCGAGTCGTCGACCTGGCCGCCGGCGAGCACGTCGAGGTTCCTGGAGCGCTTGGCCCGGGTGATCGCCTTCTTGTGCTTGGCGAACGCCCGCTCGTCGATGACGGCGCCCATGAAGTTGGACAGGTCGGTGACGTCCCCCATGGCCAGCGACTCCACCTCGGCGAGGAAGTCGTCGCGCATCCGGCGCCACACGCTGCGCGAGACGTAGGCCCGCGAGGCGGCCGAGCACTTCTGGCCCTGGTACTCGAACGCGCCGCGCAGCAGCGCGACCCGCAGCACCTCGGGGTCGGCCGACTTGTGCGCGACCACGAAGTCCTTGCCGCCGGTCTCCCCGACGATCCGCGGGTAGGACCTGTACTTCGCGATGTTGGCGCCGACCGTGGACCACAGGTGCTGGAAGGTCGGCGTGGATCCGGTGAAGTGGATGCCGGCCAGGTCCGGGTGCGCCAGCGCCACCTCGGAGACCTCGAGCCCGTCGCCGGGCAGCATGTTGATCACGCCCGGGGGCAATCCGGCCTCCTCCAGCAGCTCCATGGTCACGTGCGCGGCCAGCTGCTGGGTCGGCGACGGCTTCCAGATCACCGTGTTGCCCATCAGCGCCGGCGCGGTCGGCAGGTTGCCGGAGATCGCGGTGAAGTTGAACGGGGTGATCGCATAGACGAACCCCTCGAGCGGGCGGTGGTCGGTGCGGTTCCACACCCCGCGGGAGTTCGCCATCGGCTGCTCGGCGACCAGCTGCTTGGCGAAGTGCACGTTGAACCGCCAGAAGTCGATCAGCTCGCAGGCGGAGTCGATCTCGGCCTGCCAGGCGGTCTTGGACTGCCCCAGCATGGTGGCGGCGTTCAGACGCTGCCGCCAGGGGCCTGCCAGCAGGTCGGCGGCCTTGAGCAGGATCGCCGCCCGGTCGTCCAGGGACAGCGCCTGCCAGCCCGGCGCGGCCTGGCGGGCCGCCTCGATGGCTGCACGCGCGTCGGCCTTGGTCGAGTTCTTCAGCACCCCGAGGACGTGCTGGTGGTCGTGCGGCTGGACGACGGGGATCTCCGCACCGCCGCCCATCTTCTTGCGTCCGCCGATGGTGGCGGTCAGGTCGACCTGCCTGCTCTCGCAGTTCTTCAGCTCCACCTCAAGGGCGGCCCGCTCGGGGCTACCCGGGGAGTAGGGGAGATTCGGCTCGTTGAGCGGAGCCGGCGCACTGGTGATCGCGTCCATGGCCCCGATCGTTCCAGACGCGCCGGGTTACCCCCAAGTCAGGCCCCGCGTCCCCGCGGGGCCCCGCGACGGGCGCTGCTGACCGTGTCGAGCAGCTCCTCCAGGGACTCCTCGACGCACTGGGCGAGGACTTCGACGTCCGGGACGGCATCACGGTCCGCCGTGATCCCGAAGTACACCCCCGCGTCGTACGACGTGACGCCGACGGCGAGGGCGTGACCGGGCAGCAGCGGCTGCACCGGGTAGCTCTCCAGCATGCGCGCCCCGACGGCGTACAACGGGGACTGCGCGCCGGGCACGTTGGTGACCAGGAGCTGGAAGCCGCGACGGAGCTGCTGGCCGGCCACGCGGGAGCCGAGCAGGTGGAAGGTGGAGGCGGCGAAGCCTGCGACGTCGGCGATCCGGTCGGCGGCCACTGCGCGGCCGGTCTCCCGGTGCGCCTTCAGTGCGTAGGAGACCTGGTGCAGCCGGACGACCGGACTCGGTTCGCCGACGGGCAGGTTGAGCAGCTGCCCGGTGACCTGGCTGCCGACCGAGGTGGGCTCCAGGTCGGTGTCGATCACGCTCAGCGGCACCATGGTCCGCAGGCTGCGGCCGCTGTGCACCGACTCGGCGCGGGTCATCAGCCAGGCCCGCATGGCGCCGGTCAGGGTGGCGAGCACCACGTCGTTGACCGTGCCGCCATGCGCCTTGCGGATCGCCCGGTAGTCGTCGAGCCGGGTCGCCACAGTCATGAACCGGCGCTGCTGGGACAGGGTGGCCAGGAACGGGGACTCCGGCACCGGCCGCGCCACGGGGCGGGCGTCCGGCCTGCCCACGGCACGGAGCAACCCCTCGGCATTGGACCGGACCGAGCTCACCGCGACCCGCGGGTCCCGCACCGAGGCACCGATCGCGTCCAGGAGCAGCGTGGAGGGGCCGGGAGTACGACGCGGGCGCCACTCCTCGTGCACCGTCGCGCGGGCCATCGGCTCCTCGTCGAGGAGCACTTGGGCCAGGTCGACGGTGACCAGCCCGTCGACGAGGACCTGGTGCGACTTGGACAGCAGGGCGAACCGGCGGCCGCCCTCGAGGCCCTCGACGAGGTAGAGCTCCCACAGCGGCCGGGTCGGGTCCAGACGCCGGGACATGATCCGCGCCACCAGCTCGTGCAGCTGGGCCATCGAGCCCGGGCGAGGCAGCGCGGACCGCCGCACGTGGTAGCTGAGGTCGAAGTCGTCGTCGTCGACCCAGACCGGGTTCGCCAGCCGCCCAGGGACGGTCTGGATCCGCTGGCGGTATCGCGGCACGAACGCCAGCCGGTCCGCCACGAGCGCGAGCAGCTGCTCGTGGTCGAAGCCGGCCTCTCCGGGCTCGAAGACGCCGAGCGTGGCGTTGTGCCGGGGCGCGGTGGCCGGCTCGGCCAGGAAGGCAAGGTCGGTGCGGCTGAGACGGTCGACCATCGGCACCTTTCTCGAGGACGGGCGGGTATCCCAGTCCCCCAGTCTGCCCTCACCGGCTCTGTCGACGCCCCGACCTCCGCCCGAAGACCGAGCGCCGGGCCCTGGTGTTGACGCCGAGCAGGCCGTCCACCAGCGCTGTGAGCCCTCTGCGCAGCGACGAGTCCCCGCACTCGGACAGGCTGCGGCCGGCGACCAGGGCGTGGTCCACCGCGGCGCGGTCGTCGGGCAGCAGGTGCAGCGCCGCGGTGCTGTCCGCGAAGTCCCCGAGCAGGGACCGGATGTCGGCCTCCTTCCAGCCCAGTGATGCCCGGGTCCTGTTCACCACGACCCGGGTGGATGCGCGGAGCCCGAGGCCGCGCAGCTCGACCAGGCCGCGGGCCAGCCGGGACAGCCCGACGGGGTCGGCGGTGCCGACCACCATGATCTCGTCGGCGGCCTCCAGTGCCGTCAGCGTCATCTCGTTGCGCTGCACCGGCGCATCGAGGGCGGAGGGGTCGGACTCGAGGCTGAAGCCGGTGTCCACGACGACGTGGTTGTCCACGCCGGCGGCGACGGCGAGCAGACCGGCGAAGGCCGGCGCGCGCACCTCGCTCCAGCGGTCCGCGCGGGGCAGCCCGGTCAGCAGCCGAAGGCCGGGTCCCACCTGTCGGGCCAGACCGACGAGTCGCGCCTCGTCGAGGTGCCCGGCATTGGCGATCCGTGCCGCGGCGAGCAAGCCCGACACCTCGTCGAGGACACCCAGATGCTGCGCGACGGTTCCGCCGTACGGGTCGGCATCGACCAGGAACGTCGGGCTGCCGCGTCGAGCCAGTTCGGCCGCGATGCCGACGGCGACGGTGGTGCGGCCTGGAGCACCGGCCGGCCCCCACACCGCGACAAGGGTGCCCGACCGGGACCCGCCAGGGTCCGCCGCCTCTGCCGCCTCTGCCGCGTCGTCCAGCGCCGGCCGCGAGGTGGCCACGTCCTTGCCCGCCGAGCGGAGCACGTCGACCACGCCGCCCAGGTCCGTGTCCGCGACCAGCCGGCCGACGCCCAGCCGGTCGGCCCGGGCTCCCACACCGTCAGCGAGCTGCTCGACGCCTGCCACCATGACGACACCCACACCGGCCTTTCGGAGCCCGGCGACGCTGTCCGCATCCAGGCCGGGGAGGTCCGCGGAGACCAGCGCCGCACGCGCCTGGCCCGTCGACGCGCTCACCAGGAGGTCGCTCAGGTCGACGCAGCGCTTGAGGAGCAGCACTCCTGGCTCGGCCGCGCGGAGCCGCTCCAGGGCAGCTGCTTCCCACGCCGCTCCGGACGCGGCCACCAGCACCGGCAGCGGGCCGCTCACCGACCGTCCTGCTTGACGAGCACCACGGTGCCGGTCGCGGCGCGCGAGAGAGCGGCGGGGAGCGCCGTCTCCTTGCCCGGCGGGACGGCCACGACCACCTGGCGACTGGAGGTCGGACCGAGCGAGCTCCCGGCGGCCGGGACAGCCACCACGGTCACGTCGTCGAAGACCCGGACCGCGCGCTGCGGGCCGGTGTCGGTCGCCGAGGCCCTCGGTGTCACCCACACGTCGACGACTGCTCCCGGGCGCACCGAAGCGGGCACCGCGTCGGTGGCCACCGAGAAGGGAACCTCGACGACGTGATGGGCGGCCGCGCTGCCCAGCGCCGCACGCGGCAGCAGCTCGCCGGCACCGAGGTCGCGCGTGACCACCGATGAGGCCGGCACGGAGGCTGCCGCCGACACGTACCGGTCCGCGTCGGCCGCGTCGAAGAACCTCACGTGCCGCGGCACCACATCGTCCGACCCGACCCTGGCGCCCTTGGCCAGGTCATGGCGCAGCGCCCAGACCGACACGGAGTCGTCGGCGTGGGCGAGCAAGCGGGCGCCGAGGAGCACAGAGCCGGCGACCAGGACGATCCCGATGATCAGCCGCGGGTCCCGCCAGACGGCACGGTCGTGGCGCCGAGCCACCGGGGACATCTCCGGCACACCGGTACGAGTCGTCGCGCTCACGTCCGCCATCATGGTGGGTTCGACGAGCATCGGCTCGGTTGTCCACAGGCAAACGCAGGCAAAGAGTCGCGAACGGCCGTACCTGCTGGCAGAGTTGTCCCCATGGCAGGCATGGACACGCCGCGGTTTCTTCAGCTCTCCGATGTCGCGGAGATCCTGAACACCTCGACTGCGCAGGTGTACGCCCTGGTGCGGCGCGGAGACCTGCCCGCCATCAAGCTGGGTGGACGTGGACAGTGGCGCGTGGAGAACAGCGAGCTGGAGGCCTACATCGCACGCCTGTACGACGAGACGAGGTCATTCGTGAACGAGCACCCGTACGTCGACACGGGTGCCGATGGCGAGCGGTCCAGCCGGCGCTGATCACCGGCGGCGGGCCGCCGGCCGAGTCCGCTCAGGCGGCGTGGGGGTGGATGCCGTAGTCGGTGAGGTCGGGGGTGGTGCCGAGGCGGTGGGTGGCCGGTGTGGTCGACGCGGTACCAGTGGCCGTGCGGGCTGCGCCCGGGGCATCTGGCGGCGCCCCGGCCGGGGACAACCCCAAGTAAAGAATTCCGTGACGGGCGGGTCAGCTACTCCTGAAGGCAGCCACCCACCGCAGGGACACGAGCTCCGCACGGGGCTCGTTCTCGCCGGGCTCAAAGTGCCTGACCAGCTCGACGAAGTCCGCGCCGACCCGCCCGATCACTCCCGAACAGCTGCTGCCGTCCAGGTGGTGCACCAGGACACCTGCCCGTGAGCGCGCGAGCCCTCGCAGCACCGACCCGATCCCCAGCCTGGCCGTGACTGGGCGCGCCGCCTCGCTCACCGCCAGCTCGGACGCCCCCTGCACGGTGCGCAGAGCGGCGATCCGCACGATCCAGTCGAAGGCAGGGCCCTCGGTCACGCCTCCGCGAGCGCCTCGGACGCCGAGCCACTCGGGCCCGACCCGGCGTACCTGACCCTGGAGCCGGCCAACGCCGACGACTCCGAGCCGGACGTGCATCCCTACCGAGGCGTGCAGCCGGGCGGCCAGGGCGACGGCGGCGTACTCACCCTGCGCCCGATCGGCGACCTCGGCGTCCCGCTCGGCGAGCTGGAGCGCCTCGGCCTGCTGCTCGAGGTCCTCGAACAGCGTGGCCATCGGCTCCTCGAAGGGCCCCTCGGACGAGCCCGTGGGCGACTCCGTGAACGACATGGCAGGACGGTCCCCCTTCATCCCCAGCACTGTCAACACCTGGGGACAAACAGTTGCACACACAGTATTACACGCGCTAAAAAGCGTAAACGGAAGCAAACGAACGCTTTGGGGTCGAGATGACGAAGCCGCCGCTGCTCGTCGCCGCGCGAGCACTCGTGCTTGTCGCGGTGGTGGGTGCATTCGGTGCAGGCGTGTGGCAGCTGGCCCGCCCTCCGCTCGCCGCCGGGGTGGCGCGACCTACCGACCTGGACTTCGCAGGCGCGCTGGAGGCGCTGTGCGCGGCGCTGCTGGTAACCGGCTGGTTGTGGCTCCAGGTCGCGGCGCTGGCCGTGGCCTTCGCGGCGGTCGCCCGCGTGGCCTGTCGTCCGTGGCTGGCGGAGCTCGCCGATCGAGTCGTGTCCCGCACGACGCCCACCGCGCTGCGCCGGCTGGTGATCGCCGGGTGTGGCGTGGCGCTCAGCGCCAGCCCCGTCGCGCTGCCCGCCTCGGCGACGACGAGGGCCGCTCCGCACACGAGGCCAGGAACGAGCACCCAGCTCGAGGCGGCCGACCTGGCGGGCCTGCCACTGCCCGACCGCACGGCAGGGCCACACCTGTCCGACCGCGCGACCGGCTCGACGCAACGCTGGCTGACCGTGCATCCCGGCGACTCGCTGTGGTCGATCACCCGACGGCTGCTGCCCGCCGGCGCGGATGACCGCGAGATCGCCATCGCCTGCGGCCGGATGGCATCAACGAACCGCACGACGATCGGCGCCGATCCGGACCTGATCCTCCCCGGGACCCGACTCCGGGTCCCCGACCACATCGACCGAAGGGAACCCACGTGAGCCCGACCGCATCTCCGAAGCCGTCACTGGCCCGGCTGGCCACCGTCACCCACCTGTCGGACGGGGGTCCGGGCTCGATGGCCCCGGTGCCCATCGCCGACGTCCAGGGAACCCTGGCCCTCGACCTGCGCAGCTACCCGGCACCGCCGGAACCACCGGAGCTGTGCCTCGCCTTCCCTGGCGACGACGCCTCGGAGAACTCCGGGACCGACTGCGCCGACGACCGCGCAGTGCAGGCGTGGTCCGCCAAGTTCGCCCAGGCGGTCCTCGAGGTGCTCGGCGGCGACCGACCGCTGTCCCAGCTGCTGCGCTGGACCGACATCCGCGTGTACCAGGACCTGACGCGCCGGGTGCAGATCCTCAGCCGCCGGGCGCCGGCCACCCAGCGGCTGCGCACCATCCGTCCTCAGGTGTGCAGCGTTCGGGTCTTCCGGCCGAACCCGCTCGCGGCGGAGGTCAGCGTGCACGTGCGGCACGGCCAGCGGTCACGGGCCCTGGCCGCCCGGCTGGAGCTCACCGGAGGGCGGTGGCAGTGCACCGCCCTCCAGTTCGGGTGACGCTCAGCCGTTGACGCGGGTGGTCATGCCGGTCGGCCCGCCCGGCGCACCGTGGCACTTCTTGTACTTCTTGCCGGACCCGCACGGGCACAGTGCGTTGCGGCTGACGTGGTCGAACGCGTCGTCCGCGCCCTCCGGGCGCCCGTTGCCTCCGGTGACCTCCGCGTCCCCGGTCTCGGTGGGTGCCGAGTAGGACAGCTGCTGGGGCTGCTTCGGCGCCTCGAGTCCCTTGGCCAGGATCTGCGGGTGCTCGTTCGAGGCGGCCGCGGCCTGCGCGAGCGCAGGCCCGACCTCGATGTCCTCCACCGGCCGCTCGACCTCTGCCTCCTCGTCGACCTGGACCTCGAGGTTGAACAGGAAACCGACGGACTCCTCCTTGATGGCGTCCATCATCGCCGAGAACATGTCGAAGCCCTCGCGCTGGTACTCCACCAGCGGGTCCCGCTGGGAGTAAGCACGCAGCCCGATGCCCTCCCGCAGGTAGTCCATCTCGTACAGGTGCTCGCGCCACTTCCGGTCGAGCACGGAGAGCACGACCCGGCGCTCGAGCTCGCGCATCACCTCGTCCCCGAAGTTGGCCTCGCGGCGGTCGTACGCCGCCTGCGCGTCGGCCTGGATCACCTCGACGAGCTCCTCGCGGGTCAGACCCTCGCGGCCGCCGGCCTCGTCCTCCAGCGTGCTCAGCGACACCGAGACCGGGTACAGCGTCTTCAGCGCCGTCCACAGTGTCTCGAGGTCCCACTCCTCGGGAAAGCCCTGCGTGGCCGCGGTGACGTAGCCGTTCACCACGTCGTCGATCATGGTCCGCACCTGCTCGTGCAGGTCGGCGCCTTCGAGCACGGCGCGACGCTCGGCGTAGATGACCTCGCGCTGCCGGTTCATCACGTCGTCGTACTTCAAGACGTTCTTCCGCGAGTCGAAGTTCTGCGCCTCGACCTGCGCCTGGGCCGACGCGATCGCGCCGGTGACCCGCTTGTTCTCGATCGGGATGTCGTCGGGCACCTTCAGCGTGGTGAGCACCCAGTCCACCCAGTCAGACTTGAACAGCCGCATCAGGTCGTCCTGCAGAGACAGGTAGAACCGGGACTCGCCGGGGTCCCCCTGGCGTCCGGAACGACCACGCAGCTGGTTGTCGATGCGTCGGGACTCGTGGCGTTCGGTGCCCACCACGTAGAGGCCGCCGGCCTCCTTGACCGAGTCGTGCTCGGCCGCCACCTGCTTCTTGATCTGCTCGACCATCGCCGGCCAGGCGGCTTCGTACTCCTCGATGGTCTCCACCGGGTCCAGGCCCTGCTTGCGCAGCTCCTGGTCGGCGAGGAACTCCACCGAGCCGCCGAGCATGATGTCGGTGCCGCGGCCGGCCATGTTGGTGGCCACGGTGACCGAGCCGCGGTGCCCGGCCTGGGCGACGATCTTCGCCTCGTCGGCGTGGTACTTCGCGTTCAGCACGGTGTGCGGGATGCCCCGTCGCTTCAGCAGCCCGGACAGGTGCTCGGACTTCTCCACCGACGTGGTGCCCACCAGCACCGGCTGCCCCTTCTCGACCCGGCCGGCGATGTCCTCGACCACGGCGTGGAACTTCGCCTCCTCGGTGCGGAACACCAGGTCCGCCTGGTCGATGCGCGCCAGCGGCTTGTTGGTCGGGATCGGCACCACACCGAGCTTGTAGATCTTGTCGAACTCGGCGGCCTCGGTCATCGCCGTGCCGGTCATCCCCGAGAGCTTCTCGTAGAGCCGGAAGTAGTTCTGGAGGGTGACCGTGGCGAGGGTCTGGTACTCCTCCTTGATCTCCACGCCCTCCTTGGCCTCGATGGCCTGGTGCAGACCCTCGTTGTAGCGCCGCCCGGGGAGCATCCGGCCGGTGTGCTCGTCGACGATCAGCACCTCGCCGTCCAGCACGACGTACTCCTTGTCGCGCCGGAACAGCTCCTTGGCCTTGATGGAGTTGTTGAGGAACGAGATCAGCGGCGTGTTCACCGAGTCGTAGAGGTTCTCGATGCCCAGGTAGTCCTCGACGCGGGTGATGCCCGGCTCGAGGATGGAGATGGTGCGCTTCTTCTCGTCGACCTCGTAGTCCACTTCGTTGCGCAGCGTCGCCGCCACCTTGGCGAACTCGCCGTACCACCGGACCTCGTCCTGGGTGGGGCCGGAGATGATCAGCGGGGTGCGGGCCTCGTCGATGAGGATGGAGTCGACCTCGTCGACGATCGAGAAGTGGTGGCCGCGCTGGACGCACTCCTCGATGGAGCTGGCCATGTTGTCGCGCAGGTAGTCGAACCCGAACTCGTTGTTGGTGCCGTAGGTGATGTCGGCGGCGTAGGCGACACGGCGCTCGTCGGGCCGCATCTCGGGAACGATCACGCCGACGGAGAGGCCGAGAAAGTGGTGCACCCGGCCCATCCACTCGGACTGGTACTTGGCGAGGTAGTCGTTGACGGTGACGATGTGCACGCCCCTGCCCGTCAGCGCGTTCAGGTACGCCGGGAGGGTCGACACCAGCGTCTTCCCCTCACCGGTCTTCATCTCGGCGATGTTCCCCAGGTGCAGCGCGGCGCCGCCCATGATCTGGACGTCGAAGTGCCGCTGGCCGAGGACCCGCTTGGCGGCCTCGCGGACCGTGGCGAACGCCTCCGGCATCAGCTCGTCGATGTCCTCCCCGTCGGCGAGGCGCTTCTTGAACTGCTCGGTCTGCGACCGCAGCTCCTCGTCGGACATCGCGACGAAGTCTTCCTCGATCGCGTTCACGGCACGCGCCACCGACTCCAGGCGCCGGAGGATCTTCCCCTCGCCCATGCGAAGGATCTTGTCGAGGATGGCAGGCACGAGTGTGAGCTCCTGTTGTCGTGTATGTCGGTACGCCGGTCGGACCCGACGGTCGGCCGGATCTTGACCGGTGCCGCTGCCATGGTACCTAGCGGGTCCCGCGCTCGTGGGGCTCCGGGCATTCAGCCACCGAATGACCGCACTCAGCGCCGACTGACAGGGTTCAGCGCCCCGGCACGGCGGCGGCCAGCCGGCCGGCCAGGTCACCGCGCGGCTCCACGACCACGTCGCACAGGCCCAGCCAGCCGGCGAGCCACACCAGCTCCGCTGCGAGCTCCTCGGCGGTCGCCTGAGGGGCGTGCGGCTCGGCGAAGGCCCCCTTGACCTGCAGGACGCCGTTCTGCCGGTCGGCCTTCAGGTCCACCCGGGCCACCAGCCGGTCCCCGAGCAGGAAGGGCAGCACGTAGTAGCCGTGCACCCGCTTGGGCTCGGGAACGTAGATCTCGATCCGGTAGTGGAAGTCGAACAGCCGCTCGGTGCGGTCGCGCTCCCAGACCAGCGGGTCGAACGGGCTCAGCAGGGCCCGAGCGTGCACCCGGCGCGGGATCCTGGCGTCCCGGTGCAGGTACGCCGGGCGCCGCCAGCCCTCGACCTCGACGGGGACCAGCTCTCCGGACTCCACCAGGGCGGCGAGCGCAGGCTTCACCAGAGGCAGCAGCGCACGGTCGTGCTGGAGCCGGAAGTAGTCGCGGAGGTCGTTCTCCGTGCCGACCCCGTGGGCCACGGCGGCGCGGCGCAGCAGCTCGGCCGCGACCTCCTCGAGGGTGGCCTCGGGGGCCTTCAGGTGCTCGTCCGGGACCACGCGCTCGGGAAGGTCGTAGAGCCGCTCGAACTGCTGGTTGCGACCGGCGACCGCCAGCCGGCCGGCGGCGAAGAGGTACTCCAGCACCTTCTTGGTCTCCGACCAGTTCCAGCCCCAGTGCACCTTCTCGCGGGGCAGCCCGTCGTCGAGGTCGCGCGACGTGGACGCGCCCCGGTCCCGCACCTCCGCCAGCAGCGAGTCGACCAGCTCCGGACGGTGTCGCACCGCCGACCACTCGTGCCCGCGCTCCTCGTAGCCGCGCATCCGGTGCCGCATGTAGGGCCACAGCTCCACCGGCATGAACGCCGCGGCGTGGGCCCAGTACTCCACGATCCGGCGGGGCACCTTCTGCGCCGCCCGGTGCAGCAGCTCCACGTCGTAGGAACCCATGCGGGAGAACAGCGGCATGTAGTGGGCGCGCTGCAGCACGTTGACGGAGTCGATCTGGAGCACGGCCGTGCGACCCAACGTCCGGCTGAACGTGCGCATCGTCGGGACCGTGTGCCGCGGGTCGCGGAAGCCCTGGGCGACGAGCGCGACGCGGCGGGCTTGGGCGAGCGACAGCGACTGCACGGCGGTCATTGTGCCAATACGCACCGACAGTCGAGGTGCGCCCCGATCACGGGATGTCGAGCAGCTTCTCGCGCACGGCGTACATGACGGCCTCCATGCGCGAGTGCAGCTGCAGCTTCTCCAAGATGTTCCGGACGTGGTTCTTGACGGTGTTCTCGCTGATGAACAGCCGCTTGGCGATCTCGCGGTTGTTCAGACCCTGGGCCACCAGCTTGAGCACCTCGAGCTCCCGGTCGGTGAGCCGGGGGCTGGGAACCTGCTGCCGGTCCGAGCGCGACATCTGCTTGAACTCGTCGAGCAGCTTGATCGCCATGGAGGGGCTGATCAGGGACTGCCCGTCCGCCACGACCCGGATGGCCTGGGCCACCTCGTCGATCGAGGAGTCCTTGAGGAGGTACCCGGACGCGCCGTTCTTCACCGCGTCGTACAGGTCGGCCTCCTCGTCGCTGACCGTGAGCATGATGATGCGCGCGGTCGGCGCGGCCTCCTTGATGGACAGGCAGGCCTCGATGCCGGATCGCTTCGGCATCCGCACGTCCATCAAGATCACGTCTGGGACGGTGGTCGCCGCGAGCTCGGTGGCGGCGACGCCGTCACCGGCCTCGCCCACCACGTCGATGTCCTCCTCGACGGCGAGGAGCATGGTCAGGCCACGGCGGAACAGCTCCTGGTCGTCGACGACGACGACCCGGATGGGCTCTCCACCGGTCTTCGCGCGCTGCTGCTGAGGGACTGCCACGAGAGCATCATGTCACGGGCCCGCGCGGAAGCGGTCAACATTCTGCGCAGACGGGCTTTGTCACGAATTCAGCGCACGTCCAGCGTGATCAGCCCGTAGTCGTAGCCGCGCCTCCGGTACACGACCGCGGGCCGCTCGCTCTCCTTGTCGACGAACAAGAAGAAGTCGTGCCCGACCAGCTCCATCTCGTAGAGCGCCTGGTCCAGCGACATCGGCGCCGCCTGGTGCGTCTTCTCCCGCACCACGAGCGGGCCGTCGCCCATCACCGTGATCGGACCGACGCGCCGCTCGGAGTCCGGGACGTGGGTCCCGTCCACGCCGCCGAGCGAGGCCGCGGGGGCGGGCTCCGCGCCCGGGACCTCGGCCAGCGCCTTGCCCACGGACACCGGGGTACGCCTGCCCCGGTGCACCCGGCGCCGGTCGGCCGCCTTGCGCATCTGGCCGGCCATCTTGTCCACGGCGAGGTCGAGCGCGCCCATCTTGTCGCCGGCCGCCGCCTCCGCGCGCACCACCGGTCCCTTGGAGAACGCGGTGAGCTGGACGCGGACGGCGTGGTCGTGCAGCCGGGGGTTGCGCTCGGTGTTGACCTCTACCTCGACGCGGAGCACCTTATGGTCGTGCTTCTCCAGTCGTGACAGCTTCTCTTCCACGTGCTCTCGGAACCGGTCCGACACCTCACAGTGGCGAGACTTGACCACGACGTCCACGACAACCTCCTGGAGATCTGGGTGCAAGGGTGATGGAGGTCCGCCCGGCCGACCTGGTCTTCGACCCCACAACCGCCTGCTGAGGTGCTCGCAGCTCGTCTGCCCCACGGGGCGCCACTACTGACCTTCTCCCCCGGACCCGCCGCGTCTGGCGACGGGTGGGAGGCAGGACTTACCTCTAAGCCGCACCGTGATCGACGTCCGGGAAACCCCCGAAGCGTCTTACGTGGACCGTTTTGCCTGCGACTGGCATCGGCTTGCCGACGGGGCCCAAACCTCTCCTGGGACCTGCCGGCGCAACCACGGACCCGGACGGACTCCATGTCTACGACGCTAGTCGGCCGGTGGCGATTTGGGTAGCGAAGCGCCCGAATCGTCCGCTTCCCGGAACCGGCCGTCGGGAGAGGACCGGACCGGAAGCCGCTTGCGGGTTGCCGCCACGGTCGCGACGCCCAACACCACGACGCCGGCGGCTTCCAGGGCCCGCTGCGCCTCCCGGGCCGTCGATCCGGTCGTCAGCACGTCGTCGACCACGACCACCGCCTGACCCGCGTCCCGCACCCTCCGGGCAGCACCGGCCCGGCACCGCATCGCCCCGGCGAGGTTGGCCGCCCGGGCAACCGCGTGCAGGCCCGCCTGGTCCTCGGTCACCGTGCCGACCACGAGCAGCCGGCCGACCCGCACGCCGATCCCCCAGCGCCGCAGCAGGACCGCGGCGCACCTGCTCACCCGGAGCATCGGATCATGGCCCCGCCGGCGGACCACCGCCCGGCGGGACGGCACCGGGGCCAGCAACCAGCCGCCCTCGGGACCGGACGGTGCCTGCTGCGCCAGCAGGTCGCGGACGACGTGGGCCAGTACCTCGCCCAGCGGCCGGGCGAGCGCGAACTGCGCGTGCTCCTTGTGAGCGTTCACCAGCACCTTGAGCACGCCGTCGTACTCCCCACCCGCGAACGGCAGCGCGAGGCCCGCTGGGCACGGCGTGGGCCGTGCGGCGTGGCCGCTGCGAGGCAGCGCGCTCCAGCAGCGCGGGCAGAGCAGCCGGCCCGGCCGGCCGCAGCCCGCGCACGAGGACCCGAGGACGAGGTCGAGCATCGCGTCGTGCACTCTCCCAGGGTGCGGCGACTGCCCCGGCCGGGGCCAGCACGACCCGCAGGCTGTGGACGGCTCGGCGGGCTCAGCCGACGAAGGTGGGCGAGACCAGCCCGGGCCGGATGCCCGCGTCGGTCCAGCGTCCGCTGGAGCCGAGGGCGTACAGCCGCCGGGACGGCGTCTGCAGGTACACCGGAGCACCGGGCGCCGGGGCGGTGATCACGCGCAACGCCTTGCCGCGGAACAGCTCCGCACCTGTCGGGGAGTCGACGAAGCCGGAGGAGCCGTCGACCCGGGACAGGTACACCCGGCACAGGCCCTTGTCGGGTGAGGCGAGCACCGCCAGCGTCGTCGGCGAGAACCAGGCGACGTCCAGGATGTCGCGCACCGGCGCGGACGTGACGGGGACCGGCCGCGCCGCCGTCAGGGACGTGACCTGGCCGGACGGCGCGCGCATCACCCGGGCCATCACCATCCGGTCGCCCCGCCGGCCGTGGCCGGCGAGCACCGCGACCAGCCGGGTGCCGTCCCGGGAGACGGAGAACGAGGTCACGTCGTGACCGCTGATCCCCGGCGCCTGCACCACGGCCGGGCTGCCCCCGCGCAGCACGGTCAGCACCGCACCCTCAGCCGTGCGGTCGAGCAGCCACAGCTGCCCGTAGAGGTCCCAGGCCGGCTTCAGCAGGTCGCTGCCTCGTGTGTACGCCGGCTGTGCGGCCGCCCCGGACGGCGGGCCCGGCTGCTGAGGGCGGGCCAGCAGCACCGTGCTGCCGTCCTCGGTGACCGCGGCCAGCCGCTGCGCAGCCAGGTCCAGCGCGATCGAGCGGACTGGGGGCGCGTCCGGGCCGAGACCACCGGGAAGCCGGTGCTCCGCGCCGTCGAGTACGGCCACCACGTGCCCGTCCCGCAGCCCGAACAGCTCGTGGGAGGCCCAGCTCACGGTCGGGTCGTACTGCGACCACGAGTCCACGTTGGGCTCCGGGCCCTGGCCGCCTACGTCCAGCGGCGATCCGTGCACCAGGATCCGCATCCGATCCACGCCCGACACCTGCGCCAGGGTCCAGCCGAGCTGGGCGAGGGCCAGCTGTCGCTCGTCCGCGCCGAGCCCCAGCATCGGGTCGCTGAGCGAGACGGTGGCCACGCCCTGCTTCGATACCGGCACCGACAGGTCGTCGAGCCGGGTCTTGGGTGGGAGGTAGGTCCTGGTGGCGCCCTCCATCTCCTTGTCAGGCCCGCGCAGCAGCCCGCGCACCAGCAGGGTGGGCGCCTGGTCACCGGCCGGGAGGTACACCGGCTCGGGGACCAGCACCTGCCCCGACTTGTCGAAGAAGTACAGGTCGTACTGCTGGAAGCGGGTCTCGAAGTGCGTGCGCGGGATGACCAGCGCGTCCGGGGGGTCGCTGATCCGCCACTGGCCACGCACCTTGACCAGCCGAAGGTGCAGCGCGAGGCGGCCCTTCCCCGGCGTCTCCCCGAGCCACTCGCCCCGGCCGTCGAGGCGCGCGGTGTCGTCCAGCCGGACGGTCACCGCCTTGCTCTCCGCGGCGAGGGTGTAGCTGCCGTAGATCAGCGTGCCGGCGTCAGGCGACCAGTTGCCCCGGCTCTCCGGGGTGAGGAACTGCCGGGCCACCACGGTGCTCTGCGGGGTGGCCTGCATGGCCAGCAGGAAGCCGTCGACGATGTCGACCGGGGAGCCGCCGGCCGGCGGGCCAGCCGGGTTGAAGTCGTACGGCGCGTCGTCGGTCCCGGCGGGGACGCTCGGCCCGGCGCGAACCGGACCGGACACGGGCAGGCTCACGCAGCCGGTGACCAGCAGCGCCACCAGGGCGAGCAGCAGGGGAAGCAGCCGGTGGCCGGCCGGACGGGTGGACGGTCGGCTCACGGCGTGCCCGCCCTGCTGTCGTCAATTCGCTGGTAGCCCGCCCCGGGTGCACGGGAGTCGTCAGGAGTCAGCGGCAGCGGACTGCTTTCGAGGGGGTCGCCGGCCCGGCGCGGCAGGGTGAGCCGGAACTGGGCCCCGTTGCCCGGCTCTCCCCAGGCCTGCAGCCAGCCGCCGTGCAGGCGGGCGTCCTCCAGGGAGATGGCCAGTCCGAGGCCGGTGCCGCCGGTGGTCCGGGCTCGCGCCGGGTCGGCGCGCCAGAACCGGTTGAACACCATCGCCGCCTCGCCGGGCCCCAGGCCCGCGCCGTGGTCGCGGACGGTCAGCGCGGTGGCCCGCCGGTCGGTGGCGAGGGTCACCACCACGCCACGGTCGTCGGCGTAGTCGATCGCGTTGCTGACCAGGTTGCGGACGATCCGCTCCACCCGTCGTACGTCGGCCTCGGCGACGCAGGCGTGTCCGGGGCTCCGGACCGTCACCGAGGTGTCTCGCCGAGCGGCCAGCGACGCGGTTGACTCGACCACGCGGTGCGCCACGTCGACCAGGTCCACGTCCTCGAGGTCGAGGACCGCGGCGCCGGCGTCGAACCGGCTGATCTCGAGCAGGTCGGTGAGCAGCAGCTCGAACCGGTCCAGCTCCGCCTGCAGCAGCTCGGCTGCTCGCGCGGTGACCGGGTCGAACCCGGTCCGCGCGTCGTGCAGCACGTCGCCGGCCATCCTCACCGTGGTGAGCGGGGTGCGCAGCTCATGGGAGACGTCGGAGACGAAGCGGCGCTGCACCCGGGACAGCTCCTCCAGCTGCCTGATCTGCGTCTGCAGGCTGTCGGCCATCTGGTTGAAGGAGATGCCCAGGCGCGCGATGTCGTCGTGGCCACGCACGTGCATGCGCTCCTCGAGCCGCCCGGACGCGAGGCGTTCCGCGACCCGCCGGGCCAGCCGGACCGGGGTGACCACCTGTCTGGTGACCAGCCAGGTGACCCCGCCGACGAGCACGAGCAGCAGCGCGCCGGCGGTGAGCAGCGCCTGGCGGACCAGGGAGAGGGTCTTGGCCTCCTGGGCCATCGGGAACAGGTAGTACAGGGTGTAGGCGCCGCCGTCCGACGGCAGCGTGATCTGGGAGCCGACCACCACGGCCGGCACCGGGTGCCGGCCCGAGTCGGCCTCGTAACGCAACCGCGTGAACGTCCACGCGACGCCGTCACGCCGCTGCACCGCCACCCGCAGCCGGTCCGGCACGCTGCGCGGGTCCAGCCCGGCAGTCTTGCGGGTCCCGCTGCCGGTGGTCAGGTCGCTCCCGGTGCCGGCGATCGGACCGGTCAGCAGCGCGTCGTACCCCTGCACCGCCCCCCGGGAGACGATGCTGGCGGCCAGCTGGGAGAGCTGCGTGCTGGCGTCGAAGTCGGTGCCGCTGGCCGCCGACAGCCGCTGCTGGGCGTCCACCGTGCCGCGGGACGCCTCGGCGATCGAGGACTCCACCTTGCTGTCCACGAGCCCGGCGGTGATCTGGCGCATCAGCAGCCAGCCGACCAGGGTCACCACCACAGCGCAGAGCAGCAGCGTGCTGAGCACGACGCGGGCCTGGATGGACCGGCGCCAGACGGTGACGGCTCGGCGCACGGGCCCCTGCGACGCCATGGTCCCCACCTAGGAGGTGCCGGCCTTGTAGCCGACGCCGCGGACCGTGACCACGATCCTGGGGTTCTCCGGGTCGTGCTCGACCTTGGAGCGCAGCCGCTGCACGTGCACGTTGACCAGCCGGGTGTCCGCCGCGTGCCGGTAGCCCCAGACCTGCTCGAGCAGCACCTCCCGGGTGAACACCTGCCAGGGCTTGCGGGCCAGGCAGACCAGCAGGTCGAACTCGAGCGGGGTCAAAGAGATGTGCCGGTCACCACGCCGGACGGTGTGGCCGGCCACGTCGATGTCGAGGTCACCGATCGTCAGCGACTCCGGCTGTGCCTCCTCGAAGCGGCGCACCCGCGCCCGGATCCGGGCCACCAGCTCCTTGGGCTTGAACGGCTTGGCGACGTAGTCGTCGGCACCCGACTCCAGGCCCACCACCACGTCGACGGTGTCGCTCTTGGCCGTCAGCATCACGATCGGGGTGCCGGACTCCGCCCGGATCTCCCGGCACACGTCGATGCCGTCCTTGCCGGGCAGCATCAGGTCGAGCAGCACCACGTCCGGTCGGTAGTCCCGGAAGTCGGCGAGCGCCCGGTCGCCGGTGGGGCTCACCCGGGACTCGAAGCCCTCGTTGCGGAGGACGAGGGTGAGCATCTCCGCCAGCGCCGCGTCGTCGTCGACGACGAGGACCTTGACGCGCCCGGGCTGGTCGGTGCTGGTGGACATCAGTACCGGTAGTGCTCCGACTTGTACGGTCCGTCCGCGTCCACGCCGAGGTAGGCAGCCTGCTCGTCGGTGAGGGTGGTCAGACTGGCGCCGAGCGCGGGCAGGTGCAGCCGGGCCACCTCCTCGTCGAGGTGCTTCGGCAGCGTGTAGACGCCGACGGGGTACTCGCCGGTCTTGGTGAACAGCTCGATCTGGGCGAGCACCTGGTTGGTGAAGGAGTTCGACATCACGAAGGACGGGTGCCCGGTTGCGTTCCCCAGGTTGAGCAGCCGGCCCTCCGAGAGGATGATCACCGACCGGCCGTGCGGGAAGGTCCACACGTCCACCTGGGGCTTGACGGTGGTGCGCTGGACGCCGGGGTAGCTCTCCAGCCCGGCCATGTCGATCTCGTTGTCGAAGTGCCCGATGTTGCCGACGATCGCCTGGTGCTTCATCCGGCTCATCTGGTCGACCGTGACCACGTCGCGGTTGCCGGTGGCGGTGACGATGATGTCGGCGACGGGCAGCACCTCCTCGAGGGTGCTGACCTGGTAGCCGTCCATGGCGGCCTGCAGCGCGCAGATGGGGTCGATCTCGGTGATGACCACCCGCGCGCCCTGGCCGCGCAGCGACTCGGCGCAGCCCTTGCCGACGTCCCCGTAGCCGCACACCACGGCCACCTTGCCGCCGATCAGCACGTCGGTGGCCCGGTTGATGCCGTCGACCAGCGAGTGCCGGCAGCCGTACCGGTTGTCGAACTTGCTCTTCGTCACCGAGTCGTTGACGTTGATGGCCGGGAACAGGAGCGACCCCTCGCGCATCCGGTCGTAGAGCCGGTGCACCCCGGTGGTGGTCTCCTCGGTGACGCCCTTGACGTGGTTGGCGATCGTGGTCCACAGCGCACCGTCCTCGGCGAGCCGGTCGTTCAGCACCTGGAAGATCACCCGCTGCTCCGCGCTGGCGGCGGAGTCGACAGCGGGCGCGGCACCCTCCTTCTCCGCCTGCACGCCGAGGTGCACCAGCAGGGTCGCGTCACCGCCGTCGTCGAGGATCATGTTCGCGAACGTGCCGTCGGGCCAGCGCAGGATCTGCTGGGTGCACCACCAGTACTCCTCCAGGCTCTCGCCCTTCCAGGCGAACACCGGAACACCGCGCGGGTCGTCCGGGGTTCCGTCGGGGCCCACCGCGACGGCGGCGGCGGCGTGGTCCTGGGTGGAGAAGATGTTGCAGGAGGCCCAGCGCACCTCCGCGCCGAGTGCGACGAGGGTCTCGATGAGCACCGCGGTCTGGATCGTCATGTGCAGCGACCCAGCGATCCGGGCACCGGCCAGCGGCTGCGTGGCGGCGTACCGCTCGCGCATCGCCATCAGGCCCGGCATCTCGTTCTCGGCAAGCCTGATCTCCGTGCGGCCGTACTCCGCCAACGACAGGTCCGCAACCTTGAAGTCCATCCGTATCCTCACGCTTGGGTCTCCGACCCGTCTAGCCTAGCCGGAGCCGGCCTGCTCCCCCCGGTCGATGTCCGGCTCGATGTAGATCAGCGTGGCCAGCGGCTCCGCGGACCTGATCGCGCGCTCCGCGGCGTCGATGCCCCGCGCCACGTCGACGGCCGACGCCTCCCGCGAAACCCCGGTCTTCGCGGCCACCAGCAGCTCGTCCGGGCCGAGGTGCAGGGTGCGCAGATGGATCACCCGCTCGACACCGGGCGTGGCCTCGAGCGCCTCCCGGATCCTGCGCTCCACCTCCGGCCGCGCGGACTCGCCGAGCAGCAGGCTCTTCGTCTCCACGGCGAGCACCACCGCGACCGCGACCAGCAGCAGGCCGATGGCGGCCGTCCCGGCCACGTCCCAGTAGCCGCTGCCGGTGAGCTTGCTGAGCCCGACGCCGAGCAGCGCGAAGCACAGGCCGACGAGCGCCGCGAAGTCCTCGAGCAGCACAACCGGAAGCTCCGGCGACTTGGTGCTGCGCACGAAGCCGATCCACGACGTGCTCCCCCGCTGCGGCGCGGACTCGGCGACCGCGGTGCGGAAGGACAGGCCCTCGAGCACGAGCGCGCCACCGAGGACGACCAGCGGCACCCACCACCAGCGGCTCTCCAGCAGCTCGTCCGGATGACCGGCGAGCACCTCCTTCAGCTTGTGGTAGGCCTCGTAGAGGGCGAACAGGCCGCCCACGCTGAACAGCACCACCGATACGAGGAAGGCGTAGACGTAGCGTTCCCGGCCGTAGCCGAACTGGTGCTCCCGGGTGGCCGCACGACGGGAGCGGCTGCGCCCCAGCAGCAGCAGCATCTGGTTGCCGGAGTCGGCGACGGAGTGGATGGCCTCCGCCAGCATCGACGAGGCCCCGGTCAGCGCCCAGGCCAGGAACTTCAGCACCGCGATCCCGATGTTGGCGAGCAACGCGGCGACGACGGCCTTGGCTCCTCCCTCGGCTGACATGCCCCGAAGGCTATCGGCTACTGCGCCGCGCCGGGTCCAACGAGCCCGGCGCCCAGGTACGCGGCCGCGTAGGTCCCCGTCGCCATCAGCGAGGCGTACCGCGCGACCTCGTTGGACTGGTGCGCGCTGACCGTCTCCACCCGAACGCCGCGCTGTGTCGCCGCGTGCAGCAACCGGCCTCGCTGCTCGCGCACCGTGGGGTCCGCCGAGCCGTCGTCGAGGACCACCAGCACCGGCCGGACCGGGCTGTCGGTCTCTGCGAACGGGTCATCGAAGACGTCTCGCACCGGTGCGGCGGAGATGACGGGGAGCAGGTGCTCGGCGTCCGCGGCGAGGGAGGCGCGGCCGCTGGCGCGGCGCAGGGACTCCGACACCCGCCGCGCGGCCCGCGCCGCGAGGACCGACCCGCCCCAGACCAGCGGCACGCTGTCGGCCAGCGCGATCGCCAGCATCTTGGCCGGGTTCACCGACAGGTCCTGGCGTGGTGCGCACGCGATAGCCACCTCGTCCAGGGCACCGGCCACCGCCTCCGGGTCGGTCTCCGGACCGAGGTCGACCCGGTGGAGGAACTCGAGCATCACGACCGCGGTCGCGAGCTGGTCGCCGGAGGACGTGGGCAGCACGGTCGCGTGGCGGCCCACCGCGTGGTCCTCGACGACGGAGTGAGGTGGGCACGCGACGACCAGCTGGCAGCCCCGTCGTACCGCCTCCGCGACCCCGGACGCCGCTCCGAGGTCCCCGCCCGCCGGTGCCAGCACGACCACCAGGTCCAGCGCGCCGGCCCAGCCGGGCAGGCCGGGCCCCGGCCAGGCGACGAACGGGACCGGGCACCACGGCTCCAGGACGGCACGCAGCAACCGGGAGTCCGGGCCCGCGGCGACCACGGCACGCGGGCGTGGCTCACCCCGCGCGGCCGCCACCGCACCAGCGATCGCGTCGGCCGCCGCCGCCGCCTCCCGGCGGACCCGGGCGCCCGCCTCGGCGAGCGGCCGGAGCACCCCGTCCAGCGCGGCGAGCGCCGCCTCGTCGTCCAGGCGTGACTCGTCGAACACCCCGGGCATCACTGCCGGTCCGGACGACGGGCCTCGTCCACCAGCAGCACGGGGATGTCATCGCGGACCGGGTAGGCCAGGCCGCAGGCGGTGCACACCAGCTCGCCGGCCTGGTCGTCCACAGCGAGGTCGCCATGGCAGTCGGGGCAGACGATGATCTCCAGCAGCGCGGGGTCGAGGTTCATGCCTGCATTGTTCACGATCCTGTTCACGATCCAGGGCCGCCCGCGCGGATGATGCCCAGCACCTCGTCGCGCACCGCCACCATGGTCGCCTCGTCGTCGGCCTCCACGTTGAGCCGCAGCAGCGGTTCGGTGTTGGACGGCCGGACGTTGAACCACCAACGCGGTGCGGTGACCGTCAACCCATCGAGGTGGTCCACCTCCGCCGCCTCCCGGTCGCGGAAGGCGTCCTCCACCTGCGACAGCACCCCGGCCTGGTCGTCGACGGTGGAGTTGATCTCCCCCGACGCGACGAAGCGGGCGTAGTCGGCAAGCAGGGCCGACAGTGGCCGGTCGGTCTCGGCGAGCGCAGCCAGCACGTGCAGGGCGGCGAGCATGCCGGAGTCGGCCCGCCAGAAGTCCCGGAAGTAGAAGTGACCCGAGTGCTCCCCGCCGAAGATGGCGCCGGAGTCGGCCATCGTCGCCTTGATGAACGAGTGCCCCACGCGGGTCCGCACCGGGACGCCCCCGAGCTCGGTCACGATCTCCGGCACCGCCTTCGAGGTGATCAGGTTGTGGATGATCTTCGCGCCGGGTTCGCGGCGCAGCTCACGTGCGGCGATCAGGGCGGTCAGCACCGACGGGCTGACCACCTCGCCACGCTCGTCGACGACGAAGCAGCGGTCCGCGTCGCCGTCGAAGGCCAGACCGGCGTCGGCCCCGGTGGCGGTGACCTTCGCCTGCAGGTCGCGCAGGTTCTCCGGCTCGATCGGGTTCGCCTCGTGGTTGGGGAACGTCCCGTCGAGCTCGAAGTACATCGGCAGCACCTCCAGGTCCAGGGGACCCAGCACGGCGGGGGCGGTGTGCCCGGCCATCCCGTTGCCGGCGTCCACCGCCACCCGCAGACGCCGCCCGGTGACCGGCGCGAGCTTGCGGAGGTACTCGGCGTAGTCCTCGAGCACGTCCACCTCGTCGATGGTTCCGGGCGCTGCCGCGGTCGTGCGTTCGCCTGAGGCCACCCGGTCCCGGATCGTCGTCAGCCCGGTGTCCAGCCCGACCGGCACCGCGTGGGCCCGGCAGAGCTTGATCCCGTTGTAATGCGCGGGATTGTGGCTGGCAGTGAACATCGCCCCCGGCAGCCCGAGCTTGCCGGAGGCGAAGTACAGCTCGTCGGTCGAGGCCAGGCCGATCAGGTGCACGTCGGCACCGGCCTCCGCGGCCCCCTCCGCGAAGGCCCGGGCCATCCCCGGCGAGGAGGGCCGCATGTCGTGGCCGACCACGATGCCGGCGGCTGCTGCGTCGGTCAGGGTCACGAATGAGTTGCCGACTGCGGCGGCGAGGTCGTCGTCGAGCTGGTCGGGGACCACCCCGCGGACGTCGTAGGCCTTGAAGATGGCGGACAGGGTGGCGGGATCGGGGGTGTTCTCGGTGGCCATGACCCGACCCTACCGTCGGGCGGCCGAGTCAGCCCTCCGGCGACCTGAGCACTCGCAGGTGGCCTCGGCGGCCGACCTCCCGGGTCCCGGGGGGCAGCGTCCCGACCCCGGCGGGAGCCGTCGGCGGGAGCGGCCGAGCCGCCTCGCGGACGGCGTCGGCGAGGGCCAGCAGGTCGTCGCTGGATGGGCCGAGGGCATTCGGGTCCGGGGCCAGCCGGAGCACCTCCCAGCCCCGCGGCGCGCTGAGCCGCTCGCTGTGCGCCTCGCACAGGTCGTAGGCGTGCGGCTCGGCGAACGTCGCGAGCGGACCGAGCACCGCCGTCTGGTCGGAGTAGACGTAGGTGAGAGTGGCCACGGCCGTGCGTGCGCAGGCGGTGCGCGAACAGCGACGGGTCGAACTCACGGAGCAGACGGTACAGCGTCGGCGAACCGGCGACGACTAGGCTCGCGGTGTGAGTAGCACCGGCTCGGCTCGTCCCTCCCGGCTGGGCCGGCGGAGGGATCGTCGCGGCCGCGGGATGCGGGGCCCGGCACTGCTGCCCGGCCCGCTGGCGCCTCGCGGGGTGCCGGCGGCGGTGACCAGGGCCGCCTCCTTCGACGCGCTGGTGCTGCAGGCCGTCGCGGAGATCGAGCGCCGCTGGCACAGCGAGCTGGGCCTGGTCGAGTTCGCGGTGGAGGAGACCCCGCTCGTCCCCGACGAGTGGGAGGCGAGCACCGTCCCGCTGGCGTCGGTCGTCCGCGGGTCCGGCGCGCGCCCGACCAGGCTGGTGCTGTTCCGCAAGCCGATCGAGCTGCGCTGCGAGGACCGCGCCGACCTCTCGGCCCTGGTGCACATGGTGCTCGTGGAGCAGGTCTCGGAGCTGCTCGGCCGCTCGCCGGAGGAGATCGACCCGCGCTACGGCGAGGAGTAGCCGGGCTGGACGACCGGCCGCTGGAGCGTCACCGGCGGGCTGTCCAGGCGGATCTCGGCGCTCCCCGGACCGCTCAGCAGCACGCTGCCATAGACCGCCCCGTGCCCCGGGGTGACGGTGAGGTACTCCGCCCGGCCCGGCGGCTTCCAGGACGTGGTGCTGCCCGCAGCCAGCTGCAGCTGGTCCGTGCCGAGCTGGTCGCCACTCTCGTCGAAGGCCGCGACCGTGGCGGTCGCCGGCAGCGCCCCCGCGGTGAGGAGCAGCTTGGCGTGGACTCCGCCGCCCCAGGCCGCCGCCGCGGCACCTTCCAGCGGCCGAACGGTCCCGGCGTACACCAAGTCGCCGTCGGAGACCGACCGCAACGACGCGAGGACCGGGACCCGTGAGTGCAGCAGCAGCGCGCCCGTCTGCTTCTGGACGGCGTCCGAGATGTCCACGGCCCTCGTGCTGCCGGGCGGGACCTGGATCTGGGCGTGCTGGACCGGCCGGAACTCCCCGTCCTTGCCCTCGATGCGCAAACCGACCAGCGCGTTGAGCTGCGTGGGATTGGCCAGCAGCAGCGTCTCGTGGCGGCTTCCGCTTGGTGTGGCCGCGATCCGGACCACCCGGCTCGCGGCGCCCTGGTCGGGCAACCACTCCTTGCCCGCCGCAGCGCCAGGAGCCGAGGCGAAGGAGTCCGAGACCGCGGCGGCCACCCGTCCCCGTGACGCCTGGACCTGGATCGAGAGGTCGCTGCCCTGGGGGGCGATGTCGGTCAGCGCGATGGTGCGCACTGCTCCGGGAGCGATGGTGATGCCGCGGGTGCCGATGGTGGAGACCGGGCCGCTCTCGCCGAGCACCCGCACGTCGACCACGGCGGGGCCGGGGTCGACGTTGGCGATGACCAGCCGGGAGGTGTGGTCCAAGGTGGCGCCGGCGCCGGTGAACCACCACGTGGACCGAGGTTCCACGCACGGAGACGCCGCCAGCGCACCGGAGGCGGGGTCGACGAGCATCCCGAAGTGCCCGGCGGCCACCGGGCCGGTGGCTTCCAGTGCGGTGACGCCGTCCGAAGGCTGCAGCGTGGTGAGTCGGCCGCGCTGCAGCGGCACGCTCTTGCGGGCTCCGGACGAGAGGTCGCGGACCGCAAGGCTGCCCGTCGAGCCGAGCGCGGGGTCGGGGAGACTCCCGGTCAGGATCCGGGCCCGGTGCGAGCCGGGCTGGCAGGCGGCGAGCACGTCGGTGACCGGCTGCCCGTGCGCGGACGGAGGCTCCGCCGGCACGGGTTGCCGGGCGCCGGCCACCAGCACCGCCGCCACCCCAAGCAGCAGCACGACGACCGCGGCGACGGCCGAGCCTGAGGGCCGGAACCTCCGGCGCACCACCGCGCGCCGGCGGGGTCGCTGCTGCTTGTCGCCGTTCGACGGCTCGCCGCTCATCGGCTCGGTGCTCATCGGCGTTGCCTCCTGCTCGGGACCGCGAGCACGGCCACCACCAGCACGGCGAGCGCCTCGACGCCCAGCAGCAACGGCCGCCAGGAGCCGCTGGGGGTCGCGAGGGCCGCGGCGCTGGGCGTCGCGTCGACCTGCCAGGCACGGGACCCACGGCGTACCGCGCTCGCGAAGTTCAGCCCGCTCAGGCTGTCCAGGTTCCCCGCCAGCCGCGGGTCGGCCGGCGGCGGCAGGTAGATGAACCGCACGCCGTGCCGGGCCAGCGCGGTGACGTCGCTGGGGTCCGGACCCGTCGCCAGGTCGCCCACGAGGCGCGTCATCGGCCGGTCGGCCTGCGCGGTGGGCAGCACGCTGTCGTCGCCGAGCCGGAAGCCGCCGCCGCGGAGCACTCGGTACTGGAAGCCGTCGGCCCTGCTGCCCTCGATCAGCAGCACTCCGTGGGTCGGTGAGGACTGCGCGGCCTCGTTCATGTACGTGGGCACCGGGTCGGCGGCGCTGCGGTCGAGCGGCCCCTGTACCCCGGTCACCAGCCACCAGACGACACCGGCCACCGGGGAGAGCAGCGCTGCAACCACCACGAGCACCGCGAGCGGCTGCCGCCAGCCGAAGCTGGCGCCCGAGATCCGGGAGACGATGTCCGTGCCGGACACGGTCGCGGCGCAGACGGCGGCACCGGAGGCGACCAGCAGTGGCAGCCCCCACCACACCGGCTGAGCCGTGACGTGCCCGCGGGGAGCGAACTGGTGACCCGCGAGCAGCGCCATCGTCCCCAGCGCGACCACCAGCACCGCCCAGGCGGGCAGCACCTTGGCCCGGGTGTCGCGCCGGGCGAGCGCGGCGACCGCCGCGGCCACCACGCCGACGCTGAGCCATCCGGGTGCGGCCGCGAGGTCGCCGAGCCGGCCGAGGGCGAGGGCCGCCGCCGAGGGCGAGACCGTGATCCCGGGTGCGGGCAGACCGGCTTCGAAGAGCCACGCGACCAGACCGTCGTGCACGGTGGCCTGCCAGGACCAGGGCAGCAGCAACACCGGGACCGCCGCGCAGCAGGCGAGGACCGGCCCCCAGGCGCTCGGCCGGGACCAGGCGCGCGGAGACCGCACCAGTGCGGCGACGACACCGACCACGGCCACCGCCACCGCGATGAACCAGCCGAGCGGCGCGAAGGCCGCCAGCAGTGCGACCAGCAGGGCGGTCCGCCATGCTGCCCGCCAGCGGCGGTCGGTGGAGAACCCGAGCGACAGCCGCAGCGCGGCCTTCCCCGCCCAGGGCAGGATCACCGCGGCCGCCACGGTGCCGAGACGGCCCTGCCCCACCGCACCGCAGAGCACCGGGACCAGGCCGTAGGCCACTGCACCCCACAGCGACGGAAGCCGTGCCCCGGTGAGCTCGAGCAGCAGCCGGTAGGCCCCGAACGCGGCGAGCGGCAGGACGAAGAAGAAGAGCAGGTCGATCAGCAGCCAGGCCTTCGCGAGCAGCACTGTGCCGAGCACCGCCAGCGGCAGCACGTACGGCGCGGCCGGTGCACCGGAGCCGACACCCACGTGGTGCCAGGACTCGAGGTAGAGCCGCCACCAGTCCAGCGCGCTCGACGGCGCCGGGAGCAGCGCTCCGCCCGACAGGCTGCCCCGCCCGTACAGGCCTCGCGCGCACACCAGGGCGGCCAGGCAGAGCACGACGAAGGTCAGCGCTGCAGGGCTGCCGACCAGGCGGGCCAGCAGGCCGGTGTCGGCCGGCAGGTTCTGGGCCTCGGCCGGGACGGGACCGGTCTCGGGCGCCCCGGCTTCGGAGGACGCGGTCCGCGCGGCCCGCCGGGCGGAGAGGTCACCGGCCTGGTGGACCACGGCCAGCATCAGGTCGGCGACGAAGTCGAGGCCGTGGCGGTAGGGCAGCCACACCGGGGGAAGGAGGTGACGCACCTGCCCGGGACGGACCCGGGCGGTCCGCCGCCGTCTCAGCCGGCCTGCGACGATCCGGTCGGGCCGGGCGTACGTCGACGCGAGCGCGGCCAGCTCGTCCCACGCCTCGCGCGGCGCCCGCACGAGCAGGAACCCGAGCGCCCGCACCAGGCTGCCGAGCAGCAGCCGGACCACCTGCACCGGCAGCACGAGCGCCGAGCAGCCCACGAGCAGCGTGTACAGGGCGGCTCGTCGCTGGCTGCGCCGCGGCCGGCGACCCGAGAGCCGGGTACGGCGAAGGCCGTGCTGCGCCGCCTCGACGTGGAAGACGACCGCCTCGGGGACCACCAGGCAACGGTGCCCGGCCCGGGCCGCCCGCCAGCCGAAGTCGATGTCGTTGCCGAACAGCGGGAGTCGCGGGTCGAAGCCGCCCAGCTCCTCGAGGACGGAGCGCTTGACCAGCATCCCGGCGGTGTTGACGGCGAGCACCTGGCGCCGGTGGTCGTGCTGGCCCTGGTCGTACTCGCCACGCTCGAGACCGGTCTCCCGGTGACCGGTGCCGCTGATGGTGACCCCGATCTCGAGCAGGTGCCGCAGCGACGGCCACTCCCGCAGCTTGGGGCCGAGGATCGAGGCGGAGCGGTTCTCCCGGGCGGCGTCGAGAAGCGCCTCGAGCGCACCGGGCGCCGGCGCGCTGTCGTCGTGCAGCAGCCAGAGCCAGTCCGGGTCCTCCTCCGACGTACCGGCCGGCGAGGTGCGGGCGACGTGCTCGAGACCGGCCGCCACGGCCGCCGGGAAGGAGACGTCTCCGGCGGCCACCACGTCGTCCGCGCCGAGACCGGAGCGGAGCACCTTGTGGCTGCCGTCGGTGCTCCCGGTGTCAACGACCACGATCCGGTCCGGCGCCCTGGTCTGCTGGGCGAGCCCGCCGAGCACGGCGGGAAGCCACCGGACCCCGTCATGGCTGACCAGCAGCGCAGTTACCGTCACGGGGGACCAGCCTAACCAGCGCCGATCCGGCCGCCGCGGGGGGCGACGGGGTCAGCCGGAACCGGTCAGACGGCGCGCTTCTTGAGCTTGCGGCGCTCCCGTTCCGACAGTCCGCCCCAGATGCCGAACCGCTCGTCGTGGGCGAGGGCGTACTCCAGGCACTGCCCCCTGACCTCGCACGTCAGGCAGACCCGCTTGGCCTCCCTGGTGGAGCCACCCTTCTCGGGGAAGAACGCCTCCGGGTCGGTCTGTGCGCACAGCGCGCGCTCCTGCCAACCCAAGTTCTCGGCGTCTCCGTCGAGCTGAAACAGTTCTCGCACGGTCCTCGCCCCTTCGACCCGTGAGACCCTTGCGGGTCCCGTCCCATATGACGCCCTCGGCGCCGTTTCGAACCATAGTGCCGATTCCTCGGCCCTGTGACCGAAATGAAGAACACTGCTGAAATTACATGCCTGTCGCAGCAGCCAAGTCAAGCCCGGATCTGGTATAGGCCCGACACGCCAGTGGAGTTGACCCAGGTGGGCCATTGCGGTTAGAGACCGTGTCCATGACACTTCCCCTCCCGGCGCGGATCCCGTCGCGGATCACCGTGCTCTCCGGCGGCGTCGGCGGCGCCCGGTTCCTCCAGGGACTGCTGCACGCGGTGCGCGACGAGGCGGTCACCGTGACGGTGGTGGCCAACACTGCCGACGACATCTGGCTGCACGGCCTGAAGGTCTGTCCGGACCTGGACACGGTGATGTACACCCTTGGCGGGGGGATCGACCAGGACCGCGGCTGGGGGCGCACCGACGAGACCTGGCACGCCAAGGAGGAGCTGGAGGCGTACGGCGTGCAGCCGACCTGGTTCGGGCTGGGGGACCGGGACCTCGCCACCCACCTGGTCCGCACCCAGATGATCGAGGCCGGGTACCCGCTGTCGCAGGTCACCGCCGCACTGTGCGAGCGGTGGCAGCCGGGGGTGACCCTGCTGCCGATGTCCGACGACCGCGTGGAGACGCATGTCGTGGTCGACGACCCCGACGAGCCGTCCGGCCGCCGCGCCGTGCACTTCCAGGAGTACTGGGTGCGGCTGCATGCGGCCGTGCCGGCTCGCGCCGTCGTCCCCGTCGGCGTGGAGAAGGCGTCGCCGGCGCCGGGGGTGCTGGAGGCGGTCACGGACGCGGACCTCGTCCTCCTCCCGCCGTCCAACCCGGTGGTGTCGGTGGGCACCATCCTCGCCGTGCCGGGCATCCGTGAGGCGCTGAGGAGCACGACGGCGCCCGTGGTGGGCCTCTCCCCCATCGTGGCCGGCCAGCACGTGCGCGGGATGGCCGCCCAGCTCCTGCAGGCGATCGGGGTGGAGGTGAGCGCCGCGGCGGTGGCCGAGCACTACGGGGCGCGGCCACGCGACGGGATCCTGGACGGCTGGCTGGTCGACACCTCCGACGCGGCGGCGGTGTCGCGCGTGGAGGCGGCCGGGATCGCCTGCCAGGCGGTGCCGTTGATGATGACCGACGCGGGAGCCACCGCGCAGATGGCGCACGCCGCGTTCGCGCTGGCCGGCGGGCGATGAGCAGCCCCAGGGCGGCCTCCGAGGCGCCGGTCACGGTGGTCGGGCTGCGCGGCGTCGGCGAGGTCGTGGCCGGCGAGGACCTGGCCGCGACCCTGTGCGCCGCCGCCGACCTCCACGACGGCGACGTGCTGGTGGTGACCAGCAAGGTGGTCAGCAAGGCCGAGGGGCTGGTGCGGCGCACCGACAAGGCGGCGGCGGTGGTCACCGAGACCGACCGGGTGCTGGCGAGACGGGGCGGGACCGTGATCGTCCGCAACCGCCAGGGGCTGGTGATGGCCGGCGCGGGCGTCGACGCGTCCAACACCGAGCCGGGGACCGTGGTCCTGCTGCCCCGCGACCCCGACGGGTCGGCCCGCCGACTCCGGGAGGCGGTGGCGGAGCTGTCCGGGCGCAATGTCGCCGTGGTGGTCAGCGACACCTGTGGGCGGGCCTGGCGCACCGGGCAGGTCGACATCGCCGTCGGCGCTGCCGGGCTGGAGGTGGTCCACGACTACGTCGGCCGCGTGGACGGCTACGGCAACCCGCTGGCGGTGACCGTGGCGGCGGTCGCCGACGAGCTGGCCTCTGCCGCCGACCTGGTCAAGGGCAAGCTGGCCGGCTGTCCGGCCGCGGTGGTCCGCGGCCTGGGCCCGCTGGTCCTGCCCGGCGGCCGGCACGGCCCGGGGGCGCAGGCACTTGTCCGCGCGGAGGCCGACGACCTGTTCGGGTACGGCGCGCGTGATGCCGTCGCTCAGGCGCTGCGGGCGAAACCTGAGGATCTCCGGGGGTTCGGACGGGCGTGCAGCGCCGGGGAGCTCGCGGCGGCATTCGGCGAGCTCGCGGAAGGCTCCGGCGCGGCGGTCAGCGGGGGCTCCGCGGTGGAGGTCGTTCTTCCGTCCGGAAGCGACGGGGAGTCCGCGCGCCGGGCGGGCCGGCTCGAGGCGCGGCTGACCGCGCTGGCGTTCGCCTGCGGCTGGGTGCTGGACGCGGGGACCCAGGGCCCGGACGCTGTCGGCACCCTGCGGTTCCGGCCGGGCGACTCCCTAGACTGACGCGCATGCCTGCGTCCACGGTGCCCGAGACAGTCTCCTCCCTGGTCCGCAAGGATGCCGCCCGCCCGCTGCTGACCTTCTACGACGACGCCACCGGAGAGCGGGTGGAGCTCTCGGTGGCCACCTTCGCCAACTGGGTGGCCAAGACCGCGTCGTTGGCCCTGGACGACCTCGACGTCGAGCCGGGCACGCTGGCGCTCCTCGACCTGCCCACGCACTGGCTCGGTGCGGTCTGGCTGGCGGCCGCCTGGACGGCCGGATACCCCGTGACCACCGATCCGGCCGACGCCGACCGCGCCGGGCTGGTGGTGTGCGGGCCGTCCTCCGTGGCCGAGCACGCCCCGGCGGCCGACCGGGTCCCCGTGGTCGCGCTGTCGCTGCGGCCGCTCGGCGGCCGGTTCGCCGAGCCGCTGCCGCCGGGGCTGACCGACTTCGGTGCGGTGGTGCTGGCGCAGCCGGACGCGTTCGTGTCGCTGGCGCCGCCGGAGCCGGGGTCACCGGCGTGGCAGGAGCGCGGGGAGGCGCTGTCCCAGCAGGAGCTGCTGTCCGAGGGTGGCACCGACCCGGCGGTGGACGAGGGCGGTCGGCTGCTCACCGACGTCAACCCGTGTTCCCGGCGGGGCGCTCGGCTGCTCGCGTCCCTGCTGGTGCGGTCGGCGGGAACAGTCCTGGTCGCCAACCCCGACGAGGCGTCGTGGCCGGGCCGCTTCGCCCAGGAGCGAGCTACCGCCGAGCTGCGCGCGACCCGGGCCGGCTGACCTCAGCCGATCAGGTCGAAGCGGTCGAAGCCGCTGCCGACGTACTGCCGCCGCCGCACGCCCTGCCCAGTGCCGGGCAGCAGCCACAGCGTCCCGTCCCTGCGCTGACGGACAACGACGTCCGGATACCCGTCGCCGTCCACGTCGCCAGGCCCGAGCAGCCGGTTGTACCGACGCGCGCCGCCGGCGATCGTGGTCCCCCCGGTGAGCCCTCCTGGCCCGTTCCCGGGGTAGAGCACCAGCCTCCGTCCCGACCGCAGGATGCTGTCCGGAGACCCGTCCGCGTTCCACAGCCCCGCGCCCACCTGGGCGTTGCCGGCGATCGCGTTGTGCGCGACGTAGCTGGGCAGGAAGCCGGTGAGCCCGTCGCCGGGGTAGATCCTCATGTCCCCGCGACGGGGCTGGCCCATCAGGTCCGGGTAGCCGTCACCGGTCATGTCGCCCACCGCGGCCAACATTCGCACGTGGGCCCAGCCGCCGGACATCCTCACGCCCGGTGCCAGCCCGCCGCTGGCCATCCCGGAGTACAGCCACAGGACCCCCCGCGAGGAGCGTGCGATCACGTCGCCTCGTCCGTCTCCGTTCCAGTCCCCGGCCTTGAGGATCAGGTTCGCGTGGGGCAAGGCGACGTGGGTGTCGACGGTCCTGGTCAGGTTGCGACGGCCGTCGTTGGCGAACACCACGAGGTCGCCCTGCCCGGTCCGGCCCACCAGGTCGTCGAAGCGTCGCCCCGTGACGTTGCCGGCCACCGCCAGGTAGTCGACGTCCTGGAACCCGAGGTAGGGGCCGAAGGGGTGCCCGAGGCCGCCGTGCCCGTCCCCGGGGAAGACGTAGACGAGCCCGGTGCGGGCCGCACGCGCCACGATGTCGGGCTTGCGGTCGTTGGTGACGTCGCCGGCGCCGGAGACGAGGTCGTAGACTCCCCAGCTGCCCGGGAGCAGGACGGGCGTGCCGATGCTCGCCGGCCCGGTCCCGGGCACCAGCCACAGCTGTCCCCCGGCGCGCGCCACCAGGTCCGGGTGACCGTCGCCGTTGAAGTCGCCGACACCGACGGTGAGGTCGTAGCCGCTCCAGTCCGGCGAGAGCAGTTGGCGGTGAGAGTACTGGCCGGTGCCGTCGCCCGGGTACAGGTAGAGCGCCTGGGTGGCCGCGTCGCGGGCCACGACGTCGTTGCTGCCGTCGGAGTTCAGGTCGCCGACGCCGGTCAGCTGGTCGACCCCGGCGAACCTCGTGGAGCCCGTGGTGGGGGCGCCGAAGCCGCCGGTGCCGTTGCCCGGGTAGAGGGACAGCCGCCCGGTCGTGGCGTCGCGGGCCAGCAGGTCCGGGACGTGGTCGCCGTTCAGGTCTCCGGGAGTGGCGACCAGGTCGGTGCCGGCCAGGGCCGACGGCGCCGGAGCCCCGGCCTGGTAGCCGACCTGGCCGCCGGTGCGCACCTCGTAGACCTCGTGGGTGGTCGCGTCGCGAACCACGAGGTCGGGCCAGCGGCTCCCGGACAGGTTGGTGGTCTTCTGCCTGCTGGTGAACGGGACCTGGTGCGCGGCGGCGAGCCCCCGGATGGCGGGCAGCCTGCGGTAGAGGTACTTGCCGGGGCACTCGGTGGGGTAGACGTCGCGGTGTCCGTCGATGGCGGGTAGGTACCTGTCCTTGACCCAGACGCTCATGGCCGCAGGGTCGATCCCGTGCAGGCTCAGCTTCCACGCGAACAGCCGGCCGTAGGCGCGCAGGATCGCCCGGGGCGGGCGGGCCTTCTGGAAGTTGCCGATGGCTGCCATCGCGAAGGACACGTAGTTGTAGCCGTAGGTGTGCGCTCCGACGACCGGCCTGTCGACGCCGCCGTACCGCCCCTCCCAGATCCGACCGAAGCGGTCGACGAGGAAGTTGTAGCCGATGTCGCTCCAGCCCAAGGTCTTGGTGTGGTAGGCGTAGATGCCCCGGATGATGGCGGGGACCTGGGCGCGGGTGTAGTGGTTGCTGTTCACCGTGTGGTGCACGAACGCCGCGTGCACCTCCCCGTAGCTGAGCGAGGAGGGCTGGCGCATCGACTCGTCGGCGCCCCATTGGGCCCTGGAGAATATCTTCGGCTTCGGGGTGACGAGGCTGGAGGAAGCTGCGGTGTCCGCCGAGGCGAGCCGCGCGGTGTCGATCGCCGGCCGCTGCCGGACCGGTGCGGTGGTGCGTCCCGGGTCGATGACGGCCAGCCGTAGGCCGCGGGGTGCGCGGCCCGACGGCGTGAACACCTCGACCTGCACCTTGTCGACCTTGCCGACCAGCATCGGCTCGGTTCCCGGTCGGGCGCCGGCAGCCTCCGCGGTGCCGGGCGTCGGCCCTTCCTTGGCGTCGTAGTCCACCGGCTGCCAACGGCTCCAGCGACCCTTGTCGAGACTGCGCACCCGCACCCGGATGTGCTGCCCCCGTATCTGCCCCGGATCCCAGCTCACTCCGACGGTGGCGAGGCCGGAGACCGGCACCGGAGCGCTGAGCACCGCACGGTGCGGGCTGCCCGCCACGCGCGCCGCACCGGCACTGCCCCGCAGCGGCACCTCCTCCACCCGAGGGTCGACCGGGTGGGAGGCCACGAGGGACCCGCTCGCCTCGGAGGGGGCGGCGGCCGCGGCCGAGCGGGTCGGCGGAACGATCTGGAGGTTCACCACCTCCGCCGCGGGCGCGGCCACTGCGAGCACCGCGGCACACACCAGCGCCTGCTGGCAGGCGACGACCAACCGGGTCTTCACGTGGTGCATGAGGAGGGGCTCCAGCGCTCGGGACGAATCACATGAGCCTCAAATGTCACATCAGTAACATCTCGGCGCAAGCACAAGCGGCGAACTCCCCACGTGTAATTCGAGCCGCGGGGAGGCGCGGGTCAGATGTCCGCGCCGAGCCCCTCGTCCATGTCCATGCCCTCGTCCATGTCCTCGGAGCCGACTTCCTCTTCGTCGTCGTCGTCGTAGTTGAGGTACTTGATGGCCGCGTCGGCGTCCCCGTCGAAGCCGAGCACGCCCTTCTCGAGGACCAGCACCCGGTTGCACATGTTGCGCACCGACGCCGCGGCATGGCTGACGTAGACCATGGTCTGTCCGGCGTCCCGAACCTCCTTCATCCGGGCCATGCACTTCTTCTTGAACGGCCGGTCGCCCACCGCGAGCACCTCGTCGACGAGGAAGATGTCGGAGTCGGCGTGCACCGCGACCGCGAAGCCCAGCCGGGCGAACATGCCCGAGGAGTAGTAGCCCACAGGGGTGTCCAGGAACCGGCCGATGTCGGCGAAGTCGACGATCTGGTCGAACTTCCGCTTGGTCTCAGCCTCGCTCATGCCGAGGATGGCCGCGTTCAGGTAGACGTTGTCGCGCCCGGACAGCTGGGGGTGGAAGCCGGCGCCGGTGGCGATCAGCCCCGCGATGCGGCCCCGCGTGTAGACCTTGCCGGAGTCCGGGCGCATCACGCCGGAGATCAGCTTGAGCAAGGTGCTCTTCCCCGAGCCGTTCAGCCCCATCAGCCCGACGGACTCACCCTGCTCGATCTTGAAGCTGACGTCGTTCACGGCCAGGAAGGAGTCGCTGAGCCGCTGGCGGCGCATGGTCGCCACCGTGATCTCCTTGATCGTGCGGTGGTAGCGCATCGTGAAGCGCTTGCTGGCGTGGTCGACGACGATGGACTCAGACATCACAGCCGCTCCGCGAGCTTGCCCTCGAACCGGCTGAAGATCAGCTGGCAGATGCCCAGGAAGATCACGGCGACGGCGAGCATGATGATGCCGCGCAGGATCAGGTGGCTCGGAAAACTGGGGAACCCGTCGGGGTTGAAGTTCGGGACGTCCTTCACCGTGGAGGACCAGAAGCAGCGCTGGACGTTCAGCACCGCGATCGAGATCGGGTTCATCAGGTAGACCTTGTAGACCCACGTCCCGGCCAGGCTGCTGGTCGCCAGCCTGGAGAACGGGTAGATCATCGGCACCGTCCACCGGATGAACAGCGCGAAGGTCGAGACGATGTTCTGGAAGTCCCGGAAGAACACGTTGCCGGCGCTGAAGATGAGCGCGAGCCCGGTGCCGAACACCGCCACGGTCATGATCCCGAGGAAGCCTGCGAGCAGCCCCACCGGGTCCGGGGTCCAGCCGGTGATCAAAGCTCCGGCCCACAAGATCAGCAGCTGTGGGAACGTGTGGATCGCCGACACCATCATCGCCGAGACCGGGAACATCTCGCGGGGCAGCGACATCTTCTGCACGATCTGCCGGTTCTGCACGATCGAGCGGGTCCCCTGGGAGAACGTCTCGGTGAAGTAGTGGACGATCACCATCCCGGAGAACAGGTGGATGGGGAAGTTCGGCACGTTCTTGTGCATGCCGAGGATGAGCCCCATCACGAAGAAGTAGACCGAGAACTGCACGGCTGGCTGCACGTAGGACCAGAGCAGGCCGAGGAACGAGCCGGAGTACCGCTGCTGGATGCCCTTGCGCACCAGCAGCCGGAGCAGGTAGCGGCGCCGGAACACGTCGAGCAGACCCGCCCGGTAGCCCGGTTGGACCAGCGGCGCGTTGACGTCCCTGGTAATGACCGCGGTCATGACGTCGCGGACTCCTTGGCGGCCGGGGCCTCCGCCGACGGCTGCGGCGCCGTCGTCTCGAAGGTCTGCGCCCACTGCTCCGGTGACACGATCGCAGGCAGCGCCTTGCGGTAGTGGCGGGCCAGGCGTGGCCACTCCAGCCACAGCTTCTGGTGGATCTCGGCGGTGCGCCGCATCAGGTCGAGGGCGCGTGCCTGGTCGCGCCGGTGCCAGGACGCCATGGTGCCGTCGGTGGTGGAGACCACCGCGGAGTCGAACTGGGCCAGCATCCACCAGCGCGCGTCCATCGACGCGAGCCGTGCTTCGGGGTGCTTGCGGGACAGCTTCCGGGTCGGCCGGAACTGGCGTACCGCGCCGAGGCCGGCCGCCACCGCCTGTCCGAGCACGCCGCGCGGCTCGGTCGGCTCTTTGCCTCGCTTCGGCGGCTTCTCTCGCTTCACCGGCGGGAAGGCGTCGGGGTCGGCCACGGTCCGGGCGTCGTCGTACGCGGACCGTACCTCGCGCACCTCGGCCAGCTTCGTCAGCAGGTCCGCGTGCAGCTTCTCCGGCCCCGCCAGCACGTCCTCGAGGGCGCGCAGCCGCAGCTCGGCGGTGGAGTACTGCATGGCGAGGATGTGCTTGACCTGGTGGTTGAAGCTCTCTCGCACCAGCCGCCCGCCGCGCGGGTACGGCGAGTGGAGCAGCGCCGCGATGGTGCGGTTGCGCTGGTGGAAGTAGGCCTGCCAGTCCAGCGCGTCGTTCTTGTCGGTCCACGGCACGTGCCAGACCGCGGCACCGGGCAGCGTGACGGTGGGGATGCCCTCCGCCTGCGCCCGCACGCCGTACTCGGAGTCGTCCCACTTGATGAACAGCGGCAGACTGAGCCCGATGCGGCGCAGCACCTCGGTCGGGATCAGGCACATGAACCAGCCGTTGAAGTCCACGTCGATGCGTCGGTGCAGCCAGCGGGCGCTGCGCAGGTTCCTGCTGGCGAAGTCCCAGTCGTTGATGACGGTGCCCGGCGACTGCCACCAGAACCGCCACTTGTTGATGATCTCGCCGAAGCTGTGCAGCCGGGCCCGGGAGTACAGGCTGAACATGTGACCGCCGACGATCGTCGGCTTGCGGCACAGGTCCCCGAACGTCGCCGCACGCACGATGCTCTCCGGCTCGGCGACCACGTCGTCGTCCATGCACAGCACGTACGTCGAGCGGTCGCCGCGCAGGGTCTCGAGCTGGGCACGCGCGTAGCCGCCCGACCCGCCCATGTTCGCCTGCTCGATGACCCGCAGCCTCATCCCCAGCGACGCCTCGGCCTTGGCGAAGCCAGGGTCGTCGGCCACCTTCTGGGTGCCCTGCTCCATCACGAGCACCTGGTCGAGCACCTCGGCGAGGCTGTCGTCCTCGCCGAGCTGGGTGAGCAGCTTGGCGCAGAACTCGGGGCGGTTCATGGTGGTGATGCCGACGGTGACGGTGCCGGACACGGCCCGCTCTGCCGGCACCTCGGCGGCCCACAGGGCCTCCTCGAGCACTGCGTCGTCGTCCGCGGCGACCACGTCGAACCAGTACCAACCGCCGTCGCCGAACGGCTTGAGCGGGAGGTCGAAGCTGAACGTCTGGGTGCCTTCACCCTCGACGGCTGCGGAGTCCACCCGCTGCGAGCGGCCGTTGGCCATCGACCGGTAGACGATCACGTTCGCGCCGGCGCCGGAGACCGACACGGTCAGCGTCACGTCCTGGACCACGGTCCACATCCGCCAGTAGCTGGCGGCGAAGCCGTTGAAGTAGGTGCCGAAGGAGACCCGGTCACCGGCGTCGACCCGCAGCCTACGCCGGTCGAGGATGGCGTCGGGGTGCAGCGACTCGCCGCTGGACGTGGGCTGCAGCAGCAGCGCCCGGGACACCTCGTAGTCACGGCCGCCGGGGAGCGCCTCCGGCTCCAGCTGCGCCTTGTCGCGGTCGACGTACAGCGGCAGGACGTCGATGTCGCGGTCGGCGGGGAGCACAACCCGCTGCAGGACGCGGCGTTCGGTGCCAGAGCTCATTCGAGGATCCCTCCGCTCGCCAGCTTCTCGCCTGCGGCGAAGTGTGGCTTGAGCTTGTTCTCGTACATGGTCAGTGCCGAACCGATCGCCATGTGCATGTCGAGGTACTTGTAGGTGCCGAGGCGGCCACCGAACAGCACGTCGGGCTCGGCCTTGGCGAGGTCACGGTACCTGAGAAGCTTCGCCCGGTCGTCCGCGGTGTTGATCGGGTAGTACGGCTCATCCCCCTGCTTGGCGAACCGGGAGTACTCCCGCATGATCACCGTCTTGTCATCAGGGTAGTCCCGCTCGGGGTGGAAGTGCCGCGGCTCGATGATGCGCGTGTACGGCACGTTCTCGTCGGCGTAGTTCATCACCGACGTCCCCTGGAAGTCCTTCACCGCCTTGACCTCTCGCTCGAGGTCGATGGTCCGCCAGGACAGCTCGCCCTCGCAGTTCTCGAAGTAGGCGTCGACCGGACCGGTGTACACCACCGGCACGTTGCCGAGGATGTCGCCGCGCTGGTCGAAGAAGTCGGTCTCCAGGCGCACCTCGATGTTGGGGTGGTCGGCCATCTTGCTGAGCCAGGCGGTGTACCCGTCGACCGGGAGGCCTTCGTAGCGGTCGTTGAAGTAGCGGTTGTCGAAGTTGTAGCGGACGGGGAGCCGGCTGAAGATCGACGGGTCGAGCTCCTTGGGATCGGTCTGCCACTGCTTGAGGGTGTACCCGCGGAAGAACGCCTCGTAGAGCGGCCGGCCGACCAGCGAGATGCCCTTCTCCTCGAGGTTGCGCGCCTGCGCGCTGTCGATCTCGCCGGCCTGCTCGGCGACCAACGCGCGCGCCTCGTCCGGCGTCAGGTGCCTGCCGAAGTACTCGCAGATGGTGGCCAGGTTCACAGGCATCGGGTAGACCCGGCCCTGGAAGATCGTGAACACCCGGTGCTGGTAGCCGGTGAACTTCGTGAACCGGTTGACGTAGCTCCACACCCGCTCGTTGGAGGTGTGGAACAGGTGCGCGCCGTACACGTGCACCTCGATCCCGGTATCCGGGTCCGGCTCGCTGTAGGCGTTGCCTCCGATGTGGTGGCGGCGTTCGAGGACCAGAACCTTCAGACCGAGCTCGTTGGCACAGCGTTCGGCGATCGTCAGGCCGAAGAGACCGGACCCGACGATGACGAGGTCAGCGTTCAACACAACTCCTGGTACGGGGGCGGCGCCTGAAGTCTACCGACCGGGGCGCCCGCCCCGGTTGGCGATCAGACCCCGATAGGCGATCTTGCGCAGCCGCTCGGGAACCAGACGGTATCCGCCACGGACGACGACGTTGCGGACGTACTGCGTGCGTGTAGTGAGGCCTAGCATACGGAACCGCCTCTGCAGGGCGAGCTCCGACCTCAGCAGCTGCCGGCCGCCGCGCCGGGCGTAGGCGCCGGCACCGATGCGGTAGCAGACCAACGGGTCCGCCAGGTTCGCCGGCCGGGCACCCGTCTGCAGCATCCGCGTGAACAGCAGGTAGTCCTCCATCAGGGCCATGTCGGTGTAGCCGCCGGCGGCGAGCACCGCGCTCTTGCGGTAGACGACGGTCGGGTGGTTGAACGGGTCACGGAACCGGACGACCCGCCGGATCTCGTCGGGATCGGTGGGTGGGGTGCGCCGGCCGAGCACGTCACCGACCTGCTCACCGAACTCGAGCAGCCCGGTGCCCACGATGTCCGCACCTGCCTCGAGCAGTGGCAGCTGCTGCTCGAAACGCTCCGGGAGGCTGATGTCGTCGGCGTCCATGCGGGCCACGATCTCGTGCGTGCACGCATGCAGCCCGCGGTCGAGAGCGGGGCCTAGGCCCACGTTCCGCTCGAGTGCCAGCACCCGCACCGGGACAGGGCTGTCGCGCACCAGCTCCTCGATGGTGGCCGACAACGTGTCGGGGACTGGTCCGTCCTGGACCAGCACCACCTCGTCGGGTCGGCGGGTCTGGTCGTGGACGGTCGAGACGAACGCGTCCCTCAGGAAGGACGGGTCGTCCCCGGCGTACACCGCCATCAGCAGGCTGAACGGCTCCTTTGCTCCCCGTCCGGGCGGCTCCCGCCCGTCCCAGCGGGGGCCCTCCCAGCCGGCCTCGCCGAGCACGGTGGCGTTGCCGCGCGGCCCGTGGGCGATCCCGGCGGCGACGCCGCGCCCCAGCCCGCGCAGCAGCGTGGTCCGGTCGGTCGAGCGCGCCAGTGTCTTGGCCCACCGCCGCACGGTGCTCCCGCCGTACAGCGCCTTCTCCAGCGGCTCCAGCGAGTGGCTGCGGGTGAACATCCACACCTTGTTGCGCACCTCGTAGAAGAACCGCTCCCCTGGGTCGGCGTCGGTCGAGCCGAAGGTCTTGGTCTTGTGCACGACCACGCTGTCGGGGCAGTACAGGCCGACCCCGCCGCGGACCAGACGGGTGGAGTACTCGAAGTCGTCGTTCCACAAGAAGTAGTCCGCGACCGGCACGCCGCGGGCGCGGACCACGTCGGCGTCGCACATGATCGACACGAACGACGCCGAGCGGATCGGCATGCAACCCACCGCCTCCGCCCGCCGGAGCTCCTCGGTCGAGGCACCTGGCTTGCGCCGGGGCGTGTTCATCGGGTGGTCCCTGCCGTCGGTCCACACGACCCGGCTGGCGACCAGGGCGGGCCGGCCGGGTTCGTACGACGCCCAGGCGGCCACCAGCCGCTCCGCGGCGGTCGGCTCGGGCACGGTGTCGTCGTCGAGCAGCCACAGCAGGTCCGGCGCCAGGGTCAGCGCGCTCGCGATGCCCGCGGCGAACCCACCTGCCCCGCCGGTGTTGCCGCCGAGCACCACGCGGGGAAGGTGCGGGTAGTCGCTGCGCAGCAGGTCGGCCGTGCCATCGGTCGAGGCGTTGTCGACCACGACCACGTCCACCGGGTGGGTCTGCGCGGCGAGCGCGTCCAGCGACTCGCGCAACAGCTCGCGCCGGTTCCAGGTGACGACGACGGCTACGACCCGGGCGGACACAGCGGCACCCTATCCGTCCGGCCCTCAGCGCCGCGGCTCAGCACACCTGGCTGAGGTTGTCAGACTTGTTGGCGGCGTAGCCGTCGGTCATGTCACCGAGCGAGCCGCCCACTTCCGGAGCACCGTTGTCCTGGGTGGTGAAGCCGCTCTGCGCGGTCGCGTGCCGGTGCCCGCTCCGGTGCTTCGGCCCGGCCGTGGACTGGGCCAGCGCCTGCTTGATCATGCTGTGGATCTTGGCGACGTCGGGGTGGCTGGTGTCCACGGCCGGCGGCACGAAGGACACCGTGCTCACCGGTTGGCTGCGCGCCTTCAGCGCCAGCTGCGCGAAGGTGGCCAGCTGGGACGCGGGCAGGTCAGTGGTGATCAGCTGCTCGCTGGCCTTCTCGATCTTCTCGAACCGGGTGATCACCGTCTTGGGGCTCAGCTGGTGCAGCATGGCGTTCATCACACACTTCTGCCGGGCCATCCGGGAGTAGTCGTCCGCGGCCACGCGAGACCGGGCGAACCACAGCGCCTGGAAGCCGTTGAGCCGCCGCACCCCCGGCTTGATGTAACCCGTGATCGGGCCGCCCACGCCACCGATCGGGATGCGGTCCCGGACGTTGAGCGTGAGCCCGCCGACGGCATCGACCAGGTCGCGAAAGCCCTGCAGGTTGACCATCGCGTAGTAGTTGATCTTCAGCCCGGTGATCCCCTCGACTCCCTCGATGGTCGCCTCGAGGCCGGGGTTGCTCACGCCCTTGAACACGTCGAGGTGGTCGCCTGCCCAGGTGGACAGGCTGTTCACCTCGCAGGTGTCGCAGTCGTAGCCGTTCGGGAACTGTGCGGCCATGGTCGACCCCTTGGGGAAGGGGAAGTTCATCATGTTGCGGGGCACGCCGAACAGCACCGTCCGGCCAGTCTGCTGGTCGATGCTGGCCACGTTGATGCTGTCGGTGCGCAACCCCCACCGGTCCGGCCCGGAGTCCCCGCCGAGCAGCAGGATGTTGTAGCGGCCCTCATGGGCGGCGGTCACCTCGGTGTGCCCGAACATGGTGGCCACGAAGTCGCGCTGGACGGCGACCACGTGCGAGGCGAACAGCAGCGTGCCGGCAACCGAGAAGCACAGCACCCCGTTCAGCCCCACCATGGCCAGCCGCTGCTTCTGCCGCAGCTCGAGCGGGTTCCCGAGCCGCCAGGCGTCGACGAACAGCGCCGCCCAGCCCACGGCGAGGGCGCACAGCAGGAGGCGTACGGCGCCGAGCACGGTCGTGCTGCTGAACACGCGCAGCAGCGTGCCCGGCCACAGCAGCCCCGCGACGACGAGCACCGCGGCCGTCGCCACCAGGGCCAGCCAGATCCGCAGCGCCACCCGGCCGACGCCGCGCCGGCCGGCGGCGAGCTGAGCCGAGCCGGGCACCAGCAGGGTCATCAGCATCAGGGTCAGCGCCCGGCGGAACCGGACCCGCGTGAGCGCGGCGGCGTGTGCGTCGGAGGGCATGAGGACCTTTCGGGTGTCGGGGCGCCACCAGTATCACCAGCAACACGCGTCACAACGGTCTAGGCACGCCGGGCACCCCACCGGCACGGGTGCGTACCGCTATGTGCCGCGAGGTACCGTCTGCGCCATGGCTGATGGTCACCCGCCGGAGGACGGGGAGTCGGAGTACGACTGGCTCTACGGCACCGAGCAACGAGGCATCGGCGAGTCCTCCCCCGCCGCGCCGCAGGACCGGCCACGGCAGCCGTCGAGCGACCCGGAGCCGACTCGGATGCTGCCGACCATGAACCGCTCGGGCGGAGGGCAGCGCCCGGCGCCTGGGGCACCGCCGCGGCGCCCGGGGCCGTCCGCACCGATCCCGCGCCGGCCAGGCCGGACGTCGGGCCACTCACGCCGCCGGGTGATGCGCTGGGTATGGCTGCTCGTGCTGCTGTGGATCGCCTATCTCGTCGCGGTCCCTGCTTGGGCGTGGACCAAGGTGCACAAGGTCGACTTCACCCCGGCCGCCGGGCGCCCGGCCGACCAGCCGGGTACGACGTACCTGCTGGTCGGCAGCGACAGCCGCGCCGGCCTGACCCGCCACCAGGAGCTGCACCTGGGCACCGGCAAGGGCGAGGGCCAGCGCACCGACACGATCATGCTGCTGCACACCGGCGCCGGCCCCAACCTGCTGATGTCGATCCCCCGTGACTCCTACGTGCCGATCCCCGGCCACGGCAGCGACAAGATCAACGCGGCCTACGCCTGGGGCGGCCCGAAGCTGCTGGTGAAGACGATCGAGCAGGACACCCACATCCGCATCGACGACTACGTCGAGATCGGCTTCGCCGGCTTCGTCGACGTGGTCGACGCCGTCGGCGGTATCCAGATCTGCCCCACCCAGAACATGAACGACCCGCTGGCCAACCTGCACATCAAAAAGGGCTGCCAGCACGTGAACGGCCGGGTGGCGCTGGCCTACGCCCGGTCCCGGCACGTCTCGTCGCTCGGGGACATCGACCGGGCCAAGCACCAGCGCGAGGTGGTGAGCGCCGTCGGGCACAAGGCGGTCTCACCGTGGTCGGTGATCGACCCGTTCCGTTACTTCGGGCTGGCCAAGGCGGCCGACGCGTCGCTGACCGTGGGCAAGGGCACCGGGCCGATCGCGGCCCTGAAGTTCGCCTGGGCGATGACCCACGTGAGCGGGTCGAACGGGCTGACCTGCTCGGTGCCGATCTCGGACCTCTACGTGCACTGGGACCCGCAGCGGGCGCCGCGGATGTTCAAGCTCATCCGCCAGGACCGCACTCAGGACATCTCGAAGAACCTGTGCAGCCCGTCCGGGCTTCCCGGCGGCTGACGCCGGGTTCAGAGCTCGCGCGGCAGCACCCGTAGCGCGGCGCGGAACCGCGCGACGCTGGGGGGAACGGTTTCCGCGAACGGGTCCCCGCCGCTCTGCTCCCAGGCCAGCACTACCCGACGCTCGGCCGGCGTCAGCCGGCGGAACGCCTGGAAGGCGGCCATCTCGCTGATCGGGTCGCCGGACTGGGCCGCCAGGTGCCACATGTGCTCGACGAGGATCCGCCGCTGGCCGCGCAGCCAGGCCTCACCCGCGACGTGGCCGAGGCAGGTCACCACGCCCACTGCGACCAGCGCCCACCAGTGCGTGAACACGACCACGGGCACCAGCGCGGCCAGCGCCACCGGGGTGAGGCACCGCGAGACCCGGACAGCGGTCCGGGTGCGCGAGTCGACCAGATCCAGGGCGTAGGAGCGTGCAATGTTGGCCACCGCGGCGAGGTCCTTCCTGCAAGAGCGCACAGACGCGCGGGCTGTGCGGTCCAAGGTAGGGCGCTCCACCCGCCGTCGGGCGGAAACGTACAACATCGGCCCGCGCCGCCGGGCAGGCGGTCCAGCAGCGAACGGCCCATCGGCCGCGGCCAGCTCGGCGTCCTCGGCGCTGACGCACCAGCCGCTGCGCGGACGGCGTCGGCCACCGCCTGGGTGGTGCGACACCACCACCTGCCGGTTCGGCCTGTCGACACGGCGACGGTAGCGCTCTGGTCCGAACAGGCCCTTGCGGCGCCTCGGCGGAGGAAACTAGCGTCGGTGGGTCGGAGGTCGTCATGGCTGCTCTAGCGACCACGGGATCAGCGCGGGTGCGGAGGTCGCTGGCGGCGCTCGTCGTGGCGGCTGCGGCAGCACTCGCGTCTCCGGCGCTCGCGCATCCGGCCCCGACGGGTTCGTCCCGGCTGCCGGACCCGGGCACCGGGACACGAACCCCCGTCAAGCATCTTGTGGTGATCTTCCAGGAGAACGTGTCCTTCGATCACTACTTCGCGACGTACCCGAAGGCGGCCAATCCACCCGGGGAGCCCCGGTTCGTGCCTTCCTCGTCGACGCCTTCGGTGAACGGCCTGACGCGGGGCCTGCTCACCGGCAACCCCAACGCGGTCGCGCCGTTCAGGCTGGATCGCTCGCAGGCGTTCCTCTGCACGAACCAGCACGCCTACCGGTTGCAGCAGGAGGCGATGCACGGCGGGCTGATGGATCGGTTCGTGCAGGCCCTCGGACCGACGGCGGCCGGCTGCGACCCGGGTCAGGTGATGGGCTACTTCGACGGCAACACCGTGACGGCGCTGTGGAACTACGCCCAGCGGTTCTCGCTGGGTGACAACTTCTTCGCGAGCACGATCGGCCCGTCCACCCCGGGCGTGATCAACCTTGTCTCCGGCCAGACGCACGGCGCAACCCCCGCGGAGCGCGCCGATGAGATCGCCAAGGGCACACTCATCGGCGACCCCGATCCCCGCTACGACGACTGCTCACTAGCCCCGGGGGACGAAGGGTCGGGAGGCGTCGCCCGGCTTTCAGGCACGAACATCGGGGACCTGCTGACGGCGCACCGCATCACCTGGGGCTGGTTCCAGGGCGGCTTCCGCCCGACGGCGCGGCCAGCCGGCAAGGGGGTCTGTGGCGCTGCGCACCAGAACATCCACGGGGACACCATCCCCGACTACATCCCCCACCACGAACCCTTCCAGTACTACGCCGCCACCGCGAACCCGCACCACCTCCCCCCGAGCTCGACCGCGATGATCGGACGGACGGACCCCGCCAACCACCAATACGGCCTCCGGGACTTCTGGCGCGCAGCACGGGACGGCCGGCTGCCCGCTGTCAGCTTCCTCAAGGCGCGGCACTACCAGGACGGCCACGACGGAAAGTCCGATCCCCTCGATGAACAGGTCTTCCTGGTCAACACCATCAACGCCCTGGAGCGCCTGGACGCCTGGAAGAGCATGGCGATCGTGATCGCCTACGACGATCCCGGCGGCTTCTACGACCACGTGTTCCCACCGATCACAAACCAGTCGAACGACCCACGCTACGACGCACTGCTCGGTCCGGGCTTGTGCGGACGACCGAGTCCGCACGCCTACCTCGACCGCTGCGGCCACGGACTCCGGCTGCCACTGCTGGTCCTCTCACCGTTCGTGCGCCCCGACTCGGTGGATCACAAGCTTCTCGAGCAGGCGTCCATCCTGCGCTTCATCGAGCACAACTGGCGCCTGGGCCGCATCGGCGACCAGTCGTTCGACGCAACGGCGGGCCCGCTGGCGAGCATGTTCGACTTCGCCGGAAGACCACACGAGAAGCCGCTCTTCCTCGATCCCCGCACCGGCGAGCAGGTGCACGGTCCGTGACTCCGGACGTCCCGGTCAGCCCTGCTGGCTCTGGATCCCCGCGAGGAGCTGGCGGGCCATCACGATTCGCTGCACCTGGTTGGTGCCCTCGTAGATCTGGGTGATCTTGGCGTCGCGCATCATTCGCTCGACCGGGTAGTCGCGGGTGTAGCCGTAGCCGCCGAGCACCTGCACGGCGTCGGTGGTCACCTGCATCGCGGTGTCCGAGGCGAAGCACTTTGCCGCGGCGCCGAAGAACGTCAGGTCGTCGTCCCCGCGCTCGGAGCGGCCGGCCGCGGCGTAGGTCAGCTGCCGGGCCGCCTCCACCTTCATGCCCATGTCGGCGAGCAGGAACTGCAGGCCCTGGAACGACGCGATGGACCGGCCGAACTGCTCGCGCTCCTTGGCGTAGGCGAGCGCGTGGTCGAGGGCACCCTGGGCGATGCCCACCGCCTGGGCGGCGATGGTGACCCGGGTGTGGTCGAGGGTGCGCATCGCGGTCTGGAAGCCGGTGCCCGGCTCGCCGATGATCCGGTCGGCGGGAACGCGCACGTTGTCGAAGTACACCTCGCGGGTCGGTGACCCCTTGATCCCGAGCTTGCGCTCCGGGGCACCGAAGGAGAGGCCGGCGTCGCCCTTCTCCACGACGAACGCCGAGATCGAGCGACTCTCGGCGTCCGGGTGGGTGACCGCGAAGACCGTGTAGTAGTCGGAGATGCCAGCGTTGGTGATCCACCGCTTCACACCGTTGAGCACCCAGCCCTCCCCGTCACGGACCGCCCGGGTGCGCATCGCGGCCGCGTCCGAGCCGGCCTCGGGCTCGGACAGGCAGTAGGAGAACATCGCCTCGCCGGCGGCCACGGGAGCGAGGTACCTCTTCCTGAGATCCTCCGAGCCGGCGAGCAGCAGCGGCATGCTGCCCAGCTTGTTGACGCTCGGGATCAGCGAGGACGCGGCGCAGGCGCGGGCCACCTCCTCGATCACGATGCAGGTGGCCAGCGCGTCGGCGCCCGCCCCGCCGTACTCCTCGGGGATGTGGGGAGCCGCGAAGTCCGCGGCCACCAGCGCGTCGTACGCCGCCTGCGGGAACTCCCCGGACTCGTCGACGGCCGCGGCGTGCGGCGCCACCTTCGCCTCGCACAGCGCGCGCACCGCGGCCCGGATGGCGCGGTGCTCCTCGGAGAGCGCGAACATCGGCTGATCGGGAGTCATGGTGGGATTCTAGGAACCGCCCGACCGATCGCGGCACGTAGCCTGGGTCCATGTCAGCCACGTCACACTCATCCGCACCTGCCTGGCTCGACCCGGCCAACATCAGGTTCATGCTGCACGAGTGCACGACCTGGGCGGTGGTCGGGCTGAGCGGTGACCACCGTCGCACGGCCTTCCAGATCGCACGGTTCCTGCAGGAGCAGGGCAAGCGGATCGTGCCGATCCACCCGGCCGCGCACGAGGTGCTCGGCGAGCCCGGCTACCAGACGCTTGCCGACGTGCCGTTCCCGGTCGACGTGGTGGACGTCTTCCGACGCTCCGCGGCAGCGGGCGAGTTCGCCGACCAGGCCGTGCGGGTCGGCGCCCGCGGAGTGTGGTTCCAGCTCGGCGTCGTCGACCACGACGCGTTCGAGCGGGCCACCGCCGCGGGGGTGCCGATGGTGATGGACACCTGTCCACTCATCGAGTGGCCGCGCTACTCCTAGAAGCCGACGGTCCGGTTGGCCTGGCCGCGCACCGCCCGGCCCTTGGCCTTCGCCTTGTCCCGCAGCTCTTCCTGGAAGCGCTCCATCCTGGCGCGCAGCTCGGGGTCGGTGGCAGCGAGGATGCGTACGGCGAGCAGCCCGGCGTTGCGGGCGTTGCCGATCGACACGGTGGCGACCGGGACCCCGGCCGGCATCTGCACGATCGACAGCAGGGAGTCCATGCCGTCCAGGTGTTTGAGCGGCACCGGGACCCCGATCACGGGCAGCGGGGTGACCGCGGCGAGCATGCCGGGCAGGTGGGCCGCACCTCCGGCGCCGGCGATGATCACCGCCAGACCACGGCCCGCGGCCTCCTTGCCGTAGGCGAGCATCTCCTCGGGCATCCGGTGCGCGGAGACCACGTCGGCCTCGTAGCCGACCCCGAACTCCTCCACGGCCTCGGCGGCGGCCTTCATGGTCGGCCAGTCGGAGTCGGATCCCATCACGATGCCGACCCGAAGAGTTCCGGCAGGCTCGACCACCGGGCTGGTCATTCGCTCTCCTCCCCCAGGTCGCCGCGGAACCAGGCCGCGGCGTGCCGGGCCCGTTCGACCGCGTCGTCGAGGTCGTCGCCGTAGGCGGTCACGTGGCCGACTTTCCTGCCGGGTCGCAGCGACTTGCCGTACAGGTGCACCTTGAGGCGCGGGTCGCGGGCGAACACGTGCGGGTACCCGTCGTAGAGCGCACCCACCGGACGGTCGGCATGTCCGCCGAGGATGTTCACCATCACCGTCCACGGGGCGCGCGCCTCAGGGCTGCCCAGCGGCAGGTCAAGCACCGCCCGCAGGTGGTTCTCGAACTGGCTGGTCACCGCCCCGTCGATGGACCAGTGCCCGGTGTTGTGCGGCCGCATGGCCAGCTCGTTGACCAGCACGCGGCCGTCCATAGTCTCGAACAGCTCCACGGCGAGGATGCCGGTCACGTCGAGCTCGGCGGCCACGTCCATGGCGATCTGCTGCGCTCGCACGGCCAGCTCGGGGTCCAGGCCCGGGGCCGGGGCGATCACCTCCCAGCAGATGCCATCGCTCTGCACCGACTCCACGACGGGGTAGGCGGCCACCTGGCCGGACGGGGACCGCGCGACGAGCGCGGAGAGCTCGCGGCGGAAGTCCACCTTCTCCTCGGCAAGGATCATCACGCCGGTGCGGTGCGCGGTCTCGAACACCGGCCCGCAGTCCGCGGCGCCCTCGACCACCCAGACGCCCTTGCCGTCGTAGCCGCCGCGGGTGGTCTTGAGCACGACGGGGAAGCCGCCCACCGACTCGGCGAACCGTTCGACGGACGCGGCGTCGGCAACGATCGCGTTGCGTGGGCAGGGTACTTCGAGCTCCTGGAGCCGCGTCCGCATCACGCCCTTGTCCTGGGCATGCACGAGAGCCTGCGGGCCGGGCCGGCAGGCGTGGCCCTCCCCGGTCAGGGCGTGCAGGTGCTCGGTGGGCACGTGCTCGTGGTCGAAGGTGACCACCGAGCAGCCCTCCGCGATCTTGCGGAGCATGTCGAGGTCGCGGTAGTCGCCGACGAGCGTGTCGGGGACGACCTGGGCGGCCGACACGTCCGGCCCCTCGGCGAGCAGCCGCAGCGGCACCCCGAGCGCGACGGCCGCCTGCGCCATCATCCGCGCGAGCTGGCCGCCGCCGATGACGGCGAGCACCGGGTCGGCGGGGTCGGGCGGAGGTGGGACAGCGGCGTCGCTGGTGGCGGGTGGGGTCACCCGTCGAGGGTATCGACTGCGGGTCAGGAGGCGGACTTCGCCTGTTCGGCGCGCTGAGGGGGCGCGAGCTCGAAGCGCAGGCCCCGTCCTCGGATCGTGCTGATCAGGCTCGGCCGGCGGGTGTCGTCGCCGAGCTTCTTGCGCACCCAGCCGAGGTGCACGTCGATGGTCTTCGCCGACGTCCAGAAGTCGGTCTGCCACACCTCGCGCATCAGCTCGTCGCGGGTGACGATCTGCCCGGGCCGCCTGATCAGCGCGTGCAGCAGCTCGAACTCCTTGTTCGACATCCTGATCTCGACGCCCTCGCGCCACACCCGACGGGACTCGACGTCGAGGTCCACCCCCTGCACACTGATCATGGCCGTAAGGTTAAGGGGACATTTCGGACACCGTTGGCAGAATCCAAGAATCCACAGGGCGCTCCAGCAGGGCGGTCTAGACCTTGCGAGACTCCGGGGTCCTCCATCCGTCCCCCGACCGGGCGTCGCGCCTCAGATCCGACGGACCGCGACCGGCTCCACCAGCCCGAAGCCGCGCACCGGACGCGGCGGCAGCGGCCGAGTGTCGAACAGGTCGGCCGGCAACCGGTCGGCGGTAGCGTGGTCGGTGATCACCCGGTTGCGGCGGGCCAGCGTGGTCAGCCGGGCGGCCATGTTCACCGGCGGACCGAACACGTCACCCATTCGGGTGACAACTGCGCCGGTCGAGAGCCCGACGCGCACGTCGGGCAGGCGGCTGTCCCGACCGATCACGTCCACGATCCCCACGGCGATCTGGAGCGCCCGGACCGGGTCCTCGCAGACGAAGAGCACGGAGTCGCCGAGGGTCTTGATCACCCGGCCGTGCCGGGCGGCCACCACGTCGGCGCAGCGCGACTCGAACACCTCCACCAGGTCCCCGATCCGGTCCTCGTCCATCTCGTTGGACAGCGCCGTGAAGCTGACCAGGTCGGCGAAGCCCACCGTCACGTCGGTGGTGTGCAGGTCCTCGTCGTTGGCGCCGAGCACCTCCACCCGGCCGACCGCGGCGGCCAGGTGCCGCCGCCAGGCGTAGATGAGCATCTGCTCGAACGGGGCGCCGACCTCCTCGGCGATCCGCAGCGCACTCCCGAGCCGGCTGCCGGTGGCCTCCTCGCCCGCCTCGAGCTGCTCGACCCGGGAGGCCAGCGTGGCCACCTGCCAGTCGGCGAGCCGGGCCATGGTGCGGCCGACCGCGCGGGTCAGCCGGACCGCGGTCTCGAAGTCGATGACGCCGGCCCGGACGGCCTTGACCAGGGTGCTCAGCGCACCCAGATCGGCGTCGGTGAACGCCGGGTGCTCACCCGCGTCCGGAAAGCCGAGGGCGCGCCAGAGCCGCCGGGCCTGCTCGACGGTCACCCCGGCCGCCGAGGCGACGTCCTCGCTGGTCAGCGCAGGCGACTGCCCCAGGATGGCCCGCTCGAGCCGTTCGCGGGTGTAGCCGGCGGTGTCCGCCCCGGTCATCGGCCCGTGCCGGGGATCACGCCATGAGTCACGGCATGAATCTTCTCACGTCGGCGGACCCGGCTCCGCCCGCACGTGGACCACGTCGCCCGCCCCCAGCAACCGGCTGCCGGTGGGCGTGAGCACCTGGAGCCGGCCGTCGCCGTCGACGCCCACGGCCTCGCCGAGCACGGGATCGCCGGAAGGCAGCTCCACGCGCACCTGGCGGCCGATCGTCGCGCAACGTCGCACGTAGGCGGCGTGCAGACCCTGGTCCGGGTCACCGCCGTCGGCCGACCACTGCAGGTAGAGAGCCTCGAAGGCGCGCAGCACCTCCCGCAGGATCACCGACCGGTCCAGCGTGCTCGCGCCCACCAGCTCCAGCGAGGTCGCCGTCGGCACCGGCAGCTCGTCGCGGGTCGAGCTCACGTTGAGGCCCACCCCGAGCACGGCCGCGCTCGAGGACGGCCGCTCGACCCGCTCCACCAGCAGACCGGCGAGCTTCTGGTCGTCCACCATCACGTCGTTGGGCCACTTCAGCGCGCACGGCACGTCGGTGACCCGGCGTACCCCCTCCGCGACGGCGATCCCGGCGAGTAGCGGCAGCCACGGCCACCGTGCGGAAGGCACCCGCTCCGGGACCAGCAGCACCGAGAAGGTCAGCGCGGCGCGGGCGGGGGTGACCCAGCTGCGGTCCAGCCGGCCGCGGCCCGCCGTCTGGTGCTCGGCGACCAGCACCAGCCCCTCCGGCTCACCGGACCGGGCGCGCTCGGCGACCGCCCGGTTCGTTGACGGGGACTCCTCGACCACCTCGAGCGTGCGCCAGATCGACGCGCCCGTCGTCAGCGCGGCGGTCAGCGCGGCCCGGTCCAGAGGAGGGCGGCACAGGTCGTCGAACCTCACAGGCACTAGCCTGACCTACCGGACCGCGAGGAGGCGAACCGTGAGCGAAGCGAGGATCGGCGGCACCGAAGTCCCCGAGGACGACTCGATCGACGTGCACACCACTGCGGGCAAGGTCGCCGACCTCGACCGGCGACTGCACGAGGCGGTGCACGCGGGCTCCGCCCGGGCGATCGAGAAGCAGCACGCCAAGGGGAAGAAGACCGCGCGCGAGCGCATCGAGGAGCTGCTGGACGAGGGCTCCTTCGTCGAGCTCGACGAGCTGGCCAGGCACCGGTCGACCGCGTTCGGGATGGAGAAGAACCGGCCGTACGGCGACGGCGTGGTGATCGGCTACGGCACCGTCGAGGGCCGGCAGGTGTGCGTGTTCGCCCAGGACTTCACCGTGTTCGGCGGATCGCTCGGCCAGGTGTTCGGCGAGAAGATCGTCAAGATCATGGACCTGGCCATGAAGACCGGCTGCCCGGTCATCGGCATCAATGACTCCGGCGGCGCCCGCATCCAGGAAGGCGTCGTCTCCCTCGGGCTGTACGGCGAGATCTTCCGCCGCAACGTGCACGCCTCTGGTGTGGTCCCGCAGATCTCGCTGATCATGGGCCCGTGCGCCGGAGGGGCGGTGTACTCCCCCGCGGTCACCGACTTCACCGTGATGGTCGACCAGACCAGCCACATGTTCATCACCGGACCGGACGTGATCAAGACCGTCACCGGTGAGGACGTCTCCATGGAAGACCTCGGCGGCGCCCGGTCGCACAACACCAAGTCCGGCAACGCCCACTACATGGCCTCCGACGAGTCCGACGCGATCGAGTACGTCAAGGCGCTGCTGTCGTACCTGCCGCAGAACAACCTCGACGAGCCCCCGTCGTACGACGAGATCGTGGACCTGGAGATCACCGACGGCGACCGGGCGCTGGACTCGCTCGTTCCTGACAGCCCGAACCAGCCCTACGACATTCACACGGTCATCGAGTCGGTGCTCGACGACGGCGACTTCCTCGAGGTGCAGGCGATGTTCGCCCCGAACATCGTGGTCGGCTTGGGCCGGGTGGAGGGCCACCCGGTCGGCGTGGTCGCCAACCAGCCGATGCAGTTCGCCGGCACCCTGGACATCGACGCCTCGGAGAAGGCCGCCCGGTTCGTGCGCACCTGCGACGCGTTCAACATCCCGGTGCTCACCTTCGTCGACGTGCCGGGGTTCCTGCCCGGCACGGACCAGGAGTGGAACGGCATCATCCGCCGTGGCGCCAAGCTGATCTTCGCCTACGCGGAGGCCACCGTGCCGCTGGTCACCGTGATCACGCGGAAGGCGTACGGCGGGGCATACGACGTGATGGGGTCCAAGCACCTCGGCGCCGACATGAACCTGGCCTGGCCCACCGCGCAGATCGCGGTGATGGGCGCGCAGGGGGCGGTGAACATCCTCTACCGCAAGGAGCTCGCCGACGCGGAACAGTCCGGCCGGCAGGAGGAGCTCCGGGCAGAGCTGATCACGGAGTACGAGGACCACCTGGCCAACCCGTACCTCGCCGCCGAGCGCGGCTACATCGACGCGGTGATCCAGCCGCACGAGACCCGCGCCGAGATCATCCGCTCCCTGCGGCTGCTGCGCTCCAAGCGCGAGACGCTGCCCCCCAAGAAGCACGGGAACATCCCGCTATGACCACCCCCCACCTGCGGATCCTCAAGGGCGACCCGACCGCCGAGGAGATCGCGGCGCTGGTCGCCGTGCTGCAGGCGACCGCGGCCGCCGGCGCCCCGCCGCCGCGTCGCCGGCCGGTGTCGGAGTGGGCCGCGCCTCACCGCCGGCTGTCCACGACCTTCCCGTCCGGACCGTCGGGCTGGCGGGCCAGCGCGATGCCGCGCTGAGCGGTCACGCGCCAGGCACGTACGGCCGCGTCGCCGCACAGCCAGACCAGCACCGCATTGCGGGCGGCCAGCACCGCCACGGCCAACCCCGAACCGGGGTGATGCCCGACCAGGTCGCCGTAGAACACCGGGAACTCGAGCTGGGTGAGCAGGGTCGCGACCAACAGGCCGGCGGCCCAGCGCAGCTGCGCAGCCCGCCGTGGACCAGCGACGGCGACCGCTGCGGCGGCCATCGGCAGCAGCCAGAGCAGGTACTGCGGGCTGAGCACCCGGCTGCTGACCACGAACCCGGTGACCGCCGCCAGGCCGGCCCAGCAGACCCCGGGCACGGTTCCGCCGGCCCGCCACAGCCGCCACCAGAGCACCAGCAGACCGGCCGCGACCAGCAGCGTGAGCACGGTGGACAGGTGCACCAGCGCCGCGATACCGGGTCCGGTGACCTCGAAGGCGTGCGCCGGCCCGTAGGACACCGTGTAGCTGCTCGGCACCAGCACCCAGCCGACCATCGCCGGCGAGGCAGCCACCGACTCGATCTGCAGCCCCCGGCCGCTCTGGAAGGCGAGCGGCGAGAACAACCGGCCCCAGCCGGCCACCGCCACGGTGCCTGCGACCACGAACGCGGCGACGGCCGCGGTCGCGCGGAGCACCGGCCCCCGGCTCTCCCGCCGCCCGGCCATCGCCGGCAGCAGGAGCGCCGGCCACAGCTTGACCGCGGCACCCGCCGCCACCACCACCCCGGCGAGACCCGGACGCCGGGCGAGCAGCAGCAGCGCAGCGCCGGCCAGCACCCCGGGGACGATGTCGAACCGCGCCAGGGAGGTCGCCCCGAGCAGCGGCACGCCGACCAGCCACACCGCCAGGGCTTGGGAGCGGCCCGGACCGCGCACACAGTGCAGCGCGGCCGTGAACGCCGCGTCCGCCAGCAACGCCAGGGCGACCAGCAGCCAGGTGTACGTGCCGAGAGCGCCGCCGAGCGCGCCGGCGGCCAGCCACGGCACGGCCAGCACCGCCACCCCGGCCAGCGGGTACTCCCGCAGCGTGTCGGCCGGCCCGTGCGACGCGAGCGAACGGAGGCTGTCGGCGAAGTAGGACACGTCCCCGCTCACCCAGTGCTGCGGGCCGGCGTAGAGCAGCACGACCAGCCCGCGGGTCGCCAGCCACAGCACCGCCGTGGCGGCCGCACGTCCCGGCTCTCGTACCAATCGGCGCCTCGCTACTAGGGTAGTCGCCCGTGACCGACCAAGACAGCCGTCCTGTCGACGCTATCGCGAACGCCTACGTCGACCGCTACGCAGCGCTCGACCCGATCACCGCCACGTCCGCCGGTGTCGCCGGCCACGACGACCGGCTCACCGACCTCTCACCCGACGGCTTCGCCGCTCGCGAGGCACTGACCCGCTCCGCGCTTGCCGACGCCCAGGCCGCGACACCGGTCGACGCCCGCGAGCAGGTCGCCAAGGACGCGTTCGTCGAGCGTCTCGGCCTGCAGGTGGAGCGGTACGACGCCGGGCTGCCGCAGTCGCAGGTGGCGGTCATCTCCAGCGGCCTGCACGAGATCCGCGAGGTGTTCGACCTGATGGACACCGACACCACCGAGGCGTGGGAGAACGTCGACGCCCGGCTGGGCACCGTGGCCGCGACCGTTGCCGGCTACCGGAAGACGCTGCTGCAGGCAGCCGATGAGGGCCGGGTCAGTGCGCGGCGCCAGCTGCACCAGGTCGCCCGGCAGGTCCGGCACTGGACGGGCCAGGAGGGTCACGGCGGGAACTTCTTCCTCAACCTGGTGGCCGGGTCCCCGGCGACCGGGACACTGCGCGACCAGCTGGAGCGCCACGCGGCCGAGGCCAGCGACGCCTTCGCCGGCTTCGGCCGGTTTCTCGACGACGAGCTCGGGCCCCGGGGCCAGGAGACGGACGCGGTCGGACGCGAGCGCTATGCGCTGGAGTCGCGCTACTTCCTCGGCGCTGCGGTGGACCTCGACGAGACCTACGCGTGGGGCTGGCAGGAGCTCGCGCGGATCGAGCGCGAGATGGCGGCGGTCGCGGACCAGATCGTGCCCGGAGGTGCCCCCGACGACGCCGTCGCCGCGCTGGACGCGGACCCGAGCCGGCGGCTGGCCGGCAAGGACCGGTTCCGGGCCTGGATGCAGGACACCGCCGAGGCAGCGATCGACGACCTCGCCGACGTGCACTTCGACATCCCGGAGCCGGTACGGCGCATCGAGTGCTGCCTCGCTCCGACCGACGAAGGCGGCATCTACTACACCGGCCCGAGCGAGGACTTCCACCGTCCCGGGCGGATGTGGTGGGCCGTCCCGGACGGCGTGGACACTTTCTCCACCTGGCGTGAGGTGACCACCGTCTACCACGAGGGCGTGCCCGGCCACCATCTCCAGGTCGGCCAGACCGCCTACCGACGCGAGCTGCTGAACCGGTGGCAGCGACTGATGTGCTGGGTGTCCGGGCACGGCGAGGGCTGGGCGTTGTACGCCGAGCGGTTGATGGACGACCTCGGCCACCTCGACGACCCCGGCAACCGGCTCGGCATGCTCGACGCCCAGGCGCTGCGGGCAGCCCGGGTGATCGTGGACATCGGCGTGCACCTCCAGCTCGAGATCCCCGCGGACAACCCGTTCGGCTTCCATCCCGGGGAGCGGTGGACCGCGGAGCTGGCCCTGGAGTTCATGCGCCAGCACAGCCGCGACGAGGACGCCCGGCTGGTCTTCGAGGTGAACCGGTACCTCGGCTGGCCCGGTCAGGCCCCGTCGTACAAGGTGGGCGAACGGATCTGGCTGCAGGCCCGCGACGACGCGCGCGCCCGGCTCGGCGCCGACTTCGACCTGAAGGCCTTCCACCGCGCCGCCCTCGACCTCGGCGCGCTCGGTCTCGACCCGTTGCAGCGGGCGCTGGCGAGGATCCGATGAGGCTGGTGCTGGCGTCGGCGTCCCCGGCGCGGCTGAAGACGCTGCGGGCCGCCGGGCTTGACCCGGAGGTCCGGGTCTCCGGGGTCGACGAGTCGCAGGTCACCGAGCCCGAGCCCGCGCTGCTGGCCACCGAGCTGGCAACCCGCAAGGCGCGCACGGTGGCGGCCGGCGTCGAGGACGCCTGGGTGGTCGGCTGCGACTCAGTGCTCGAGATCGACGGGCAGGTGCACGGCAAGCCCGGCGATCCCGAGGCGGCCCGGCGGCGCTGGCACACCATGCGCGGCCGGGCCGGGGTGCTGCACACAGGGCACTGCGTGATCGACACCGGCTCCGGCCGGGAGGTGGTCCGGGCCGCGCGGACCGTGGTCCGCTTCGCCGCGGTCACGGACGCGGAGATCGACGCCTACGTCGCCACCGGCGAGCCGCTGGACGTCGCCGGCGCGTTCACCATCGACGGGCTCGGCGGCGCGTTCGTCGAGGGCGTCGAAGGCGACCCACACACCGTGGTGGGCATCAGCCTGCCGCTGCTGCGCCGCATGTTCGCCGAGCTCGGCGTCGGCTGGACCGACCTGTGGAAGCCCGCCGTGGCCGGCGCGATCGAGGCAGACTGACGCCGTGCGCGGAATCATCCTGGCCGGCGGAACCGGCACCCGGCTGCACCCGATCACGATCGGGGTCTCCAAGCAGCTCGTGCCGGTCTACGACAAGCCGATGATCTACTACCCCCTGTCCACGCTGATGCTGGCCGGGATCCGCGACATCCTGGTGGTCACCACGCCGCACGAGGCCGCGGGGTTCACCCGGCTGCTCGGCGACGGCTCCCAGTTCGGGATCAGCATCGACTACGCCCAGCAGCCGGCGCCGGAGGGCATCGCGCAGGCGATCA
>DASTWW010000102.1:0-25780 GCA_035765755.1 Nocardioidaceae bacterium
GTACGCCGCGGTGTGCGAGAGCACCCCGAAGTACGACGCGCCCATGGACACCAGCTCGGGGAAGCCGGTCACGTCGTCGGCGGCGCCCGGCCCGGCGACCGCGACGGCGGCCTTCAGGCCGGCCAGGTTCCAGGCCTTGGACGCGGACAGCAGCACCACGGCGTCGTCGTCGACCGACAGGTACGGCACGAACGCCCCGTCGTAGGTCAGCGGCCCGTGGATCTCGTCGACGACCACCCGCACGCCGTACTCCTGCGCCAGCCCGGCGACGGCCCGCAGCTCCTCGGCGGTGTGCACGGTGCCGGTCGGGTTGTGCGGGCTGCAGAGCAGGTACGACGTGCGGGCGGGCCGGGCCTCGGCGAAGGCTCGTTCCAGGGCGGCCAGGTCCAGACGCCCCTGTGCCAGGGGAGCCTCGACGACGCGGCGGCCGGTGTGGGCGAGGTACTCGTAGTAGGGCGGGTACACCGGCGGGTTGATCACCACCACCTCCGCGCGCTGCGCGTGCAGCACCTCCATCGCACCCTGCATCACGTCCGGCACGACGCGGGCCAGGTCGGTGTCGAAGGCCCAGTCCCAGCGGGTCTTGGCGAAGCCGGCCGCCGCCTCGACATACACCTCCGGGTCGGGGTAACCGGTGTCGCCGCTGGCGATCGCCGTCTCGAGGGCCGCGCGCACCGGGTCGGCCAGCAGGGTGTCCATCTCGGCGACCCACAGCGGGAGCACGTCGTCGGGGTAGGCGCGCCACTTCTCGCTGCCGCGGGTCCGGAGGTCGGCGAGGCTGAGCTGACGGAGCGGGTTCATGGGTCCGAACCTAGCGCCGAGCCCCGGTCAGCCGGCGCAGCCGCCGCAGTGGCCGAACACGGTCAGGTGTCCGACGTCGGTGCGGAAGCCGAACCTCTGCTCGAGGGTCTTGGTGAGCGGGGCGACGTCGTCGGGGGTGGCCTCGACGACCTTGCCGCAGCCGCGGCAGACCAGGTGGGCGTGGTCGGGGGCGGCAGTGGAGTGGTACGTCGGAGCGCGGTCGGTGAGGTGCGCGTGGCGGACCAGGCCGAGCTCCTCGAGCAGCTCCAGGGTCCGGTAGACCGTGGACAGGTTGACCGCGCTGGACCGGGCGCGGATCTCGGCGTGCACCTCGTCGGGGGTGGCGTGGCCGAGCCGCTCCACCGCGTGCAGCACGAGCTCGCGCTGCGGGGTGAGCCGGTACCCCTTCTCGCGCAGCCGGGCCTGCCACTCCTGCTGGTTGTCGGTGCGGCTCACCTTCCCGAGTCTAGGACCGGCTCCGTCGTACCGATATCGGTACGCGAGGCGCGACGTACAGGTCGCGTTTTCGACACGATGTCGGTACGACGGGTGAGCACGTTGTTGCCGACCAGCGCGGTGATCGTGACCGCGACACCGACCAGCTGGACCGGGTGCGGCAGCCGGCCGAGGCAGGCCTCGATGGCGAACGTGGTCAGCGGCACCAGGTTGATGAACAGCACCCCGTCCTGCGCGCCGAGGGTCCGCATCGCCGCGTTCCAGCACAGCACCGCGACGACGGCGGCGATGAGGGTGACGTACGCCAGCTGCCACCAGGCCGCCGCCACGTCGCCGGGCGTGGGCACGCTCAGCCAGCCGGCGCCGGTGCACACCCCGGCGACCCCGAAGATGACCACGCTGCCGGCCGCCGAGCTGACCGCGGTGTAGCGCAGCGCCGACCAGTCCGGGACGGAGGCGGCTCCGGTGGTGTACACCACCCAGCACGCCGCGCCGAGGAAGGTCAGCAGGTCGCCCCAGCCGCCGTGGCCCAGCCCGGAGAGGTGCCCGTCGGTGAGCACCAGCCCGACGCCGAGCAGGGCGACCCCGCTCGACCACCAGGTCGCCGCGCGCGGGCGCACGTGGCTGCGGGCCCAGAGCACGAACGCGGTGATCAGCGGCATCGTCGAGACGATCAGCGCGGCCGCCTGCGGGGTGGTCCGGGTCAGCCCGACGTAGGCGAGCAGGTTGAAGCCGGCGAAGCCGACGCTGCCCAGCACGGCGACCCGGGGCCAGGCCCGGTCCGGCCGGAAGGCGCGGCGGCCCTCGACCAGGCCGAGCAGGGCCAGGAAGATCAGGCTGGCGAGTCCGTACCGCAGCGCGGTCAGCCAGACCGGGTCCAGGTGCGCGAACGCCTGCTTGCCGACGACGAACTGGCCGCCCCAGGCGGTGGTGGTGACCACCGCCGCGGCGGCGCCGAGGGCGCGGGATCGGGGGTGCATGGGTCTCCTTCGCGATCGGGGAGCCTCCAGCGTCGGGCCGGCCGGGTGGTCCGGACAGTGGCCCGCGGGTCAGGCACCGCTCGGATCAGGCCAGGCGCGACATGGTGGCCCGATCCGAGCGATGGTTGACCCACGGCCACGCCCCGTCCGTCGTACCCGCTCCCTAGACTGGCGCCCGCGCGCTCGAGCGGGCGCCTGAGCCGAGGAGGGCCGATGGCCACGATCGCGGTCGTCGCGGTGAACGAGACCCCGCTGTTCCACCTGTCGGTGCCGTGCGAGGTGTTCGGCGCGAACCGGAGCGAGGACGGAGTGCCGCGGCACGAGGTCCGGGTGGTCGCCGGCGAGCCCGGTCCGCTGCTGTCCAGCAGCGGGGTGGTGCTGCAGACGCCGTACGCCCTCGACGCGCTCGCCGACGCGGACCTGGTGGTGGTGCCCTGGTGGCGGCACTACGACGACGAGCAGCCGCCGGCCGCGCTGCTGGACGCGCTGCGGGCCGCGCACCGGCGCGGGGCGCGGGTGGCCGGGCTGTGCGGCGGCGCGTTCGTGCTCGCCGCGGCCGGGTTGCTCGACGGGCGGCGGGCCACCACGCACTGGATGTTCACCGACAAGCTGGCGCGGCAGTACCCAGCGGTGCGCGTGGAGCCGAAGGTGCTGTACGTCGACGACGGGGACGTGCTGACCTCGGCCGGCACCGCCGCCGCGATCGACCTGTGCCTGCACCTGCTGCGCACCTCGGACGGCGCGGAGGTCGCCAACAAGGTGGCCCGGCGGATGGTGGTGCCGCCGCACCGCGCGGGTGGTCAGGCGCAGTACGTCGACGCCCCGGTGCCCGTGGTGCTGGACCGGGACCCGCTCGGGGAGGCGGTGCGGTTTGCGCTGGCCAACCTGGACAAGCCGCTGACCGTGGACGACCTGGCGGGTCAGGCGGCGATGAGCCGGCGCACGTTCACGCGGCAGTTCCGGGCCCGGATGGGCGCCAGCCCGCTGCAGTGGCTGCTCGCGCAGCGGACCATGCTGGCCCAGCGGCTGCTGGAGACGACCGACCTGCCGGTGGAGACGGTGGCGTACCGCAGCGGGTTCGGCTCGGCGGTCGCGCTGCGGGCGCAGTTCCAGCGGGCGCTGGGCACGTCGCCGCGGGAGTACCGGATGACGTTCTCCCGGTCGGCGCCCGCGGCGCTGGAGTGCGCCGTCGCCCTCTGAGGGCGGGGTCGGCGGGCGGCTACTGGCGGACCAGCCGGGCCCAGAGGTGCGGCTGCAGCTCCTGGCTCATCGCCGCCATGTCGAAGGCCCACAGCAGGTCGCCCTCGACCAGCCCGTACATCCGGGTCCCTCCGACGTACTCCTTGGCGGTCTTGGTGCGCACCACGGCGTCGGTGGACATCTCGATCTTGGCGCTGTCGGCCTGGCCGTACCACACCTCGACGAACCCGGTGTGGTGCGCGATCAGCCACTCCAGCGAGCCGTCCGCCTTGGGGCGCAGGAAGCCGGTCTCGATCGCGGAGTCGCGCAGCTTCTCGCCGTTCTCGTCGACGATCCAGGCACGGCTCATGTAGTGGAAAAACGGCCGGCCGTCGTGGGTGAAGATCATCTCCTGCCCGAACGCGAACCCGTCGATGGTCGGGTAGTCGCCGTGCCCGTTGCCGGCCCAGGTCCCGAGCAGCCAGGCCACCGGCGCACAGTCCGGGTGGAGGTTCTGCGGGATCTCGAAGGGCATCAGTTGTCGGCGTTCATCAGCTTGTACAGCACGACCAGCGCGACGAAGCCGGTCAGGAGCACGACGAGGCACATCAGGGTGATGAAGAGGGCTTCCATGATGGAGGAGTCTATCCGTGAGGCAGGGGTACGACGTGCGGGCGGCGGTGTCGAACCGATCACCCTCAGCGGGGCTTGATGGCCAGCAGCTCCCGCGCCTCGTCGGGGCTCATCGGGGTGCGCTGGGCCATCCGCCCGATCTCGGCCGCCCGGGACACCAGCTGCTCGTTGTGCTCGACGGGGACGCCGCGGGCCAGGGTGAGCACGTCCTCCATGCCCACGCGCAGGTGGCCACCCTTGGACAGCGAGGCCAGGATCACGTTCAGCGTGGACCGGCCGATGCCGGTGGCGGACCAGGACGTGACCGCGTCCGGCAGGGCGGCCACCGCGGCGACCAGCGCGTCCGTCGTACCGGGCATGCCGCCGGGCACGTTCATCACCAGGTCGCAGTGCACGCGACCGCCGTAGGGCGGGCCGTACTTGTCCAGCAGCCGGTGCAGCGCGTGCACGTGCCCGAGGTCGAACAGCTCGAACTCGGGGACGACCCGTCGCTCCTGGGTGAGCTGGTACAGCTCGGTGATGAACGGCCACGGGTTGGAGAACACGTCGTCGCCGAAGTTCGTGGTGCCCATGGTCAGGCTGCAGGAGTCCGGCTGCGCGTCGAGCACCTTCAGCCGCTTGTCGAGCGGGTCGTGCACGGAGCCGCCGGTGGACAGCTGGACGACCAGGTCGGTCTGCTCGTGCAGCGCCTCCACGGTCGCCTTCAGCCGGCCCTGGTCGAGGGTGGGCTTGTGCTCGGCGTCGCGGATGTGCACGTGGATCATCGCCGCGCCGGCGGCCTGGCAGCGCTTCGCGGTGTCGACCAGCTCCTCCAGCGTGGTGGGCAGCTGGGGGCAGTCCTCCTTGGCGGTCTCCGCCCCGGTGGGCGCGACGGTGATCAGCAGGTCCCCGGCGGTCGCAGAGCTCATGGCGTCATCGTGCCAGACTGCGCGGGTGGTCCCGCGGGGAGTCGGGCCGGGCCTGCGGGTCATCCTGCGGGGGTCGTCGCGCTGACAGGAGTGGATCGTTGAGAGCCGTCGTGCAACGGGTGCTGTCCGCGTCGGTGAGTGTGGACGGGCAGGTCGTCGGGGCGATCGAGAAGGCCGGGCTGCTGGTCCTGCTCGGGGTGACGCACTCCGACGGACCGCGGGAGGTCTCGTGGATGGCGCGCAAGATCTGGTCGCTGCGGATCCTGCGGGACGAGCAGTCCGCGTCGGAGGTGGACGCGCCGATCCTGGTGGTCAGCCAGTTCACGTTGTACGGCGACGCGCGCAAGGGGCGCCGGCCCACCTGGAACGCGGCCGCGCCCGGGCCGGTGTCGGAGCCCGTGTACGACGAGGTGTGCGCGGCCCTGGAGGGTCTCGGCGCCACGGTGGCGCGGGGTGTGTTCGGGGCGGACATGGTGGTCGCCTCGGAGAACGACGGGCCGGTCACCCTGGTCCTGGACAGCCCTTCCTGACCCCGCGTCTCCGACACGACATCGGTACGCCAACCGCGACGGATAGGTCGCGTTAGCGACACGACATCGGTAAGACGTCGCCCGGTTTTCCGGACAAATCGGACCCTTGGGTCTAGCCTGAGTGCGCTTGCCTGCACATAGCAACCGCTGGCTCCTCGGAACGACCGCCCGGGGCGCAACGATCACCTGCACAGGGGGACAGCCATGACCAGGTTCCGCCGAGCCGCCACCATCGCGGCCGCCACGTCCGTCGTACTCCTCGGCACCGCGGCCGCGGCCTCCGCGCAGACGCTCTCGCTGCGCGACGCCCGGCACGACGTCTGGAAGACCACCGACGGGCAGACCTTCACCGCGGCTCCGACCGCGAACCGCGCGGACGTGACTACGGTCCGGGCGAGGTACTCGCGCAAGAACCTGGTGATCACCCAGCACTTCACGAAGCTCGACAAGGTGGGCTCCGGGGACGTGTACACCATCGCGTTGCGCACCAACGCCCACCTGCGTCGGCTGGTGTTCGTCCAGGCGGTCAACGTCAACTGGGCCGGCCACGCGTGGATGGACAACGCGCGGAAGAAGCCGGTGGCGTGCACGGTGGGCGAGCACATCAGCTACGCGCGCAACACGGTCCGGGTGACGGTGCCCGCAACCTGCCTGCAGTCGCCGCGCTGGGTGCAGTTCACCGCCTTCGACCTGCACATCGCGTCCGCCAACCTGTTCTACGGCGACAACCCGATGAACACGCAGGCCGAGCCGAAGGCGTGGAGCCCGCGGCTGCACAAGGGCTGAGTACGACGGACGGGGCCGGTCGTTTCGAGACCACCGGCGGGCGTTTCTCCGGACGTCACCACGGCTGGTGGCCTAGTCTGAGGCCGCCCATCCCGTCCCAGGCCCAGGGGGAGCTGCCCGTGCGCACAGCGATCCGGCGGACGTTCACGACCGCGGTCGCCACCTGCGTCGTACTCCTCGGCGTCGCCGGCGCCGCTTCGGCGCAGGGGCTGAGGATCCGCGACGCGCAGCACGACATGTGGGCCGGCGCCGCGTCCGACCAGCCGTCCCAGCTCCGGGCCGCTCCGCACCGCGCGACCGGCGACGCCGTGAGCGTGCGGCTACGGCATGGACCGCAGAACGTGGTGATCACCGAACGGTTCGCGCGACTCGACCGCAGCGGGCAAGGCGACCTGTACGGGTTCCGGCTGCGCACCGACGGGCGGGTGTGGCGCGACGTCCAGGTGGAGGCGTACCGCCGCAGCAGCTGGGCGGGGGCCCTGTCGATGTTCCGGCGCAACGGCCGGTCGGTGACCTGCGACGGGCTCACCGCGCGCATCGACTACGGCAACGACCTGCTCCGACTCAAGGTGCCGCGGCACTGTCTCGGCGACCCGCAGTGGGTGCAGCTGTCCGCCGTGGACGCGCACATCACGCTGCACGACACCTGGGTGGTGGACAACCCGCACAACGACGAGGCGTCGTACCGCGGCTGGAGCCCGCGAGTGGCCCGGTAGCGGTCAGTCGACGACCCGGCCGATCCGCACCTCGCTGACCGCGACGGTGTCCCGCGGGCCGCTGACCGTGTCGAGGATGGTCATCTTGACCGTGCTGGTCCGGGTGACCGGGATCCGCATGGTCTGCATGCTGCGGTCGTGCGGAGACCCATCGAGCTTCTGCACCACGCTGCTGCCGTCGGAGAACGTCCACCGCACCTTGGTGATCCGGTCGTTCTCGGCGTAGCGGTTCGCCCCGTCGTACGGGTCGGTCTTCGCATACCCGGGCACCAGCCCGACCTGTCCGATCTGCATCGGGTGCGCCAGGGTCAGCGTGAGCTGGTCGCCGTGCCCGTTCCCGTTGCACCGCCAGGCCGTCGACATGTCCTGGTCGAAGACGTTGCTGGGCTGGTAGGAGACCTTGTTGCCGCCGGCGTCGAAGGCGTCCGCGGACTGGCAGGTGGCGCCGGCTGCGGTGACGCTCGCCAGGTCGGTGGCGCCGGAGTACGACGCACCGGGCTGCTGGCTCGCGGAGCTGCCGCCCTGCGAGGGCGCCGCCGAGGACGGGATGACCAGCTTCCCCGAGTCCTTCGAGGCGGAGTTGCTGGCCACCGAGCTGGAGAACGCCCGGCCGACGATGTAGGCACCGAGGATCAGCGCCAGCGCGGCCACGGCGAGCACGGTCGGCACCATCCAGGCCGGTCGCTCGTCCGGCTCGGTCTCCTCGGCCATGGTGCCCGGCTCGCTGCGCGAGAACAGGTCATCGATGTTGAGCTGGGTGGTCGGTTCCGGCACCGCGGCGCGGTGGGCGGGTCCGCTCGGCTCGTCGTACTGCCCCTCGCCGGCTCCACCACCGCCGGACTGCTCGTAGGCGCGCTGGTAACCGCGGCGGTACGCCTCGGCGTACTCCGGAGGCACGTCAGGGGGGAGACCACCTGGCTGGTTCGAGTCCGACACGACGCTCCACTGTACGAAACATCCCAACGGCGGCCAACGGCGGTCGGCCCCGCCGCTGCGTGAGCGGACGGGGCCGACCGTCGTGGGAGGTCAGATCGCGACGGCGACCTCGGCGACCACGCCCTTCTGGGCGACCACCGTGCGGTCCACCACGTCCGCGCGTGGCGCGAGCGTGCGGACCGTCCACTCGCCGGGGGCGGCGAAGAACCGGAAGTGCCCGGTGGCCGAGGTGGGCACCTCGGCGGTGAACTCGCCGGAGCGGTCCAGCAACCGGACGTAAGCGCCCGCGACCGGCTGGTCGTCGCGCTTGACGACGCCCTGGATCACCGACTCCTTGGCGACGTCGACGCCCTCGAGGGAGACGCCGCCCTCAGTGGCTCCGCACATCAGGCCTCACCCGGCTCGTCGCCGAGGACCACGGGTACGCCGACCAGCGAGCCCCACTCGGTCCAGGAACCGTCGTAGTTCTTGACGTTCTGCTGGCCGAGCAGCTCGCGGAGCACGAACCACGTGTGGCTGGAGCGCTCCCCGATCCGGCAGTAGGCGATGGTGTCCTTGCCCCAGTCCACGCCGGCGTCGGTGTAGATCTTCTTCAGCTCGTCGTCGGACTTGAAGGTGCCGTCGTCGTTGGCCGCCTTGCTCCACGGGACGTTGGCCGCGGTCGGGATGTGGCCGGCCCGCTGCGCCTGCTCCTGCGGAAGGTGCGCGGGGGCGAGCAGCCGGCCGGCGAACTCGTCGGGGCTGCGCACGTCGACCAGGTTCTTGGTGCCGATCGCCTGCTCGACCTCGTCGCGGAACGCGCGGATGCTCTTGTCCTGCTCCTTGGCGGTGTAGCTGGTCTGCTCCCGCTTCGGCAGCTCCTCGGTGAGCTCCCGGCTCTCCAGCTCCCACTTCTTGCGTCCGCCGTCGAGCAGCTTGACGTCGTCGTGGCCGTAGAGCTTGAAGTACCAGTACGCGTAGGCGGCGAACCAGTTGTTGTTGCCGCCGTACAGCACCACCGTGTCGTCGTTGGCGACACCGCGTTCGGACAGCAGCCGCTCGAACTCGGCCTTGCTCACGAAGTCGCGGCGGACCTGGTCCTGCAGGTCCTTCGTCCAGTCGAGCTTGATGGCGCCCTTGATGTGCCCCTTGTCGTAGGCGTTGGTGTCCTCGTCGACCTCGACGAGGACGACCTTCGGGTCGTCGAGGTGCTGCTGCACCCAGTCGGCATTGACGAGAGTGGTCTCTCGGCTCATGGCATTCCCTTTCTTCGGCTTCGTTCTCAGGCGGCCGGGGACTGCCCGGCGCGGTTGTCTTCGTTGCTGGGGGCGTTCGGGAGTACCCGCCGGACCAGCAGGTACGCCTCGCAGCCGAGGCAGAACCCGAACGCCGCGTTGAGCAGGGCCGCGATCAGAGCGAGGCCGGTGGTGACCTCGCCGAGGACGGTCAGCCCGGTCAGGAACCCGACCAGGGCAACCACCGCGAAGACCAGTCCGACGGTCTGCGCGAAGCGTGGCGGCGCGGGGTCCTCGAGGTGGGTCGGCTTCCCGAGGCGGGGGCGGACCAGGGCCCGGAAGACCCAGGCGTACGGCGTGCGCCGCACCCCCGCGACGGCGCCGATGGCGAACAGCACCGTCTGCACGGCGACGAGCGCCACGGTGAGGGTGGACGGGGCGGTGACGAGCGCGACGGCGAGGAGCACCGTCGTCAGCGAGGCGACGAACCGGGGACCGCGCGGGTCGATCCCCGGCTGCGCTGCGTGTGGGGCCCCGCTGGCCCCGGGCGGGGTCTCGGTGGCCCCGGGTGGGACCTCGGTAGCTCGGCCCTGGGTGGAGATGGACATGGTGCTCTCCTGCGTCGTGGAACGGGCGGCCTGCTCGGCACGGGTGCGACGCGCTCGGGTGACCGCCGTGGGCGGCCAGCACAACGAGCTCTGACTACGACGTACCCGTCAGGACATTCGACACAGCGACGAGCGCACTCGGCAGTGGTCCACTGCCCTGCGCTTGGTCAGCATTGTCGAGAACACGGGGTTCACCCTACGACCTGGGCCTGACCCGCCGGAAACGTCCGTATCACCATTCAAGACACCTGTCCACATGTCGAACCTACGATCCTGCCGTGCCGAGCCGGGGCTCCCGGGCTGTCAAAAGGGAGACGAGGGCTCAGGCGAGCGGGCCGAGGGCGGCCAGCACGTCCTGCTTGCGCGGAGCCCCGGCGGCCCGGGAGACCTCGCGGCCCTGCGGGTCGAGGACCAGCGTCGTGGGAGTGCGCTGGATGTGCAGGCGGCGCACCAGGTCGAGGTGCTTCTCGGCGTCCACCTCCACATGGGCCACGCCGGGCACCAGCGCTGCCACGTCGGCGAGCACCACCCGCGTCGTACGGCATGGCGCGCAGAACGCCGAGGAGAACTGGAGCAGCGTCGCCCGCTCACCAAGCGCGTGGTCGGTGCCGTCCAGCACGGAGCCGAGCGCGGGCCCGGAGTCGGGGGCGGCCGCAGGGTCCGCGCCACCAGGCGAAACGGCGCCGAGCGAAGCGCTGGCGCGCGCGGCGCGGAAGCGGCCGTCGCGCAGCATCCGGTACGCGCCGAAGGCGCAGGCGAGCACCACGGCGGCGAGCAGGATCCAGGCACCTTGGTTCACAAATGTCCTCAACCGTCCGAGGGGGCCGGCGCATTCCCCGGGTCAGCCGCCGGCGAACGGCGGCAGCAGCTCGACGGTCTGGCCGGGCTCGACCAGCACGTCCGCCGGCTCCGTCGTACCCACCGGCCGGTCCCCCACCAGGAACGAGCACACCTGCAGGACGTCGTGCAGCCGGCCGGGATGCAGGGTGCGCACCGAGTCCAGCACGGCGGCCAGCGTCGTCGGACCGGAGACCGGCAGCTCGTCAGCGGGGACGCCGGCGGCGGCACGCGCCGAGGCCCAGTACCGGACGGTGACCGCTTGAGAGGTGCTCACGCCCCACATCCTGCAACATCCGCCCAACCCTGGTCCGAGACGGGCACCGCCGGGGCGTGGCGGTCCGATATTCTGCCGCATCGGCGAACGTCCCCGAGAGGAGGCCGTGATCAGCACACTCCTGCTGCTCACCAGCGCGCCCCAGGCGTCGACCGAAGTGCTGCCCGCGCTCGCCCTGCTCCCCCACCACGTGCGGATCCTGCCCGCCGAGGGCAGTGCCTTGCTGGAGGCGCCGGAGGTGGACCTGGTGCTCGTCGACGGGCGCAAGGAGCTGGCCCGGGCGCGGGACCTGTGCCGGCTGATCCACACCACCGGGACGGTGGCGCCCGTGCTGCTGGTGACCACCGAGGGCGGGCTGACCGCGGTGAACGCGGACTGGGAGTTCGACGACGTGCTGCTGGCCACCGCCGGCCCGGCGGAGGTGGAGGCCCGGCTCCGGCTGGCAATCGGCCGGCTGGCTGCGGCTGCCCAGCGCGAGCCCGACGATCCCGATGCGCACGTGATCCGCTCCGGCGAGGTGACGGTCGACGACGCGACGTACACTGCGAAGGTCGGCGGCCGCACCCTGGACCTGACGTTCAAGGAGTTCGAGCTGCTGAAGTACCTCGCCCAGCACCCGGGGCGAGTGTTCACGCGCGAGCAGCTGCTCCAGGAGGTGTGGGGCTACGACTACTTCGGCGGCACCCGCACCGTCGACGTGCATGTGCGCCGGCTGCGCGCCAAGCTCGGCGCGGACCACGAGTCGCTGATCGGCACGGTGCGCAACGTCGGGTACCGGTTCGTGCTGCCGCCCAAGAATGCCAGCGAGCGTGAACCCGCCGACGCCTGAGCCGAGTTGTCAGGAGGCGGCGCGCGACGGCTGGAGCCGGCGCGGGGTCTCGGCAGCCGGCTCCGCCCGTCGTACCGGCATCTCGACGACCGGCTCGGTGCGGCGTACTGGCATCTCGACGACCGGCCGCCGCTTCGCCGCGCGCCGGGCGCGGGTGGCACCGGCCTTGGTGCCGCGCTCGAGGGTGTCCTCGAGCCAGCCGAGCCCCAGCAACCCGAGCAGACACGCCACGGGGAAGAGCACCGCCAGCGTCATCATCGTCACGGAGTTCATCAGGGCCCCATCGTTCGACTCGTCGGTCTGTGCTGCGCCGGAGTGTTCCCGACTGCGCGGGAGTGTTCCCGCTTTGGTCGGTTCTATGCCTAGGCTGCGGCCGTGACCTCCGCCATGCCCGTCGCACCGTCCGAGTTCGACTGGGGCGCGGAGGGAGTCGGCGCGGCGGTACGCCGGGTGCTGGACGCGGCCGGCACGTCGTCGGTGAACGAGGCAGCCCTGCTGGAGCTGCGTAACCACGGCCTGCGGCGCGCATCGCTGTGGGTCGTCCGCTCGGGTGACACGGTGGCCGGGTTCGCGCTGGCGCGTCAGGTCGGGGGTACGACGGAGGTGGACCTCGTCGTGTCCCCGAAATCCCGGGGTCACGGTCTCGGTTCCACGCTGGCCGATGCCGTGCTTGCCGAGCTCGACGGGCCGGTCTCCGCCTGGTCGCACGGGAACCATCCCGCCGCGGCCGCGCTCGCCGCCTCCCGTGGCTTCGCGCGCGAGCGCGACCTGTGGGTGATGCGCCGGCCGCTCTCGTCGGTCCCCTCACCTCGCGAGGTTCCCGACCTCGTCGTACGCCCCTTCGAGCCCGGCCGCGACGAGGACGCCTTCCTGGCGCTGAACGCTGCCGCCTTCGCGCACCACCCCGAGCAGGGGTCGATGTCGCGGGCCGCCCTGGACGAGCGGATGGCCGAGCCGTGGTTCGACCCGGCCGGGTTCTTCCTCGCCGATCGGGACGGGGCGCTGCTCGGGTTCCACTGGACGAAGGTGCACGACGCGCCGCCGGCCGGGGAGATCTACGTGCTCGGCGTCTCGCCGTCCGCGCAGGGCATGGGGCTCGGGAAGGTGCTCGCGCTGACCGGGCTGGCCTACCTGCGCTCGCGCGGGCTGGAGTCGGTGCTGCTGTACGTGGAGGCGGACAACGCCGCTGCTGTCGCGCTCTACGAGGGGATCGGCTTCACCCACGCACCCGAGGACACCGACGTCCAGTACCTCCGCCGCTGACGTCAGGAGAGGGCGGAGCGCAACCGGGCGGCGATCTCGGCCACCGCGGCCGGCTGGGACCGCCCCGCACCAACCACGTTCGCGAAGCCATGGATGAAGCCGGGGTAGCGCACCCGTGACACCGGCACGCCGGTGGCGGCGAGCCGCTCGGCGTAGGCCTCCCCCTCGTCGCGCAGCGGGTCGAAGCCGGCCGTGACGACGTGCGCGGGGGCGAGTCCCGAGGGCACGGGGGCGTAGGCGACCGACACACGGGGGTCGCGGGGGTCCTGACCGGCGGGCAGGTAGGACCGCTCCGCGAGTCGCATGAACTCCGAGGTCAGGAAGAACCCCTCGCTGAACAGCTGTCGGCTGCCGGTGGGCTCGGCCATGTCGGTGACCGGGTACAGCAGCAGCTGGAACGCCACCGGCAGACCAGCGGCCGCTGCCTGCAGCGCGACGACCGCGGCCAAGGCTCCGCCGGCGGAGTCGCCGCCGACCGCGATCCGGGCCGGGTCAGCGCCCAGCCGGTTCGCGTTGTCGGCCACCCAGGAGAACGCCGCCCAGCAGTCCTCGATCGGAGCCGGGAACGGGTGCTCCGGCGCCAGCCGGTAGTCCACGGCGAGCACCCGCACGTCGGCGTGCTCAGCCAGGAAACGGCACAGGGCGTCGTGGCTGTCGAGGTCGCCGTAGATCATCCCGCCGCCATGGGCGAAGAACAGCAGCGGTCCGCCCGTCGTACTCGAGAATCGGGAGGAGGCCTGCGAGCGCGGGACGTACAGCCGGGCGTCCAGGTCCCCCGCGGCGCCCGGCACCTGGAGCGACACCACGTCGCCGATCGGCTGCCGCCCGCCGCTGAGCTTGCACTGTCGGAGCAGCGCCCGCCGGCCGCGCGGGATCGGCATCGTGGCCACGTCGGGCTCGCGCGCCAGCTCCTTGACGCGCAGCATCGCCTGCGTCTCCAGGTCCAGGGTGAGCCCGTCCACCTCGGTCGGCGGGCCGGCCAGCCGGCGCAGCATCGGCTCCGGCATTCGCAGCACCCGGTCGAGGACGCGGCCCTCGACGCGCTCCCGGGCCCGATGGGCCGCGGCCCCCCGGCGGACGCGGTCCGCGGGACCGGGGGATGGCAGGAAACCCGGAGAAGCCATGACGGAAAGGTACCGAAATGCCCCTCTTCTGCCCAGGCCGGGTGGTGTCACCATGGCGCTATGACCTCCGAGGCGCGCGAGCAGCGGTGGGCCCAGCTGCCCACCGAGACGTTCGACGTCGAGCCGCCGTACTCCCCCGACGACGAGGACCTCCCCGCGGACCGGTTCGCCGACCGCGAGCTGTCCTGGCTGCACTTCAACACCCGGGTGCTCGAGCTCGCGGAGGACGAGACGCTGCCGCTGCTGGAACGCGTACGCTTCCTCGCGATCGTCGCCTCCAACTTCGACGAGTTCTTCATGGTCCGGGTGGCCGGCCTCAAACGCCGGATCGCGGCCGGGGTGGCGGTGCGCGCCGCGTCCGGGCTGCTGCCGCGGGAGGTGCTCGCGCAGATCTTGAGTACGACGGACGCGCTGATGTCGCGGCACGCCGCGCTGTTTGGCGACCAGCTCGTTCCGGCGCTCGCCGACGAGGGCATCGAGCTGCTGCGCTGGAACGACCTGACCCGCCAGGAGCAGAAGCACTGCAAGCGGCTGTTCAAGGAGCGGGTCTTCCCGGTGCTCACACCGCTGGCCGTCGACCCGGCCCACCCGTTCCCCTACATCTCCGGACTGTCGCTGAACCTGGCGGTGCTGGTCCGCAACCCCGACACCGGCAAGGAGCACTTCGCGCGGGTGAAGGTGCCGCCGATCTTCAGCAGGTTCGTGCCGGTAGGCGAGCAGAGGTTCGTCCCGCTGGAGGACGTGATCTCCTCGCACCTGAAGCGGCTGTTCCCCGGCATGGACGTGCTGGCCGTGCACACGTTCCGCGTCACCCGCAACGAGGACCTCGAGGTCGAGGAGGACGACGCCGAGAATCTCCTTGCTGCGTTGGAGAAAGAGCTCCTGCGTCGACGGTTCGGGCCGCCCGTCCGGCTGGAGGTCGAGGAGTCCATCGACGAGCACATCCTCGACCTGCTGGTCTCCGAGCTGGGGGTCACCGCCTCCGAGGTGTACCGGCTGCCCGGTCCCCTCGACCTGTCCGGGCTCGCCGGGATCGCCGACCTGGATCGTGCCGAGCTGAAGTACCCGGCCTTCGTGCCCTGGACGCACACCGCCCTGGCCGAGGTCGAGTCGGCCTCGCCGGTGGACGTGTTCGCCGCGCTCGGCCGCTCCGACGTACTCCTGCATCATCCCTACGACTCGTTCGCCACCTCCGTGCAGCGGTTCCTCGAGCAGGCCGCCACCGACCCGCAGGTGCTGGCGATCAAGCTGACGCTGTACCGGACCTCCGGCGACTCGCCGATCATCGACGCGCTGGTGGACGCCGCCGAGGCCGGCAAGCAGGTGCTGGTGATCGTGGAGATCAAGGCCCGCTTCGACGAGCGCGCGAACATCAGCTGGGCACGGACCCTGGAGCAGGCCGGTTGCCACGTCGTCTACGGCCTGGTCGGGCTGAAGACGCACGCCAAGGTGGCGATGGTGGTCCGCGACGAGCCGGACGGGATCCGCCGCTACACCCACCTCGGCACCGGCAACTACAACCCGAAGACCGCGCGGCAGTACGAGGACCTCGGGCTGCTCACCGCCGACGAGGCGATCGGTGACGACGTGGCGAACCTGTTCAACAACCTGTCCGGCTTCTCGCGGCAGGCGACCTACGAGCGGCTGCTGGTCGCGCCGCAGTCGGTGCGCAGCGGGCTCGTCGAGCGGATCCGGTCCGAGGTGGCCTGCTTCCGCGCCGGCCGGCCTGCCCGGATCCGCATCAAGGCGAACGCCGTCGTCGACGAGGCGCTGATCGACGAGCTGTACCACGCCTCCCAGGCCGGCGTGCAGATCGACCTGCTGGTGCGCGGCATCTGCGCGCTGCGGCCCGGCGTGCCGGGGCTCTCGGAGACGATCCGGGTGCGCTCGGTGCTCGGCCGGTTCCTGGAGCACAGCCGGATCTTCTGGTTCGCCTCCGGCGGTTCGCCGTCGGTCTGGATCGGCTCCGCGGACCTGATGCACCGCAACCTGGACCGCCGGGTGGAGACGCTGGTCGAACTGCCCGGCGCGGCGCAGGTCGAGGAGGTCGGCCGAGTGCTGGACCTGGCGTTCGACGACGGTACGGCGTCGTGGTGGCTGACCTCGGCCGGAACCTGGGAGCGCCATGCCTTCGACGAGGACGGGTCCCCGCTCCGAGACCTTCAGGAGACACTGATCGCCTCGAAGCGCCGCCGCTGACCATCTCGTCCCCGCCCCGGAGTCAGCAGGTGGCGAAGAGGACCGGCCCCTCGGACAGGTCGGAGAGCAGCTGCTCGCCGGGCCCCGGCTGCAGTTGGAGTACGACGGAGGAGCCGCTGGCCTGCGCGGAGGTGATCGTGAACCGTCCCGGAAAGGTTCCCCCCTGCCCCGGGGCAGGACCGGAGGCCAGATCGACCCGCGGCTGCAGGTTCTCCGAGGCCAGGTCGGAGTCCTCGAACTCCATGCCCACGGTCATCTCGAAGGCCGACGCTCCGGAGGCAGACGCCGACCCGGGCACCCCGCCGCCAGAGGAGCCCCCGGACGAGTCACCCGGCGCCTGCAGCGCCATCACCAACCCGGACAGCGGGTTGATGCCCCCGGCCTTGGCCACCAGCCGCGACCCGACCCGCTGGTCCTCCGCCGAGGCGGAGCCCATGGTCAGGTCCGCGCACGCGAAGTCCCGTGCCCACAGCACCGCGCTCACTGGCGACCCGGCCACCGAGGTCAGGGGGGACTCGAGCGACGGCGCGTTGCCGCGCACCACGGCAGCCGCCGACGCGGCGTACGACGCGCTGTCGGACAGCAGCACCACCCCCTGCGACGTCAGCACCACCACGTTCTGCTGCACCGGCGTCAGCCCCGGCGAGATGTGCGCGACCAGGTTCGCCGACCCGCGCCACACCCCGCCGGTGCCGATGCCTGAGCGCGGCGACCGGTAGCCGAGCGTGCGCAGGTCCTGCTCGATGCTGTCGAAGTCGGTCCCGTCCGGCATCCGCAGCACGTCCACCGACCCCTGCCGCGACTGCCCGTAGCTCTCCCACAGCGCCGACACCGGCGAGAACCCGTACACCCGCTCCATCGCGGACACGCTCCCGGTCAGCGCGGAGGCCGAGGTCAGGCCCCGGTCGTAGGCCCGGCGCAGGAACGCCCCGATCTGCCCGCCGGTGGACGCCGGCCCCAGCGTCGTACCCCCGGCCAGCGAGCGCACCTCCTGCCAGTCGGTGTACGACGCGCGAAGCGTCGAGGCCGGCAGCGCCTCGATGGCCTGCGTGTACGTCGACCGCGGCGCGAACGCCCGCCACCCGACCAGCCCGGCGGCGACCAGCACGAGCACGGCCACCACCACCGGGACCACGACACGCCTGCGCACCAGCGACTCCGTCCTTGCCTCGGGCAACTCGCTGCGAGACTAGCGGCATGCCAGAGCCCGAGGTCGTCGCCGCCGGGGCAGTGGTGTTCCGCGAGGGCGACGCCGGCGCGGAAGTGCTTGCCGTGCACCGGCCGAAGTACGACGACTGGTCGTTCCCGAAGGGCAAGCTCGACCCCGGGGAGCACCCGGCCGTCGCCGCCGTGCGCGAGGTGGCCGAGGAGACCGGCCTCGACGTGCGTCTCGGGCCACCGCTCCCGTGTCAGGAGTACGACGTGGCCGCCGGCCGGAAGCGGGTGCACTACTGGGTCGGCCGGCTGACCGGCGGCGACGACGTCGCGTCGTACCTTCCGAACGCCGAGGTCGACGCGGTGCGATGGATCCCGCTGGCGAAGGCCGAGCGGCGGCTGAGCTACCCGCGGGACCGGACCACGCTCGCCGACGCGGTCCACCGCAGGAAGCGGACCACTCCGCTGCTCGTGCTGCGGCATGCCGCGGCCTGCCCGCGCGCGTCGTGGGCCGGGGACGACGGGGAGCGGCCGCTGGCGCCGGAGGGCGAGGTGCAGGCGGAGCGGCTAGCGCCGCTGCTCGGCGCGTACGGCGTGGCGAGGCTGGTGTCCTCGAGCGCCCGGCGCTGCTGGGCCACGCTGGCGCCGTACGCCGACCTGTTCGACGTGGACCTCGAGGTCCGCGACGACCTGTCCCAGCACCGCGCGACCGGGCGGCACGTGCGCGCGCAGGCGGAGCGGCTGCTCGGGCTGCGGGAGCCCGCCGTGCTGTGCACCCACCGTCCGGTGCTGCCGATGGTGCTCGCCGCACTCCGGCTGCCGATCCGGCCCCTGGACCCGGGCGCGATGCTCGTGGTGCACCACCGCCACGGTCGAGTGGTCGCCGTCGAGCAGCACTGATGCTCGCTGCGCCCACCGGTGTGGGGCACATCTCGCTGACCGTTCACGTGCCGTTCACCTGAGCAATCGGGTCGCTTCACCTGCGCTGCCTAGCGTCACCAGCGACGACAGAGATCCAGCACAGGAGACGAGACGTGAACAGCTCCTTCGTAGCCCGGACCGCGCTGCCCGCCGCCGCGGCCCTCGCCCTCGGGCTCGGCCTCTCCAGCTGCGGTGCGGCCAACGAGCAGCCCAGCAGCGGCGGCGCCACCGGACAGGGCGCGAACGCCACAGCCAGCCTCTCCGGCACCCTCTCCGGCACCCTCAACGGTGCCGGTTCGTCCGCCCAGGAGGCCGCTCAGGGCGGCTGGACGGCCAAGTTCCAGACGTCGAACCCGAACGCCACGGTCAACTACGACCCGGTCGGGTCCGGCGGCGGCGTGGATGAGTTCCTCTCCGGCGGCGTGGCGTTCGCCGGGTCGGACGCGTACCTGTCCACCGACCAGGTGGCCGAGTCCAAGAAGGTGTGCGGCGGTCAGAGCGCCATCGAGGTGCCGGACTACATCAGCCCGATCGCCGTGGTCTACCACCTGCCGGGCGTGGACAACCTGCGGCTGTCCCCGGACACGCTGGCCAAGATCTTCGCCGGCACGATCACGCAGTGGAACGACCCGGCGATCAAGGCCGACAACCCCGGCGCCACGCTGCCGGCGCAGCGGATCACCCCGGTGCACCGCTCCGACGACTCGGGCACCACTGACAACTTCACCGACTACCTGCACCAGGCCGCCGGCGACGCCTGGACCTACCCGGCCTCCGAGACCTGGCCGGTCAAGTCCGGTGAGGGCGCGGACGGCACGTCGGGGGTCGTGGCCGCGGTGCAGAAGGGCTCCGGGACGGTCGGCTACGCCGACGCCAGCCAGGCCGGCCAGCTCAGCAAGGCGCAGATCAAGGTCGGCTCCAGCTGGGTCGGCCCCACCGCCGCCGCCGCGTCCAAGGCCGCCGGGCTGTCGAAGCCGGTGTCCGGGCGCGCGGCCAGCGATCTGGCGCTGAGCATCAACCGCACCACCACCGAGTCCGGCGCGTACCCGTTGGTGCTGGTCTCGTACCTGATCGGCTGTCCGACGTACGGCGACGCGAACACCGCGAAGCTGGTGAAGGGCTACCTGACCTACATCGTCAGCCCGCAGGGCCAGCAGGTCGCGGCGCAGGTCGCCGGCTCGGCGCCACTGCCGAGCAACCTGTCCCAGCAGGCCACCCAGCAGCTCGCCGACATCGCGGTGAAGGGCTGACCCGACCAAGCCAGGGAGGAAGCAACCACGTGACTGCCCCCGTAGCGGTCCGAAGGCCGAAGGCGCGGCTGGGTGACCGGGTCTTCGTAGGAACCACCTGGTCGGCGGGCCTGCTGATCGTCCTGACGCTGGCCGGCGTGGCGATCTTCCTCGCGGTCGAGGGGATCCCCGCGCTGCGCGCCGGGTCGGCCGACCTGAACGGCGCGACGAACATCGTGGCGTACGTCTGGCCGCTCCTGTTCGGGACCCTGCTCGCCGCTGTCATCGCGCTGGTCGTCGCCACCCCGCTGGCGCTGGGCGTGTCGCTCGTGGTCTCGCACTACGCCCCGGCGCGGCTGTCCAAGCTCGTGGGCTACGCCATCGACCTGCTCGCGGCGGTGCCCAGCGTGGTCTACGGCCTGTGGGGGATCGGCTTCTTCGGGGTCAAGCTGGTGCCGGCCTTCGAGTGGCTCGCGGCGCACTTCGGCTGGATCCCGCTGTTCGCGGGGCCGGCCTCCACCACCGGCCGCACCATCCTCACCGCCGGTCTGGTGCTGGCCATCATGGTGCTGCCGATCACCACCGCGATCACGCGGGAGGTGCTCGCCCAGACGCCGACGCTCCAGCAGGAGGCCGCGCTCGCGCTCGGGGCCACCCGCTGGGAGATGATCAGGCTGGCGGTCTTCCCGCACGCCCGCTCGGGCATCGTGTCCGCGGTGATGCTGGGCTTGGGCCGCGCCCTCGGCGAGACCATGGCGGTCGCGATGGTGCTGTCGGCCAGCGGGGTGGTCACCCTCAACCTGATCAGCAGCACCAACCCCTCCACCATCGCTGCGAACATCGCGCTGCAGTTCCCCGAGGCCGCCGGCCTCGGCGTGAACGCGCTGATCTTCAGCGGCCTGGTGCTGTTCGTGATCACCTTCGCGGTCAACTTCGCCGCCCGGGCGATCGTGGCACGCAGCTCCCGGGAGGCCCGCTGATGATCGACCTGCGCACCACGCGGATCTCGGAGGCTCCGTCCTACGACGTACTCGTGCACGGCGAGCCCCAGCCCGTCTCGCACCTGCCCCTCACCCACGGCCGGCTGCCCCGATGGGCACCCGTGCTGGTGGCGGCGCTCGCGACGGCGGCGTCCACCCTGGTGTCGCTGACCCTGCACTGGAACGCCTTCAGCTGGGCGGTGCTGGCGGCGGTCCTGTACTCCGTCGCGCTGTCGTTGTGGTCACGGCTGGTGGAGAACGGCCGGGCCGCCAAGGACCGGCTGATGACCACCCTGGTCTGGTCGTCGCTGGTGATCGCCCTGGTGCCGCTGGTCTCCCTGGTCTGGGAGGTGGTCAGGAACGGCATCGGGGTGATGAACGCGGAGTTCTTCACCTACTCGATGCGCAACGTCATCGGCCCGGGCGGCGGGATCTACCACGCCATCATGGGCACGCTGCTGATCACGCTCGCGGCCACGGTGATCTCGGTGCCGATCGGTCTGCTGACCGGCATCTTCTTGGTGGAGTACGGCGGAGGGCGGGTGGCCCGCGCGGTCACCTTCCTCGTCGACGTGATGACCGGCATCCCCTCGATCGTGGCCGGGCTGTTCGCCTACGCGCTGTTCGTGATCTTCTTCGGACCGGGCGTGCGGATGGGCATCGGAGGCGCGGTCGCCCTTTCACTGCTGATGATCCCGATCGTGGTGCGCTCTTGCGAGGAGATGCTCAAGCTGGTCCCGCACGAGCTGCGCGCGGCGTCGTACGCCTTGGGCGTGCCGAAGTGGCGCACCGTGCTCCGCGTCGTGCTGCCGACCTCGATGGCGGGCATCGTGACCGGCGTGACGCTGGCGATCGCCCGGGTGGTCGGGGAGACGGCGCCGCTGCTGCTCATCGCCGGGTCGACGGACTCGGTGAACATGAACCTGTTCAACGAGCGGATGATGACGCTGCCGGTGTTCATCTACTACTCGTTCACCCAACCCGGGGTCCCGCCCCAGTACGGCCAGCAACGCGCCTGGGGCGCCGCCCTGGTCCTGATCGCGATCGTGATGGCGCTCAACCTGCTGGCCCGGCTGGTCGGCCGGTTCTTCGCGCCCAAGACCCGCCGCTGAAGGGAACCGTGATGGCAAAGAGCATCGACATCTCCGACCTGGACATCTACTACGGCGACTTCCTCGCCGTCGAAGGGGTCACCATGACGATCCCTGCGCGGTCGGTCACCGCGCTGATCGGCCCCTCCGGGTGCGGGAAGTCCACGTTGCTCCGGTCGCTGAACCGGATGCACGAGGTGGTGCCAGGCGCCCGCGTCGAGGGCAAGATCGTCATCGACGGTCAGGACCTGTACGGCTCTGACGTCGACCCGGTGGAGGTCCGCCGCGAGGTCGGCATGGTCTTCCAGCGGCCCAACCCGTTCCCGACCATGTCGATCTACGAGAACGTGCTTGCCGGCCTGCGGCTGAACGCGCGGCGGCTGCCCGGGTCGGTGGCCGACGACGTGGTGGAGCGGTCGCTGCGGGGCGCCAACCTGTGGGAGGAGGTCAGAGACCGGCTGGGCAAGCCCGGGATGAGCCTGTCCGGCGGGCAGCAGCAGCGTCTGTGCATCGCCCGGGCCATCGCGGTCGAGCCGCAGGTGCTGCTGATGGACGAGCCGTGCTCCGCGCTGGACCCGATCTCCACCTCGGCGATCGAGGACCTGATCCACTCGCTCAAGGACGAGTACACGATCGTGATCGTCACCCACAACATGCAGCAGGCGGCCCGGGTCTCGCAGAACACCGCCTTCTTCAACCTGGCCGGTGCGGGGAAGCCGGGCCGGCTGGTCGAGATGAGCCCGACCCGGCAGATGTTCTCCAACCCCGACCAGGAGGCCACGGAGGCCTATATCTCCGGCCGGTTCGGCTGACCGCTCGGTGGTCGAGCAGTGGGGCTCGGCCCGTCAGGGCAGCTGGAACACGTAGCGCAGGATCCAGTACGCGACCGCGGCGGCCACGGCTGCGGCCGGCAGCGTCAGCACCCAGGCCACCACGATCGACCGGGCGACGCCCCAGCGCACCGCGGAGAACCGGCGCGTGGCCCCCGAGCCCATGATCGCCGAGGTGATGATGTGCGTGGTGGACACGGGCGCGGAGAACAAGAACGCGGTGACGTAGAGCACCCCGGAGCCGACCGACTCCGCGGCGAACCCATGCGGCGGGTCGAGGTGGATGATCCGCCGTCCGAGGGTACGCATGATCCGCCAGCCGCCGGAGTAGGTGCCCAGCGAGATCGCGGCAGCGGCCGCGGCGATCACCCAGACCGGCAGGTCCTGCGTGTCCGCGGGCAGGAAACCGCCGGTGATCAGGGCCAGGAAGATCACGCCCATCGTCTTCTGCGCGTCCTGCAGACCGTGCCCGAGCGCGAGCCCGGCGGCGGACGCGGTCTGCGCCAGCCGGAAGCCGCGGGTCACCCGGTGCGGGTGCCGGCGCCGGAAGATCCACAAGATCGCGGTCATCACCACGAACGCCCCCGCGAAGCCGACGATCGGAGAGATCACCATCGGGATGACGACCTTGCTCCACACCGTGACCCAGTGCACCAGCGCGCCGGACGCGAGCCCGGTGCCGACCAGGCCGCCGATCAGGGCGTGCGAGGACGAGGACGGCAGCCCGAAGTACCAGGTGATCAGGTTCCAGGTGATCGCCCCGAGCAGCCCGGCGATCACCACGATCAGGCCGGCGTTGCCCTGCGGCGGCTCGATCACGTCGCTGACCGTCTTCGCGACCTCCTGCCCGAGGAACGCACCGACGAAGTTCATCACCGCGGCGAGCACCAGGGCGATGCGCGGGGTGAGGGCCCGGGTGGAGACCGACGTCGCGATCGCGTTGGCCGCGTCGTGGAAGCCGTTGGTGTAGTCGAACGCGAGCGCGACGACCACCACCGCGATCACGATGGCAAGAGCCACGCTCAGGACTCCTTGACGGCGATCTGCTCGACGATGTTCGCCACCTGCTCGAACGCGTCGATCGCGCCCTCCAGCGAGTCCACCACGTCCTTGAGCTTGAGAACCTCGAGCGCTTCGTACTTGCCGCTGAACAGCTTGGCCAGGATCCGCCGGTAGCTCTTGTCCCCGGCGTTCTCCAGCCGGTTCACCTCGATCCAGTACTCCTCGAGGTCGCGCATCGTCTTCAGCCGCGGCATCGACTCGGCGGTCAGCTCCGCGGCCCGCTGCAGCACCTCGACCTGGTTGGCCAGCTCCGAGGGCAGCCGCTCCACCTCGTAGAGCAGCACCAGGTCGACGGCCTCCTCCATGTAGTCCATGACGTCGTCGAGACGGGAGGCGAGCGAGTAGATGTCCTCCCGGTCGAACGGGGTCACGAACGTGGTGTTCACCCGTCGGACGATCTCGTGGGTGGTCTCGTCGGCCTCGTGCTCGGCATCCCGCATCCGCTTGGCGATCGCCTCACGGTCGTTGCCCTCGCCGAGCATCTCCGCCAGCAGTTCCGCCCCGTTGACCAGGTGCTTCGCCGACTGCGTGAAGAGGTCGTAAAACGTCGTGTCTACCGGGCGTAAGCGCAACGGCACGGCGAACTCCTGTGTCAAGGAAACAAACCGTAGACATGCTAGGGGCAAGCCGGGCATTGCCACCAACCCGGGTTGGTCCGGGCCGGATCAGGGCGTACGACGGACGCGCCCCCCGTCGTACGACGGTCAGCGGCGACCCTGCTCCGGGACCTTGGGAACGCCGAGCAGATTGTCGATCTGTTCCTGGTCGAGGGGAGCGTCGGACTCGCTCGCGGCGATGATCAGGTTGGTGGTCAGCTCAACCTCGGCGAGGAGCTCAGAGTCCTCGAGGGGGACGTTCAGCTGGTCATCCACGAGGATGCTCCCTCCAGGCCTCATCGATCCTCATCTCTGCCTCGAATGTGATGCCCGAGCGCGGCACGGTGGGCGTCCCCGTGCGACCAGACCGTCTGCCCCCGTGCATCCATTGTGGCGGACCACCAACGTCGTACCCATAGTCATTTCGGACAAACGAGAAGGGCCCCGACGGTTGCCCGCCGGGACCCTTCTGGTGGCGCGTGTTGCGCCGGAAGCCTAGTTCAGCCGGTGCGTCCTACAGCGGCCGGACGTTCTCGGCCTGCGGACCCTTCGGGCCCTGGGTGACGTCGAACTCGACCTTCTGGTTCTCGTCCAGGGACTTGTAGCCCTGGGACTGGATGGCCGAGTAGTGGACGAAGACGTCGTCGCCGCCACCCTCCTGCGCGATGAAGCCGAAACCCTTCTCGGCGTTGAACCACTTGACGGTGCCTTGAGCCATGCTCAGTTACTCCTCTGACAGGGGCTTGGGAACCGCCACCTCGGCGGCCCCAGCTGCAGATGCGGGTGAAACGCCGTGCCCCCTCATCAAGCCTGAGCAAATCTGAGAAGAAACGCCGTCGGATCACAAACTCCGCGGGCGTCTACCTGCTGGAACTTGCATCTGCAGCGGCGCTGAGACTACCAATAAACCGGCCGGTGTCCATAGTCGGACACCGGCGCGTCAACCCGGGCGCCACCCAGTTCCGCCATTCCCGCACGTCCCAGCGACCACTCTGGTTACTCTATGGCGGCTCGGGGGTGTCAAGACGACACGCCGGGCGCCAGTCAGATCGCAGAGCCAGTTCGCAGCGTCGGTTGGGAGGCCGTCGCTGCGAGAGCCGACCCTCCCGCGTGCCCATGACCGTGCTGCTGTCCCCGGCCCACCGGCCCCGTCCGTCGTACCGCCGGATCGGCGCGCCACTGCTCGCTGCAGCCATGCTGCTCGGGCTGATCGGGCTCGGCGCCGGCAGCGCCCAGGCCTCGAGCGTCGACGCCTTCTCGACGTACCAGCCGCAGACCACCTGCCGGAAGACGCCGCTGCCGGGCACGGTGTACCTGCTGGGTTGGCTGCAGCGGCACTACCCGCACTCCGGCTTCTCCTCGATGATGCGCTCCTGCGACACCCCCGGCGTGACCGAGCACAAGGACGGCCGCGCGCTGGACTGGGGCACCGACGTGACGGTGCCGTCGCAGAAGGCGCAGGCCGCGGCGCTGCTGCAGCGGCTGTTCGCCACTGACCGGCACGGCAACCCCGACGCGCTGGCCCGGCGGATGGGCATCATGTACCTCATCTGGGACGACCACATCTACGGCGCCTACACCGACCCGGCGTTCCTCAAGCGCGACTACCTCGCCTCGGGCTGCAAGACCGCGAAGCGGTG
>DASTWW010000103.1:0-10606 GCA_035765755.1 Nocardioidaceae bacterium
TCGGGTCCCAGAACTGCTCCTTCAGGGTTGGCATTACTCGCGCTCCTCCGAAGCGGTGCTCGACGGGCCGGGAACCGTGACCGGCTCCGGCGAGGACAACGACTGTCCGGGCATGGGCGGCACGGGGTAGCCGCCGGCGAACGCGTCGAAGCTGCGCTGGCCGCCGCCCGACTCGGCGTCCGCGTCCTCCTCGGCGGTCTCCTCGGCCTCGCCGCCGACGAAGAACAAGATCAGGAACAGCACCGCGACCACGCCGATGCCGATCAGCAGGTAGCCCCGGCTGTGCACGCCGGACAGCGACGCCGCGCGGATGGCGGCGACGGCGCAGATCCACAGCAGGGAGACCGGGATCAGGCCCTTCCAGCCGAACTTCATGAACTGGTCGTAGCGCAGCCGCGGCAGCGTGCCCCGCAGCCAGATGAACACGAAGATGAAGCCGATCACCTTGGCGAGGAACCACAGCACCGGCCAGTAGCCGGTGTTCGCGCCGTCCCACAGAGACAGCGGCCAGGGGGCCCGCCAGCCGCCGAGGAACAGCGTGGTGGCCAGCGCCGAGACGGTGGCCATGTTGATGTACTCGGCCAGGAAGAACAGCGCGAACTTCAGCGAGCTGTACTCGGTGTGGAACCCGCCGACCAGCTCACCCACGGCCACGGGCAGGTCGAACGGCGCCCGGTTGGTCTCGCCGACCATCGCGATCAGGTAGATCACGAACGAGGGCAGCAGGATGATGGCGTACCACAGCCGCTGCTGGGCGGACACGATCTGCGAGGTGGACAGCGACCCGCTGTAGAGGAACACCGCGACCAGCGCCAGGCCCATCGCGACCTCGTAGGAGATCATCTGCGCCGAGCTGCGCAGCCCGCCGAGCAGGGAGTACGTCGACCCGCTGGACCAGCCGCCGAGCACGATCCCGTAGATGCCGATCGAGCTGATCGCCAGGATGAACAGCACCGCCACCGGCATGTCGGTCAGCTGCAGTGGCGTGTGGATGTCGCTGCCCGGCAGCTTCACCACCGGGCCGAACGGGATCACGGCGAACGCCAGGAACGCCGGGATCGCGGACATGATCGGGGCGAGGATGAAGACCACCTTGTCGGCGGACTTCGGGATGATGTCCTCCTTCAGCGCCAGCTTGACGCCGTCCGCGAGGCTCTGCAGCAGGCCGAACGGACCGTGCACGTTCGGACCCACCCGGTGCTGCATCCGTGCGACCACGCGCCGCTCGAACCAGATGTTGAACAGCGTGAGCAGCACCAGGATGACGAAGATCAAGATCGCCTTGATGATGATCAGCCACCACTGGTCGTGCCCGAACGCGGACAGGTTCCCCGACGCGCTGGTCAGCGCGGACGGTGTCATGCGGCACCTCCCTCCGAGCCGGCGGGCTCGGGACGTGGGTCAAGGTCACGGCCGGCGAGCCGTACGACGGACCCGGCGCCGACGCCGAGGTCGCGGGACATGTGCATCCCTCCGGAGCTAGTCGGCGCCCAGGCCACCCCGTCGGGCAGGTCGGCGACGGCGACCGGCAGGTCCACCGAGCCCCGCGGGCCGGTGATCGTCACCTGGTCGCCCTCCAGCACACCGAGCCGGGCCAGCGTGGCCGCCGACACCAGCGCCACGGGCCGGCGCCCGGTGGCCTGCAGGAACTCCTCGCCGTCGAGCATCCGCCCGTCGTCGATGAGCAGCTTCCAGGTGGCCAGCACCACGTCGAGCGCCGGGTCGGCGGCGCCGGTGGTCTCCGGCTCCTGCTGCGGCGCCGCGGTGTGCCCGGCGAGCTCCACGCGGGCCCCGTCCCAGGCCTCCAGCTCGGCCATCTCGGCGCGGACCTGGTCGACGGTGCGGAAGCCCAGCGGGGCGTCCAGCTCGTCGGCGATCCCGGACAGCACCCGCAGGTCCGGCAGCGCCCGGGTCACGCGGAACACCGCCTCGAACGGCCGCTGCCTGCCCTCCCAGTCCAGAAAGGTGCCGGCCTTGTCGGTGACCGGGGCGACCGGGAAGACCACATCGGCGTGCTCGGTGACCTCGCTGGCCCGGATCTCCAGGCTGACCACGAACCCCGCGGCGCGCACCGCCTCGGCTGCCAGCGCCGGGTCGGGCAGGTCGGCCAGCTGTACGCCGGCGACCACCAGGCCCTTCAGCTCGCCGGCGGCCGCGGCGGCGACGATCGCGCTGGTGTCGCGACCGGGGGCGTGCGGGACCGTGGTACCCCAGACGGTGCCCACGTCCACCCGTGCCGCGGCGTCCTCGACCGGGCGGCCGCCCGGGAGCACGTTGGGCAGGCAGCCGGCCTCGACCGCTCCGCGGTCGCCGGCCCGGCGCGGCACCCAGGCCAGCCTGGCGCCGGTCGCGTCGGCCAGGGCTGCCGCCCCGGACAGCGCGCCTGGGACGGTGGCCATCCGCTCGCCGACCAGGATCACGTCCGAGCCGTCGAGCGCGGAGCCGAGCGCCGCGCTCGCGTCGCGTGCCAGGTCGTCCAGCACCGCCGTCTCCTGGCCGGGTGCGGTGCGCAGCAGCGTGCCGCGCATCTTCTGCAGGCCCCGCGAGGTGTACGGCGCGACGGAGAACACCCGGGTGCCGTGCTTGCGGGCCGCCTTGCGCAGCCGAAGGAACACGATCGGCGACTCCTCCTCCGGCTCGAAGCCGACCAGGAGCACCTTGCCCGCCTTCTCCAGGTCGCGGTAGGTCGCGCCCAGCGAGGTGCCGGCGATCCGGGCAGCGAGGAACTCCATCTCCTCCGCGGAGTGCTCGCGGGAGCGGAAGTCGATGTCGTTGGTGTTTAGGGCCACCCGCGCGAACTTCGAGTACGCGTAGGCGTCCTCGGCGGTCAGCCGGCCACCGGTCAGCACGCCGACCCCGCCGGTGGTTCCTGAGGAGCCGAGGGACGAGGCGTCCCGAAGAGCCGCCTGCAGGCCGCGGGCGGCGACGGCGAACGCTTCCGGCCAGGACGCCGGTCGCAGCTCGTGGGTGTCCTCGTCACGCACCAGCGGGTGCGTCAGCCGGTCCGGCTGCCGCGGGTAGGTGAACGCGAAGCGGCCCTTGTCGCAGTTCCACTCCTCGTTGACCTCGGGCTCGAAGCCGGCCAGCCGGCGCATCACCTTGCCGCGCCGGATGTCGGTGCGCAGCTCGCACCCCGAGGCGCAGTGCTCGCAGACCGACGAGACCGAGACCAGGTCGAAGGGCCGGGACCGGAAGCGGTACGACGCGGAGGTCAGCGCGCCGACCGGGCAGATCTGGATCGTGTTGCCGCTGAAGTAGGACTCGAACGGCTCCTGCTCGTAGATGCCGACCTGCTGCAGCGCGCCCCGCTCGATCATCTCGATGAACGGGTCACCGGCGATCTGCTCGGAGAACCGGGTGCAGCGAGCACAGAGGATGCACCGCTCCCGGTCCAGCAGCACCTGGGCGGAGATGTTGATCGGCTTGGGGTAGGTCCGCTTCTGCTCGACGTACCTCGACTCGCCGCGTCCGTTGGACATCGCCTGGTTCTGCAGCGGGCACTCGCCGCCCTTGTCGCACATCGGGCAGTCGAGCGGGTGGTTGATCAGCAGGAACTCCATGATCCCCTGCTGCGCCTTGTCCGCGACCGGCGAGGTTGCCTGGGTGTTGACCACCATGCCCTCGGCGACCGGCAGCGTGCAGGAGGCCTGCGGCTTGGGCATGCCGCGGCCGTTGCCCATGTCGGGCACCTCGACCAGGCACTGGCGGCAGGCGCCCACCGGGTCGAGCAGCGGGTGGTCGCAGAACCGCGGGATCTGCACGCCGATCTGCTCGGCGGCGCGGATCACCAGGGTGCCCTTGGGCACGCTGACCTCGACGCCGTCGATGGTCAGGCTGACCAGGTCCTCACGCTTCTCGACGTCGCCGGTTCGTTCGGCCGAGACCGTCATGCCATGGCTCCTTCAGTGGCGAAGAGCGCGGCTGCCGCCGGGTCGAACGGGCAGCCTCCTTCGGTGAAGTGGCGGATGTACTCCTCGCGGAAGTACTGGATGGAGGAGGTGATCGGGCTGGTGGCACCGTCCCCGAGCGCGCAGAACGCCCGGCCCAGGATGTTGTCGCACTGGTCGAGCAGCAGCTCGAGGTCGTTCTCGGTGCCGTCGCCCCGCTCCAGCCGGGTCAGCGTCTGCACCAGCCACCAGGTGCCCTCGCGGCAGGGGGTGCACTTGCCGCAGGACTCGTGCTTGTAGAACTCGGTCCAGCGGAGCACGGCGCGCACCACGCAGGTGGTGTCGTCGAAGATCTGCAGCGCCTTGGTGCCCAGCATCGAGCCGGCCTCGCCGACGCCCTCGTAGTCCAGCGGCACGTCGAGGTGCGCAGACGTCAGGATCGGCGTCGACGACCCGCCGGGGGTCCAGAACTTCAGCTCGTGGCCCTCGCGCACGCCGCCGGACAGGTCCAGCAGCTCGCGCAGCGTGATGCCCAGCGGCGCTTCGTACTGCCCGGGCCGCTTGACGTGCCCGGACAGCGAGTAGAGCGTCATGCCCTTGCTCTTCTCGGTGCCCATCGAGCCGAACCAGTCCGCGCCGTTGCGCACGATGCACGGCACCGACGCGATGCTTTCTACGTTGTTGATCACCGTCGGCGAGGCGTACAGGCCGGCCACCGCGGGGAACGGCGGGCGCAGCCGGGGCTGGCCGCGGCGGCCCTCGAGCGAGTCGAGCAGCGCGGTCTCCTCGCCGCAGATGTAGGCGCCGGCGCCGGCGTGCACGACCACGTCCAGGTCGTAGCCGGAGCCGTGGATGTCCTTGCCGAGGTGGCCGGCGAGGTAGGCCTCCTGCACAGCCCGCTGCAGACGCCGTACGACGTGCAGAACCTCACCGCGCACGTAGATGAAGGCATGGTTCGCGCGGATGGCGTAGCAGGTCAGGATCACGCCCTCGACCAGCGTGTGCGGGCTGGCCATCATGAGCGGGATGTCCTTGCAGGTGCCCGGCTCGGACTCGTCAGCGTTGACCACGAGATAATGAGGCTTGACTGTGCCGTCTTTTTCTGGACCCTGCGGGATGAAGCCCCACTTCATGCCGGTCGGGAAGCCGGCGCCGCCGCGGCCGCGCAGCCCGGACTCCTTGACCAGGTCGATGACCGCGTCCTGCTCCATGCCGAACGCGGTGTCGAGCGCCTGGTAGCCGCCGGTCTTCTTGTAGGCGTCCAGGGTCCAGGCCCGGTCGGCGTCCCAGCCCGCGGAGAGGACGGGGGTGAGCATGTCGGTCACTTGTCGCCATCCCTGTCGTCACTGGCCTTGTCGGTCTTCGTCTCGGACTCCGCGCGGGAGGTGTCCGCGTGCTCGGCGGCCTTCGCCGGCGTGGTGTCGAACAGCGCCTCCTGGGCGTGCTCCGACGTGCCGGAGCCGCGGCGGGCGCGCTTGGCCGCCGGCGCCTTCCAGCCGTTCTCCTTGGCGATCTCCAGCCCGGCCAGGGTGGCCGGCCCGGCGGCCGGGCCCTCGTCGGCGAGGTCGTCGGGGAAGCCGGCGAGCACCCGCTCGGCCTGCCGCCAGGTGCAGATCCGCGGACCGCGGGTCGAGTGCACCTCCTTGCCCTCGCGCAGGTCGTCGACGAGCTGGGTGGCCTTGACCGGGTCCATGTTGTCCATGAACTCCCAGTTGACCATCATCACCGGCGCGAAGTCGCAGGCCGCGTTGCACTCCACGTGCTCGAGGGTGATGCTCTTCCGCTCGTCGCCTTCAGCCCAAGCAGTCTCGTCGTTGCCGACGCCCAAGTGCTCTTTGAGCCGGTCGAAGATGGCGTCGCCGCCCATCACCGCGCACAGCGTGTTCGTGCACACCCCGACGTGGTAGTCACCGACCGGGCGCCGCTTGTACATCGTGTAGAAGGTGGCCACGCCGGACACCTCCGCGGCGGAGAGGCCGAGGATGTCCGCGCAGACCTCGATGCCCCGCGCGGTGACGCGGCCCTCAACGCTCTGCACGAGATGCAGCATCGGGAGCAGCGCGGAGCGCGGCTGCGGGTAGCGCGCGACGATCTCCTCGAGCTCGGCGTACGTCGTCGGGTGCTCGTCGCGGAAGCTGAGTCCGCCCGCGGCGATGGCGTTGTCCTGGGTCATCTATCTGTCCACTCCACCCATCACGGGGTCGATCGAGGCGATGGCGACGATCACGTCTGCGACCAGGCCGCCCTCGGCCATCACCGAGGTGGCCTGCAGGTTCGTGAACGACGGGTCCCGGAAGTGCGCCCGGTAGGGGCGGGTGCCGCCGTCGGAGACCACGTGGGCACCGAGCTCGCCGCGCGGGGACTCGACGGGCACGTAGGCCTGCCCGGCCGGCACCCGGAAGCCCTCGGTCACCAGCTTGAAGTGGTGGATCAGGGCCTCCATGGACTCGCCCATGATGTGCCGGATGTGGTCCAGGCTGTTGCCCATGCCGTCGGAGCCGATCGCCAACTGGCTGGGCCAGGCGATCTTCTTGTCGGTGACCATCACCGGCGCGCCCTCGAGGCCGGCCAGCCGGTCGGCCGCCTGCTCGATGATCCGCAGCGACTCCCACATCTCCGCCAGCCGCACCCGGAACCGGCCGTAGGAGTCGGCGGTGTCCCAGGTGACCACGTCGAAGTCGTAGTCCTGGTAGCCGGAGTACGGCTGGGTCTTGCGCAGATCCCAGGGGTAGCCGGTCGCGCGCAGCGGCGGCCCGGTCAGGCCCAGCGCCAGGCACCCGGACAGGTCCAGGACGCCGACCTTCTCCAGGCGGGCCCTGAAGATCGGGTTGGCGTTGCACAGGTCGGCGTACTCCGGAAGCCGCTTCTTCATCAGCGCGACGAAGTCGCGGATCTGGTCCAGCGCGCCGGGCGGCATGTCCTGGGCGACGCCGCCGGGCCGGATGAACGCGTGGTTCATCCGCAGGCCGGTGATCAGCTCGAACAGGTCCAGGCACAGCTCACGCTCCCGGAACCCGATGGTCATCACGGTCAGCGCGCCGATCTCCATGCCGCCGGTGGCGATCGCGACCAGGTGCGAGGAGATCCGGTTGATCTCCATCAGCAGGACGCGCATCACCTGCGCCTTCTCGGGGATCTCGTCCTCGATGTCGAGCAGCCGCTCGACGCCCAGGCAGTAGGTGGCCTCGTTGTAGAACGGCGACAGGTAGTCCATCCGGGTGCAGAACGTGACGCCCTGCGTCCAGGAGCGGAACTCCATGTTCTTCTCGATGCCGGTGTGCAGGTAACCGATGCCGCAGCGGGCCTCGGTCACCGTCTCGCCCTCGAGCTCGAGGATCAGCCGGAGCACGCCGTGGGTCGAGGGGTGCTGGGGCCCCATGTTGACCACGACCCGCTCCTCGGCCTCCTCGGCGACGCCGGCGACGACGGAGTCCCAGTCCTGGCCGGTGACGGTGAAGACCCGGCCCTCGGCGGTGTCGGAGGCCTGGGCGTAAGGGTCGTTCTGGGTGGCAGTCATCAGTTGTAGGCCCTCCGGGTGTCCGGCGGCGGGATGGTGGCGCCCTTGTACTCCACCGGGATGCCGCCGAGCGGGTAGTCCTTGCGCTGCGGGTGTCCGGGCCAGTCGTCGGGCATCTCGATGCGGGTCAGCGCGGGGTGCCCGTCGAAGATGATCCCGAAGAAGTCGTAGGTCTCCCGCTCGTGCCAGTCGTTGGTCGGGTACACCGAGACCACCGACGGAACGTGCGGGTCGCCGTCGGGGCAGGTGACCTCGAGCCGGATCCGGCGGTTGTGGGTCATCGACAGCAGGTGGTAGACCGCGTGCAGTTCGCGGCCCTGGTCCTCCGGGTAGTGCACCCCGGACACGCCGGAGCAGAACTCGAAGCGCAGGGCCGGGTCGTCGCGCATCAGCTTGGCCACGCCGAGCAGGTCCGCGCGCCGGATGAACAAGGTGAGCTCGCCGCGGTGCACCACGACCTTCTCGACCGCGTGCGGCAGGCCGGCCTCGGCCAGGGCGGCACCCAGGTTGTCGGCGACCTCGTCGAACCAGCCGCCGTAGGGCCGTGGGGTTCCGCCGGGCATGGTGACCGGGCGGACCAGGCCGCCGTACCCACTGGTGTCGCCGCTGCCCGTGACGCCGAACATGCCGCGCCGTACCTCGACGACCTCCGGCGCCAGCGCCTCCGGCTCCACCGGGAGGGTGTTCTCGGGCAGGTTGTCGGTCGCGTCGTCCTCGGTGCCGGGCGTCACCTCGGGGAACTCGCCGGGCTCCTTGGGACTCATCGCAGCAGCCCTCTCATGTCGGAGGTCGGCAGCGCGTTCAGCGCCTCGGTCTCGCTCTCCTCGATCTCGGCCTCGCGGTGCTTGCCGAGCTTGGAGTGCTGCACCTGGTCGTGCAGCTTGAGGATCGCGTCGATCAGCATCTCCGGCCGCGGCGGGCAGCCGGGCAGGTACATGTCGACGGGCACGACGTGGTCGACGCCCTGCACGATCGCGTAGTTGTTGAACATGCCGCCCGAGCTGGCGCACACGCCCATCGCCAGCACCCACTTCGGGTCGGGCATCTGGTCGTAGATCTGGCGCAGCACCGGGGCCATCTTCTGGCTGACCCGGCCGGCCACGATCATCAGGTCGGCCTGCCGCGGCGAGGCGCGGAACACCTCCATGCCGAAGCGGCCGAGGTCGTAGCGCGGCCCGCCGGAGGTCATCATCTCGATGGCGCAGCAGGCCAGGCCGAAGGTGGCCGGCCAGAACGACGCCTTGCGGAAGTAGCCCGCGACACCTTCGACGGTGCTCAGCAGCACCCCGCTGGGAAGCTTCTCTTCAAGACCCATTGATCAGTCCCACTCCAGGCCGCCGCGGCGCCACACGTAGGCGTAGGCGACGAAAACGGTCACGATGAACAGCAGCATCTCGACCAGCCCGAAGACCTTCATGCTGTCGAAGTACACAGCCCACGGGTACAGGAAGATGATCTCGATGTCGAAGACGATGAACAGCATCGCGGTGATGTAGTACTTCACCGGGAACCGGCCGCCGCCGACCGGCTGCGGGGTGGGCTCGATACCGCACTCGTAGGAGTCGAGCTTGGGCCGGTTGTAGCGCTTGGGTCCGACGAGGGTGCTCATCACCACCGAGAACACCGCGAACGCCGCCGCGATGATCCCCAGTGCGATCACTGGCATGTACACCGCTCTCGTCCTCTCTTCCTGCCTCGTAGGTAGCCACCGCGGACGGCGGCCATGCGTGCTGGGTCTAGGCGGCGGGAGCCACCTTGCTCAGCGCGTTGATGATGCGGTCGGACGCGTCACCGCCCCGCGGATCGCTGAGGTTCGCCATCAGCTTGAGCACGAACCGCATCAGCGTCGGCCGCGGGAGGCCGAGCCTGGTCGCCTGCTTCATCACCTGTGGGTTGCCGATCAGCCGCACGAACAGCCGCCCGAGTGTGTAGTAGCCGCCGTACGTCGCGTCCAACGCGGCAGGATACGCCTGCAGCGCGCGCTCCTGGTCGGCGGCCGGTCGCCCGAGCGCCTGTACGACGGAGGCGGCCGCCATCTCGCCGGACTCCATGGCGTAGGCGATGCCCTCGCCGTTCATCGGGTTGACCATCCCGCCGGAGTCGCCGACGAGGAGCACGCCGCGGGTGTAGTGCGGCTTCCGGTTGAAGCCCATGGGCAGCGCGGCACCGCCGATCTTGCCGACCATGTTGTGCTCGCGGTAGCCCCACTCCTCGGGGGTGTTGTCCAGCCACCGGCGCAGCAGGTCCTTGTAGTCGGTGTTGCCGAACGCGCTCGAGGTGTTCAGGATCCCGAGCCCCACGTTCGACGTACCGTCTCCGACGCCGAAGATCCAGCCGTAGCCGGGCAGCAGCCGGGACCGGCCCGGGGTGCCCTCCCACAGCTCCAGCCAGGACTCCATCCAGTCGTCGTCGTGGCGGGGGCTGGTGTAGTAGGTGCGCACCGCCACTCCCAGCGGCCGGTCGGGGCGCTTCTCCAGGCCGAGCGCGAGCGCCATCCGCGCGGAGACGCCGTCAGCGGCGATCACCACCGGAGCGGTGTAGGTCACCTCGTCGCCGACCTTGCGGCCGCGGTCGTCGACCGGCTTGGCGGTCACCCCGACGACCCGGCCGGTGCGCTCGTCGAGCACCGGGCCGGTGACCGCCTGGCGCTCCAGCAGCCGGGCGCCGGCCTTCTCGGCGTGCCGGGCGAGGATCTCGTCGAAGTCGAGGCGGGTGCGGACCAGCCCGTACGACGGGAAGGAGGCCAGGTCCGGCCAGGGCAGCTCGATCTGGTGGCCGCCGCCGCGCACCCGCAGGCCGTGGTTCTTGATCCAGCCGGGGGCGTCGAGGTCGATGCCGAGCCGCACCAGCTGGCGGACCGCGCGCGGGGTGAGCCCGTCGCCGCAGACCTTCTCCCGCGGGAACCGGGCCTTCTCCAGCAGCAGCACCTCGTGCCCGGCCCGCGCCAGGTGGAACGCGGCCGCCGCGCCACCGGGGCCGGCACCGACGACGATCACGTCGGCGTCGTACGGCGCTGGCGTCATGGCGGACCCGTCCCGGCTTGTGAAGCGCTTCACTAGGGCGCCGCCGAGTCTAGGCCCGGGGCGGTGTGCGCCACCAATCGCGCCGCCCCCGCCTGCTCCTGCGGTGCGGAGTTGTTGCTGCCACCCGGGGACCCGAGTCAGCGACAGGTCCGCACCCGGGTGGGCAGTCAGGCCGGCCG
>DASTWW010000104.1:0-14532 GCA_035765755.1 Nocardioidaceae bacterium
GATCGAGAAGAGCGACTCCGACTACGACCGCGAGAAGCTGCAGGAGCGGCTGGCCAAGCTGGCCGGCGGCGTCGCGGTGATCAAGGTCGGTGCGGCCACCGAGGTCGAGCTCAAGGAGCGCAAGCACCGCATCGAGGACGCTGTGCGCAACGCGAAGGCGGCCGTCGAGGAGGGCATCGTCGCCGGTGGCGGCGTGGCTCTCGTCCAGGCCGGCGACAAGGCGTTCGAGAAGCTCGAGCTCGAGGGCGACGAGGCCACCGGTGCCGCGATCGTCAAGCTGGCCACCGAGGGTCCGCTCAAGCAGATCGCCATCAACGCCGGCCTCGAGGGCGGCGTCGTGGCGGAGAAGGTCCGCAACCTGCAGGCCGGCTTCGGCCTGAACGCGGCCACCGGGGAGTACGTCGACATGGTGACCAGCGGGATCATCGACCCCGCCAAGGTGACCCGCTCGGCGCTCCAGAACGCCGCGTCGATCGCCGCGCTGTTCCTCACCACCGAGGCGGTCGTGGCCGACAAGCCGGAGAAGGCTCCGGCGATGCCGGGTGCCGACGGCGGCATGGGCGGCATGGACTTCTGAGTCCACCTGCTGCCGGTCGAGGAGCGAGCCAAGCGAGCGTCTCGACACCAGGAGCACAGAAGGGCCCCGGCTTCGGCCGGGGCCCTTCTGCATGCCGGCGGCGGTCAGCGCACCCCGCGCGGCCGGAACTGCACGCTGATCCGCGGGCCCACCGGCCGCGCGGTCTTGAGGATCGCGTGCTCCCAGGTCCGCTGGCAGGACCCGCCCATCACGATCAGGTCCCCGTGCCCGAGCGGGAAGCCCAAGGAATGACGCTGCGACGCGCCTCCGGTCCGCGGCCGCAGCGACAACCGACGCGCCTCGCCCAGCGAAACGATCGCGACCATGGTGTCCTCGGTGCGGCTGCGCCCGATCGTGTCGCCGTGCCAGGCCACGCTATCGCGACCGTTGCGGTAGTAGCACATCCCCGCGGTCACGAACTCCTCGCCGAGCTCGCCGCGGTAGTGCGCGTTCAGCGCGTCCCGCGCCTGGTCGAGCAGCGGATCGGGCAGCGGCTCGTCCTCGCCGTAGAACCGCAGCAGCCGGGGTACGTCGACGACCCGCTCGTACATCTGCCGCCGCTCGGCCTGCCACGGCACGGTCTGCACGAGCTTGGCGAACACGTCGTCGGAGCCGGTGATCCAGCCGGGGCGTACGTCGACCCAGGCGCCCCGGGTCAGCACGTGCCGCTGCACCGTCGCGCCGAGCTCGCCGAGCCGCGGAGTGCTCGCCGACCCGGGCGTCCCCGCCGCGACGTCCGCCCCGCCCGTCGTACCGATGTCGAACAGCGATGCCTGGAACCCCACCGTCATGCCGGCCAGCGTACGCCGGATCGAACACATGTTCTAGGGGCTCCTCAACCCGGGGTGCTCGCCCCGACCGGCGCGCACCGTAGGTTGGTCCTGCACAACCAGGAGGGACCGTGGAGCGTAGGGAGCCGGCCGCGCGTGTGGTGGCGCTGACCAAGACCTACGGCGAGGGCCAGGCCAAGGTGGTCGCGCTCGACGAGGTGACCCTGGACCTGTGCGCGGGGGAGTTCACCGCGGTGATGGGCCCCTCCGGCTCAGGCAAGTCCACGCTGCTGCACTGCTGCGCGGCGCTCGACAGCGCGACGAGCGGCTCGGTGTACCTCGGCGACACCGACCTGACCCGGCTCAAGGACAAGGACCTGACCCGGCTGCGGCGGGACCGGATCGGGTTCGTGTTCCAGTCCTTCAACCTGGTCCCGGCGCTGACCGCCGAGGAGAACATCACCCTGCCGATGGCCATCGCGGGGCGCCGGCCAGACCAGGAGTGGTACGACGCCGTGATCGAGACCGTCGAGCTGCGCGACCGGCTCGGCCACCGGCCCAGCGAGCTCTCCGGCGGCCAGCAGCAGCGGGTGGCGGTGGCCCGTGCCCTGGTCAGCCGGCCGGACATCGTGTTCGCCGACGAGCCGACCGGGAACCTGGACTCGCGGTCCGGGGCGGAGGTGCTCGGGCTGCTGCGCCGGTGCGTCGACGAGTACGGCCAGACCATCGTGATGGTCACCCACGACCCGGTCGCCGCGGCGTACACCGACCGAGTGCTGTTCCTCGCCGACGGCCGGCTGGTCGACGAGCTGCGGCAGCCGGACCGCGACCGGGTGCTGGAGCGGATGAGCCACGTGGATCCGACCCGGGCCGCGGCGGCGCAGTAGCCGATGCTCAAGGCCGCCTGGAAGAGCCTGCTCGGCCGCAAGCTGCGGCTGCTGATGAGCACGTTCGCGATCGTGCTCGGCGTCGCGTTCGTGGCCGGCACGCTGATCTTCACCGACACCCTCGGCCGCAGCTTCACCGCGCTGTTCGCCTCCTCGGTCGGCGACGTGGTGGTGCGGCCGGCCGGCGGCAGCCAGGCCGGGCAGCCGACCACCCGCACGGTGCCGGCCTCCGTGCTGCACCACCTCGCGAACGTGCCGGGAGCCCAACGCGTGGACGGCAACGTGCGCACCTTCGGGGTGTTCGTGGTGGCAACGGACGGCAAGGTGGTCGGTGGCCAGGGTGCGCCGGGGATCGGGCTGAACTACACCGGGGCGCCGGCCGGCCACGGGCTGAAGGGGCTGACCGTGGTCAGCGGCCACCCGCCGCGGCACGGCGGCCAGATCGCCCTGGACCGCAAGACCGCGCAGCGCGCCGGCTACCGGATCGGCGACCGGGTGCACCTGGTCACCACCGGGAAGCGGGCCGTGCTGCACCCGCTGCTGGTCGGGCTGGCGGCCTTCGGCGACGGCGGCTCCACCAACGGCGCCACCCTCACGCTGTTCGACACCGCCACCGCGCAGCGGCTGTTCCTCGGCGGCCGCGACGCGTTCAGCGACGCCTGGGTCACCGCCGGACCCGGCGTCTCCGAGCAGCAGCTGCGCGACCAGGTCGCCTCGGCGCTGCCGAAGGGGTACGACGCGGTGACCGGCGACGCCGCGGCCAAGCAGGAGGCCTCCGACCTGCAGAAGGCGCTGTCGTTCATCACCACGTTCCTGCTGATCTTCGCCGGCATCGCGCTGGTGGTCGGCAGCTTCCTGATCGTGAACACCTTCTCCATCCTGGTCGCGCAACGCGGCCGCGAGCTCGCCCTGCTGCGTGCCCTCGGCGCCTCGCGCGGCCAGGTGACCGGCTCGGTGCTGTTCGAGGCGCTGGTGCTCGGTACGGTCGGCTCGACGGTCGGCCTGGGCCTCGGCGTGCTGCTCGCCCTGGGCATCCGGGCGCTGTTCGCGACGTTCGGGCTGGACCTGTCCGGAGCCGGTCTGGTGTTCGCGCCGCGGACCGTGCTCGCGTCGTACACCGTCGGCATCCTGGTCACCGTGCTGGCGGCCTACCTGCCCGCCCGCCGCTCCGCGCGGATCCCGCCGGTGGCCGCGCTGCGCGACGACGTGGCCCTGCCCGAGTCCGCGCTGCACCGCCGGCTGGCGGTCGGCGCGCTGCTGGTGGTCGGCGGGATCGGGTGCCTGCTGACCGGGCTGTACGGCGCGGTGTCCTCCCCGGCCTGGTGGGTCGGTGGTGGCGTGCTGGCGACCCTGCTCGGGGTGGCCGCCGCGGGTGCGGTGATCGGCCGGCCGTTCATGGCGGCCGCCGGGCTGGTGTACCGCCGGCTGTTCAGCACCGTCGGCCTGCTGGCCGGGCAGAACGCGGTCCGCAACCCCCGTCGTACCGCCGCCACCGCCTCCGCGCTGATGATCGGCCTCGCCCTGGTGACCACCATGGCGATCGTGGGGGCGTCGGCCAAGCGCAGCGTGGACCACGCGATCGCCGAGAACTTCCTCGGCGACCTGGTGGTCTCCAACGCACTGGCCCAGCCTTTCTCTGCGTCGATCGGGGACCGGGTGCAGAAGACGCCCGGGGTGGCGGCGGTGACCCGGGTCCGGTACGCCTTCGGCAGGGTCGACGGGCACCGCGAGGGGCTGGTGGGTGTCTCGGCCGGGTCCCTGCGCGACGTCGTCCGCATCCAGATGGTCGCCGGCTCCGCGGCCGCGCTGCGCGACGGCACGGTGCTGGTGTCTCGGCGGCAGGCGCGGGGCAGCGGGATCCGGGTCGGCGACTCGGTGCGCTTCTCGGTGCCGACGGGCACGAAGAGCTACCGGGTCGTCGGCGTCTACGCGCCCAACCCGATGCTGGGTTACTCGTTCACCACCACACTGGGCACGCTCTCGCGTGCCGGCTTCCCGCCCGAGGACAACTACCTGCTGGTCAGCGTCGGCCCGGCCGCGAGCCCGTCGCACGTCAAGGCCGCGATCGAGCAGGAGACCGCTGCGTTGCCCACCGTGACGGTGAAGAACCAGCAGGAGTACGCCGCGGCGCAGCGCGCGCCGATCGACAAGCTGCTGACCCTGATCTACGCGCTGCTCGGGCTGGCCCTGGTGATCGCGGTGCTCGGCATCGTGAACACCCTGGCCCTGTCGGTGATCGAGCGCACGCGCGAGGTCGGCCTGCTGCGCGCGATCGGGCTGAGCCGGGCCCAGCTGCGCCGGATGGTGCGGCTGGAGGCGGTGGCGATCGCGGTGCTCGGCGCGGTGCTCGGCGTCGGGCTGGGCGTGCTGTTCGGGGTGGCGCTGATGACCTCCTTGAAGGACCAGGGGCTCGACGTGACCGCGGTCCCGGTCGGCCAGCTGGCCGGGTTCGTCGCCGCCTCCGGGCTGGTCGGCGTGCTGGCCGCCGTGCTCCCCGCACGACGGGCCGCGCGCCTCGACGTACTCCAGGCCATCGCGACCGAGTGATCGGTGCCGCGCCGCCGCATGTCGCTGTCCGGTTCCTCACCTACGTTCCGCGAACCTTGGCGGTGGGGAGGCGGTCGGCGAGGGACCGGGCTACGCTATGGCAGCAACGCCTCGGGCCTGCTGTCGTCTGACCCGGGGTTGCCGGGGGGCGGTCGGCAGCGGTTGGGGAGGTGCGATGGGTCGGGTCATGACCCCCGACGGGCCGCGCCAGAATGTGCTCAAGCATGTGCAGGTGCGGGAGTACGTGCGTGAGCTCGTCTCGGGCGCGGAGCCGGGGGCACCCGCGCCATCGGAACGCGAGCTCGTGCAACAGTTCCACGTCGCTCGGATGACGGTGCGCCAGGCGCTGGACGCACTCGTCTCCGAGGGTCTGCTGGAACGGGTGCCCGGCCGGGGCACCTTCGTGGCGCGCACGAAAGTGGACATCTCGACGCCACTGGCGAGCTACACCGAGGAGATCGGTCGGAGGGGGATGACTCCGGACTCGCGGACGCTGCTGGCCCGCATGGAGTCGGCCGGTCCTGGTGTCGCCAAGGCGCTCGAGATCAGGGAGGGCGACAAGGTCGTGCACTGGCAGCGGCTCCGGCTCGCGGACGGGGTGCCGATGTGCCTCGAGGACGCCTACCTCGCCGACAGCGTGGTGCCGAAGTTCCTGGACGCGCCGCTGCCGACGAGCCTGTACGTCGAGCTGCAGCGGCGCGACATCATGCCCACCTGGGGCGAGGACTCCATCGAGGCGAGCGAGGCGCGGGGGGACGAGGCGGACCTGCTCGACATCGCCCCGAGTGGGTGCGTGCTGCGGATCTCTCGTCGGGCGTTCGCCGGCAAGGTCGCCGTCGAGGTGTCTCGGTCCACCTACCGCGCGGACCGGTTCACGTTGTGGGTGCCGCTGACGCGGCCACCGCGGACCAAGCTGGTCCCGTGAGCACGGCCGGCCTGCTGCTGGCGGCCGGCTCCGGGACCCGGATGGGGACCCCCAAGGGGCTGCTCCGCGACGAGCGCGCGGTGCCCTACCTGGACCGGGTGCTGGGCACCCTGTTCGAGGGTGGCTGCGAGACAGTCACCGTGGTGCTCGGCGCGTCGGCGCCCGAGGTCGCCGCGCTGCTCGCCGAGGCCGGCTGGGAGGGCGATCCCGCCGTCCGGCTGGTGATGGCCGAGGACTGGGCGGAGGGGATGGGCGCCTCGTTGCGGGCCGGGCTGGCCAGCCTGTCGGCCTCCTCCGCGGACTGCGCCGTGGTGATGCTCGTGGACCTGCCCGATGTCGGTCCGTGCGTGCTGGAGCGGGTGCTCGCGGCGGCCGCCGGCGAGGACAGCCTGGTCCGCGCGTCGTACGACGGGACGCCGGGTCACCCGGTGCTGCTCGGCCGTGCGCACTGGACCGGGCTGCTGGCCAGCGTCTCGGGGGACCGCGGGGCGCGCGACTACCTGGCCGGCCGGGACGTGGTGCAGGTCGAGTGCGGGGACCTGGCCACCGGGGCGGACGTGGACCGGCCGGAGGACCTGGCCCGCTGAGGTTCGGTTTCCTCGCCGTATCGGGACCTGCGACGCCGAAGTCCTCCGGCACCTCACGGCACGAAAGGAGGCGGTACGACGGGCGGGACCGGCGCGGCTGGGTAGCCTGGCGCAATGGATCCCGTCCAGTCCGCAGCCGACCTCGCCGACCGGCTGGGCAAGACCGGCTATCTGTGCGACGAGGCGCTCGCCACCATCGGGTTCCTCGCGCTGCGCATGCAACGGCCGCTGCTGCTCGAGGGTGAGCCGGGCACCGGCAAGACGGCGCTCGCCGAGGCCCTCGCCCTCGCCCAGGACGTGCCGCTGATCCGGCTGCAGTGCTACGAGGGCATCGACGCCTCGCAGGCGCTCTACGACTGGGATTTCCCGCGCCAGATCCTGCACCTGCGCGCCCTCGAGGCCACCGAGCACAGCCTGGACGCGGCGGCCGCCGAGCACTCGTTGTTCGACGAGCGCTTCCTGCTCGCCCGGCCGGTGCTGCGTGCCCTGCAGGAGAGCCCGGCGGTGCTGCTGGTCGACGAGATCGACCGTGCCGACGACGAGTTCGAGGCGTTCCTGCTCGAGGTGCTGTCCACCTACCAGGTCACCATCCCCGAGCTCGGGACCGTGTCGGCACAGCAGCCTCCCTTCGTCGTACTCACCTCCAACCGCACCCGGGAGATTCACGACGCGCTGAAGCGCCGCTGCCTCTACCACTGGATCGAGCACCCGGACCTGCGCCGCGAGGTGGAGATCGTGCGCGTCCGCGCGCCGGAGGTGTCCGAGGCGCTGGCCCAGCAGGTGGTCGCCGTGGTGCAGCAGCTGCGCAACGGCGTGGACCTGCTCAAGCCGCCCGGGGTCGCCGAGACGCTGGACTGGGCGCGGGCCCTCGAGGAGCTCGGGGTCCGGCAGCTCGACCTGGAGGTGGCCGCGGCCACCCTGGGCACCATCGTGAAGTACCGCGAGGACGCCGAGCGGGTCCGCAAGGCGCTGGACAGGATGCTGGCACCGGCATGACGCCCGCGGCCGCTGCGGTGGCGAGACCGACCCATGCGCCGGACGAGGTGCTGCTCGGCTTCACCCGCGCGCTGCGCGCCGCCGGGCTGCGGGTCACCCAGGACCGCGCGCAGGCCTACCTGGAGGCGGTCTCCGTGGTGGGGATCGGCGACCGGAGGGCGACGTACTGGGCCGGGCGGACCACGCTGTGCTCGGGACCGGACGACCTGGACCGTTACGACCAGGTCTTCGAGTCCTGGTTCCTGTCCCGCGGCCCGGTGCCGGTCGGACCCCCGCAGGAGACGCGCACCGTCACCACCGCTGAGCTGACCGAGGACGGCCCGCCCGGCGAGGGCGAGGGCGAGGAGTCATTGCACGCGGTCGCCAGCAGCACCGAGGTGCTCCGGCACCGCGACATCGCCGACCTCGACCCGGCCGAGAAGTCAAGGCTGGCCGGGCTGTTCGCCACCCTGCAGCCGCGCGCCCCGCACCGTCCCGCCACCCGCCGCACCCCGTGGCGGCGCGGCGAGGTGGACGCGCACCGCACCCTGCGCCGCACGCTGTCGCGGATGGGCGAGCCGGCCGAGATCGCCTGGCGGCGCCGCGGCACCCGGCCGCGCCGGGTGGTGCTGCTGGTCGACGTGTCCGGGTCGATGAGCGCGTACGCCGACGCGCTGCTCCGGCTCGCGCACCGGTTCGCCACGGCCGCCGGGAACGTCGAGGTGTTCACCATCGGCACCCGGCTCACGCACATCACCCGGGCGATGCGCCAGCGCGACCCGGACCGGGCCATCGTGGCCGCCGGCGAGACCGTCCCGGACTGGTCGGGCGGCACCCGGCTCGGCGAGGCGCTGAAGAGCTTCCTGGACCGGTGGGGGCAGCGCGGGATGGCCCGCGGCGCGGTGGTCGTGGTGTTCAGCGACGGCTGGGAGCGCGGCGACGCGGCGCTGCTCGGTGAGCAGATGCAGCGGCTGCACCGGCTCGCGCACCGGGTGGTGTGGGTGAACCCGCACCGCGGCAAGGCCGGGTACCAGCCGGTGCAGCAGGGAATCGTGGCCGCCCTTCCCTACGTTGACCGGTTCGTGGCGGGACATTCGCTGCAGACGTTCGCGGAGTTGATCGAGGTGGTCGCACATGCGTGAGGTGTTGCCGGAGCTGCTCGGCTGGTGGCAGGCCGGGGAGAGCATCGGGGTCGGCACGGTGGTGGCCACGTTCAAGTCCGCACCCCGCCCCCCGGGCGCCTCGATGCTGGTCGGCCCGGGCGGCACTGCGGTCGGGTCGGTGTCCGGCGGCTGCGTCGAGGGCGCGGTCTACGAGCTGGCCGAGCAGGTGCTCGCGTCCGGAGAGCCGGTGCTGACCAGGTACGGCGTCAGCGACGACGACGCGTTCGCGGTCGGGCTGACCTGCGGCGGGATCCTGGACGTGTACGTCGAGAAGGTCGACCAGCACACCTTCCCCGAGCTCGGGGCGATCGCCGAGGACATCGCCGCCGACCGGCCGGTGGCCGTGGCGACCGTCGTGGAACACCCGGACCCGGCCTGGGTGGGTCGGCGGCTCGTCGTACACCCCGAGGGCGGCGACGGCCACCGGGACGTCTCCGGCGACCTCGGCAGCGAGCGCGCCAACGCCGCCGTCGCCGACGACGCGCTCGGGCTGCTGGCCACCGGGCACAGCGGCACCCTCGGCTACGGGCCTGACGGCGAGCGCCGCGGCGAGGGCATGCGGGTGTTCGTGTGGGCGTTCGCGCCGGCGCCGCGGATGCTGGTGTTCGGGGCGATCGACTTCGCCGCCGCGGTGGCCCGCATCGGCGACTTCCTCGGCTACCACGTGACCGTCTGCGACGCCCGCCCGGTGTTCGCCACCAACTCGCGCTTCCCGTCCGCTGACGAGGTGGTCGTCGAGTGGCCGCACAGGTACCTCAAGCGCGAGGCCGAGGCCGGCCGCATCGACGGCCGCACCGTGCTCGCCGTGCTCACCCACGACCCGAAGTTCGACGTGCCGCTGCTCGAGGTGGCGCTGCGGCTGCCGGAGGTGGGGTACGTCGGAGCGATGGGCTCGCGGCGAACCCATGACGACCGGCTGACCCGGCTCCGCGAGGCCGGCCTGACCGAGGACGAGCTGGCCCGGCTGGCCTCGCCGATCGGCCTGGACCTCGGCGCGCGCACCCCGGAGGAGACCGCGGTCAGCATCGCGGCCGAGATCATCGCGCTGCGCTGGGGCGGCGGCGGGGAACGGCTCGGCGAGCTCGGCGGCAGGATCCACCACAGCCAGCCGATCGGAAGCCAGCCGGTCGGATGAGCCGCCGCCTGCGCGGACCCGCCCGGTGAGGGCGGCGTACGTCGAGGAGCTCGGCCCGGCCGACACGATCCGGGTCGGCGAGCTGCCCGACCCGGTGCCCGGGCCGACCGACGTGCTGGTCGCGGTGCAGACCGTGGCGGTCAACCCGGTGGACGCACTAGTGCGCTCCGGCCGCTACCGGACCCCGGTCCCGTTCCCGTTCGTCGTCGGCCGGGACCTGGTCGGCACGGTCGCCGCGGTCGGCTCGGAGGCGGTGCCGTTCGCGGTCGGCGACCGGGTGTGGTGCAACAGCCTGGGCCACGAAGGACGCCAGGGCTCGTTCGCCGAGCTCGCCGTGGTGCCCGCCGACCGGCTGTACCCGCTGCCCGACGGGGTGGACCCCGGGCTGGCCGTCGCGGTCGCGCACCCGGCCGGCACGGCGTACCTCGGCTGGTTCGTGCACACCGGGCTCCGCGCCGGGCAGACCGTGCTCGTGGGCGGGGCCGCCGGCAACGTGGGCACCGCGGCGGTGCAGCTGGCCGCCGCGGCCGGCGCTCGGGTGATCGCCACTGCCCGGCCCGAGGACCACGACCGGTGCAAGGCCGCCGGCGCGGAGGCGGTGCTGGACTACCGCGACCCCGCGCTGGCCAACCACGTCCTCGAGGCGGCGCCCGACGGCGTGCACATCGCCTGGGACACCTCCGGGCACAACGACCTCGACCTCGCGGCCCGGGTCTGCCGGCCCGGCGCGCGGGTGCTGCTCACCGCGGCCCGGTCGCCCGTGAGGGAGGCGCCGCTCGCCGCGCTCTACACCCGCGACATCACCCTGGCCGGGTTCGTGATCAGCCGGGCCACGGCCCCCCAGCTGGCCGGGGCCGCCGCGCTGGTCAACGACCTGCTGCGCCGCGGCCTGCTCACGGCGCGGATCGCCGACGAGCTTCCGCTCGCGCAGACCGCCGAGACGCACCGCCGGATCGAGCAGCGCGGGGTGCGCGGCCGGCTGCTGCTGCACGTGTAGCCCCGCTCGCCGCAGCACGCGGCCCGCTCGTCCGCCGGAAATGGGCCGACCCTTGCCAGCCGTGGGCAAACCGACAACGATCACACTCAGGTTGTCGTCGAGCCCAGGAGCGTGCCATGACCCGAATCAACGTCACGGTCGACGGTGCCAGCTACTCCGACGAGGTCGAGCCTCGGATGCTGCTGGTCCACTACCTCCGAGAACGGCTCGGCAAGGTGGGCACCGTGGTCGGTTGCGACACCAGCAACTGCGGTGCCTGCACCGTCCACCTCGACGGCCGCAGCGTGAAGTCCTGCAACGTGCTCGCGGTGCAGGCCGACGGTCACGAGGTGACCACCATCGAGGGGCTGGCCACCGACGGTGAGCTTCACCCGATGCAGAGGGCCTTCCACGAGCAGCACGCGCTGCAGTGCGGGTTCTGCACCCCCGGCATGATCATGCAGGCCATCGACCTGCTCAACGACAACGCGAAGCCCAGCGAGGAGCAGATCCGCGAGGGGCTGGAGGGCAACCTGTGCCGGTGCACCGGCTACCACAACATCGTGCGCGCGGTGCAGGCCGCGTCCGGGCAGCAGCCGGCCGAGATGTCCGGTACGACGGAGGGGGCGGCGTCATGACCACCATGGAGGAGCGGCCCACCAGGGAGGTCGGTTCCGCCCGGCTCCGCAAGGAGGACGACCGGCTGATCACCGGCCGGACGCGGTGGACCGACAACGTCGTGCTCCCCGGCATGTTGCACGTCGCGATGGTGCGCAGCCCGTTCGCACACGCGCGGATCACCTCGATCGACACCTCCGCCGCCAAGGCCGCCCCGAACGTGGTCGCGGTGATCACCGGCGCGGACATCGCCGAGGAGCAGGGCGGACTGCCCAACGCCTGGATGACCACCCCCGACCAGGTCGCGCCGGCCCACCCGGCGATGGCCGTGGACCGGGTCGCGTTCGCCGGCGAGATCGTCGCGATGGTGATCGCCCGGTCGGCCGCCGAGGCCCGGGACGCCGTCGAGCTGGTCGACGTGGAGTACGACGAGCTGCCCGCGGTGCTCGACCTCAAGCAGGCCGACAAGGGAGACGTGCTGGCGCATCCCGACCTGGGCACCAACTTGTCCGCGCACTACGTGCTCGACTCCGAGCAGGAGGGCACCGGCGGGTCGGTCGAGCAGGCCATCGAGGAGGCCCGCACCAGTGGCGTGCTGATCGAGCGCGAGTACCGCCAGCAGCGGCTGATCCCGGCGTTCATGGAGCCCCGCTCGGTGGCCGTGGACCCGACGGCTGAGCAGCTCACGGTGTGGAGCGCCACCCAGGTGCCGCACTTCGTGCGAGTGTTCATCGCGCTGGTGCTCGGTGTCCCGGAGAGCAAGGTCCGGGTGATCGCCCCGGACGTCGGCGGAGGCTTCGGGGGCAAGCTGCAGTTCACTCCGGAGGAGGCCCTGACGGTCATCGCCGCCCGTCGTACCGGAAAGCCCTGCAAGTGGACCGAGACCCGCTCGGAGTCGCTGATGTCGGGCCACCACGGCCGCGACCAGTGGCAGAAGATGACCCTGGCGGCGAAGAAGGACGGCACGGTCACCGGGCTGAAGGTGGAGCTGCTGGCCAACATGGGCGCCTACCTCGGCCTGGTCACCTCCTACATCCCGATGCTCGGCGCGCGGATGTACAACGCGATCTACAAGTTCCCGGCCTACCGGTTCGAGTGCCGCAACCTGTTCACCAACAGCACCTGGACCGACGCCTACCGAGGCGCCGGGCGGCCGGAGGCGACGTTCGCGATCGAGCGGATGATGGACGAGCTCGCCGCGGAGCTGAAGGTGGACCCGATCGAGATCCGGGAGCGGAACTGGATCAAGCACGAGGAGTTCCCGTTCCACACCGTCTCCGGACTGACCTACGACTCTGGCAACTACGAGGCGGCCACCGACAAGGCCAAGCAGCTGTTCGGCTACGACGACCTGCGCGCCGAGCAGGCCAAGCGGCGGCAGGCCGGTGACCCGGTGCAGATCGGCATCGGGGTCTCCACGTTCACCGAGATGTGCGGGCTCGCGCCGTCGCGGTGGCTGGGGGAGCAGGGGTACGTCGGGGGCGGCTGGGAGCACGCCGCGATCCGGATGCTGCCCACCGGCAAGGTCGAGGTGATCACCGGCACCAGCCCGCACGGGCAGGGGCACGAGACCGCGTGGTCGCAGATCGTCGCCGACCGGCTCGGTGTGCCGTTCGAGGACGTCGAGGTGCTGCACGGGGACACCCAGATCGCCGTGCGCGGCCTGGACACCTACGGCTCCCGTTCCCTGGCCGTCGGCGGGATGGCGGTACTGGCCGCCGCGGACAAGGTGGTCGAGAAGGCCAAGCCGATCGCGGCGCACCTGCTCGAAGCGTCGGTCGACGACTTGGAGTTCACCGACGGGAAGTACGGCGTGCGGGGCACCGACAAGACCATCGGCCTCGGCGAGGTCGCGTTCGCGGTCTTCCACGCCCACAACATCCCCGAGGGCGTGGAGCCGTCCCTGGACGCCGACGCGACCTTCGACCCCGAGGAGTTCTCCTACCCGCACGGCACGCACCTGTGCGCCGTCGAGGTCGACACCGAGACCGGTGGGGTGAAGCTGCGGAAGTACGCCTGCGTCGACGACGTCGGCCAGATCGTCAACCCGCTGATCGTCGCGGGGCAGGTGCACGGCGGGCTCGTCCAGGGCATCTCCCAGGCGCTGTGGGAGGAGGCCGTGCACGACGAGGCCGGGACGCTGGTGTCCGCGTCGTTCGTGGACTACCTGCTGCCGACCACCGCCGACACGATCAGCTTCGACATCGACCACACCGTCTCGCCGGCGACCACCAACGCGCTCGGCGTGAAGGGGGTCGGCGAGGCGGGCACGATCGCGTCGACACCGGCGGTCGTGAACGCAGTGGTCGACGCGCTTCGGCCGATGGGCGTGTCCGACGTACGCATGCCGTGCACGCCGGAACGGATCTGGAAGGCGATCCGGGGCGGCGGTGGGACCGAGCCCACCGAGGGGGCGGCGATGCCGCACTTCGACGAGAGTGACGTGGCGGAGCGCAGCGAAGGAGCAGGCCAGTGATTCCCGCACAGTTCGAGTACGTCGCACCGGCGACCGTCGAGGAGGCGCTCTCCGCGCTGGCCGAGGCCGGCGAGGACGCCAAGGTGATCGCCGGCGGGCAGAGCCTGCTGCCGGTGCTCCGGATGCGGCTGAACGCGCCGACGCTGATCGTCGACCTCGGCAGGATCGAGGCGCTGCGCGGGATCCGCGAGGACGGCGACGCGCTGGTGATCGGGGCGATGACCACGCACGCCGACGTGTGCACCAACGCGCTGGTGCGTGAGCACGCGCTGCTGCTGATGAAGGCTGGTGTGCAGGTGGCCGACCCGCAGGTGCGCCATCGCGGCACGTTCGGCGGCTCTCTCGCGCACGCTGACCCGGCCGGTGACATGGGCGCCTGCGCGCTCGCGCTGGACGCGTCGTTCGTGATCACCGGATCCTCAGGCAGCCGCACCGTTGCAGCCGACGACTTCTTCGAGGACCTGTTCACCACGGCGATCGGGGAAGGCGAGCTGCTCACCGAGGTGCGGATCCCCAAGCACACCGGCTGGGGCGCGCACTACGAGAAGTTCGTGCGGGTGGCGCACCAGTGGCCGATCGTCGCCGTCGCGGCGACGGTGCGCACCGACGGTGGCTCGATCGCGGAGGCCCGGATCGGCCTCACGAACATGGGGTCGACCCCGCTGCGCGCACGGGAGGCCGAGGAGGCGGTCGTGTCCGGTGGCGGCACCGCGGATGCCGTACGACAGGCGGCTGAGCGCGCCGCGGAGGGCACCGAGCCGCCGAGCGACCTCAACGGCGACGCCGACTACCGCCGGCACCTCGCCCGGGTCCTCACCCGGCGCGCCGTCCTCGAGGCGGCCGGCCTCTGATGGAGCTCGAGCACCGGTTCACCGTCCCCACCGACGTCGAGGAGA
>DASTWW010000105.1:0-3491 GCA_035765755.1 Nocardioidaceae bacterium
TCGACGGTGACGGGGGCGGCGGCGATCGCGGCGCTCATACGGCGGCTCCTTCGAGGACGGTGTCACGCTGGGTTTCGGAGGTGAGCTGCAGGAACATCTCCTCCAGCCCGGCGGTGCCGGCCGGCCGCAGCTCCAGGAGTACGACGGACGCGGCTGCCGCCGCCCGGCCGACCTCCTCAGCGGTTGCCGCGGTGTGCAGGCCGCCATCCGGCGCGGGTGTCGCGGACAGACCCGCCGCGGCCAGCGCATCCAGCAGCCGGGAAGCAGAAAGCGCGCGGACGTAGGTGCCCGAGCCTTCGAGCAGCTCCGCCTTGGAGCCGCGGGCCACGATCCGGCCGCCGCCGATGACCAGCAGGTCGTCGGCGATCACCTCCACCTCGTGCAGCAGGTGCGAGGACAGCAGCACGGTGCCGCCCTGGTCGGCGTACTCCCGCAGCAGCCCGCGCATCCAGTGGATGCCGGCCGGGTCGAGCCCGTTGGCCGGCTCGTCGAGGATCAGGATCTTCGGGTCGCCGAGCAGCGCGTGCGCGATGCCGAGCCGCTGCCGCATACCCAGCGAGTAGTCGCGGATCCGGCGACGCGACTCCGAGGCGGTCAGGCTGACCAGCTCGAGCATCTCGTCGACGCGCCGACGGGGCAGCCCCATGGCGAGCGCACCGAGGGTGAGGACCTCCCGGCCGGTGCGGCCGGCGTGCTGCGCCGAGGCGTCGAGGAGCACCCCGACCTGCCTTCCCGGGTTGGGGATGTCGTGGTAGTGCCGGCCGCCGATGGTGGCGGTGCCGGCGGTGGCCGGGGTGAGCCCGGAGATGATCCGCATCGTGGTGGACTTGCCCGCGCCGTTGGGGCCGAGGAAGCCGGTGACGGCGCCGGGCCGGCAGGCGAACGAGACGTCGTCGACGGCGAGGAACGTGCCGTACCTCTTGGAAAGTCGGTCTACTTCGATCATGAAGACAAGCCTTCTGTGTGCGCGCGGAAGTCGCTATCAGGTATGCGACGGGTTCCACCCTGAGCCAGAACCCTGGGCCGACTCAGGGGGCGGCTCAGGGTTGGTCCCGGAGGCCCGGGCGGAGCGTCGAGCCTACCTGGGGATCGCCTCGCCCGCCGGAAGAACGAACCGGCTAGGGTGTCGCGGTGTCCGTGACCTCCGCCCGCGCCTCCGTGGAGGAGGTGCTGTCCCAGGCGGTGGACGCCCTGGGCGGGCAGCACCGGCCCGGCCAGCTGCAGATGGCCCAGGCCGTCGAGCACGCCCTGGCCGAGGGCGAGCACCTGCTCGTGCAGGCCGGCACCGGCACCGGGAAGTCGCTGGCGTACCTGATCCCGTCCCTGCTGCACGAGCGCCGGGTGGTGGTCGCGACGGCCACCCTGGCCCTGCAGCACCAGCTCGTCGAGCGGGACATCCCGGCGCTGCTGGAGACACCGGCCAACGGGAAACAACTGGGCGCCGACGCGTCGTACGCCGTCTTGAAGGGCCGCTCCAACTACGCCTGCCTGCACCGGATCCGTGAGGGTGTGCCCGACGACCAGGGCACCCTGGACCTCGACGTCGGATCGATGGGCTCCGAGGTGGTCGCGCTGCGCCAGTGGGCCGAGAAGCAGGCCGACGAGGGCGGTCCTGGCGACCGTGACTCCGCGCCCAAGCACACCGACCGGATCTGGCGGCAGGTCTCGGTCAACCACCGCGAGTGCCTGGGCGCCACGAAGTGCCCGTACGCCGCCGAGTGCTTCGCCGAGCGCGCCAAGGAGAAGGCCGCGCACTCCCAGCTGATCGTCACCAACCACTCGCTGCTGGCCATCGACGCGATCGAGGGCGTGCCGATGATCCCCGACTACGACGCGGTGGTCGTCGACGAGGCGCACGAGCTGTCCGCGCGGGTCACCCAGGCGGCGACCGACGAGCTGTCCGCGCCGGAGGTGGAGCGGGCGGTACGACGGGCGCGACGGTACGTCGAGTCCGCCGACGGGACCGGCACCGAGGCCGACGACCTGGCCGACGCGGCGGATGCGCTGCGCGATGCCTTGGAGGACACCCCGCCCGGCCGGCTGGACGCGCTCCCCGACGCACTGGCCACCGCGCTGGTGCTGGTCCGGGACGGGACCCGGGCGATGCTGTCGGCGTTCCCGAAGGAGTCCAGCTCCGACGCCGAGGGGGACGCCGGCCGGACCCAGGCCCGGGGCTGGCTGCAGGAGATCTTTGCCAACACAGAGCGGATGGCCGCCAACGCCGAGGGTGACGTGCTGTGGCTGGCCGAGCGCGACCGGGTCCGCGGCGGGAACCGGCTGTGCGTGGCGCCGCTGCAGGTGTGGGGGCCGCTGCGCTCCAAGCTGATGCGCGAGAAGACCGTGGTGCTCACCAGCGCCACCCTCAAGCTCGGCGGCGACTTCGACGCGCTGGCCACCAGCATCGGGCTGGTGCCGGGGGAGCGGGCCGACCACTCCGCCGAGCCGGCCTCCGACCTGGACCGCGACGAGGCCGGCCACGCGGTTACCGGGACCGACGAGCCGCTGCCGTGGCGGGGCCTCGACGTGGGGTCACCGTTCGACTACGCGCACCAGGGCATCCTCTACGTCGCCCGGCACCTCCCTCCGCCCGGACGCGACGGGCTGGGTCCGAAGCAGATCGACGAGATCGTCGACCTGGTGGACGCCGCCAACGGGCGCACGCTCGGGCTGTTCTCCAGCCGGCGGGCCGCCGAGGCGGCGGCGGAGGCGGCCCGTGAGCGGCTGCCGCACCTGACCATCCTGGCCCAGGGCGACGCGCAGCTGCCCGAGCTGGCCCGGCTGTTCCTGGAGGATCCGGCCACCTGCCTGTTCGGGACTTTGTCCCTGTGGCAGGGCGTGGACGTGCCGGGGGAGACCTGCCAGCTGGTGCTCATCGACCGGATCCCGTTCCCGCGCCCGGACGACCCGCTGATGTCCGCGCGCGCCAAGGCGGTCGACTCCGCCGGCGGGAACGGCTTCATGCGGGTCTCCGCGACCCATGCCGCGCTGCTGCTCGCGCAGGGGGCCGGCCGGCTGATCCGGTCCACCAGCGACAGGGGCGTGGTCGCCGTACTCGACCCCCGCCTGGTCACCGCCCGCTACGGCGGGTTCCTGCGCGCGTCCCTGCCGCCGATGTGGTCCACCACCGACCGGACCGTGGTGCTCGGCGCGCTGGCCCGCCTCTCCGGGGACTGATGGAGGCGTACAGTCTCGTTTCGTTGCTCACTCCCAGCGCCGTCCGTACCGTTGAGACGAGAGGCTCGCAGGCCGAAGGACACAGCGGATGAACGCGGACCGCGCACCACAGGCGATGGGCGCCGCCCTGGCGATCGGGTGGCTCGTCGTGCTCGTGGCGGTGGACGTGGCCATTCCAGACGGGCAGGTCGTGCTGGTGTCGCTGTTCTCGGTGGCGCCGCTGATCGCGTGCGCCGTGCTTCCCACCGTGGCCACGGGCACGATCGCAGCGGTCTCCATCGCTCTGGCCGTCGCCTCCGGCGTCTGGGATGGCACCT
>DASTWW010000106.1:0-5563 GCA_035765755.1 Nocardioidaceae bacterium
AGAGGAACTGGCTGACGGCGAGGCCGCCGGCGACGACACCACCGACCAGCACGGCCGCGATCCCGCCGGCCACCGGCCGCTTGGAGCGTCCCGGGCGGGGCGAACCCGGGCTGGCCGGGGTCGCCGAAGCACCGGGACCGAAGGCGACGAAGTCACCGGTTGGCTCGGACATCTCAGCTCCTGACGGGTCGGCCAGGAACCCAGATGCCCCCGGATCAACAGTGGCCGTGCGGGTCGCACGGCTAGGCCTACCAGGTTAGGTGGGACCGCAGCCGCTCACGGGCGCTTCGGCGAAATCCCGTCTCCAGCAACCAGCCTCAGCGGCTGGTGTTCCTGGCGATGACCGCTCCAGGGATACGCAGGATGCGTGCATACCGCAGAGGAATGTGGCCTACTCCCACTCGATGGTGCCCGGCGGCTTGCTGGTCACGTCCAGCGTCACCCGGTTGACGGCGGCCACCTCGTTGGTGATCCGCGTGGAGATGGTCTCCACCACGTCGTACGGCAGCCGCGCCCAGTCCGCGGTCATCGCGTCCTCGGAGGTCACCGGCCGCAGCACCACCGGGTGCCCGTAGGTGCGGCCGTCGCCCTGCACGCCGACGGACCGCACGTCGGCGAGGAGTACGACGGGGAACTGCCACACGTCGCGGTCCAGGCCGGCGCGGGTCAGCTCCTCGCGGGCGATGGCGTCCGCCTCGCGCAGGATCTCCAGCCGCTCCCGGGTGACCGCACCGACGATCCGGATCGCCAGGCCGGGACCGGGGAACGGCTGGCGCCAGACGATCTCCGGCGGCAGCCCGAGCTGCTCCCCGACCAGCCGCACCTCGTCCTTGAACAGCGTGCGCAGCGGCTCGACGAGCTCGAACTCGATGTCCTCGGGCAGTCCGCCGACGTTGTGGTGGGACTTGATGTTGGAGGTGCCGGCGCCACCGCCGGACTCCACCACGTCGGGGTAGAGGGTGCCCTGCACCAGGAACGACACCTTGTCGCCATGCTCGGCGGCCTCGCCGACGATCTCGGCCTCGGCGGCCTCGAAGACCCGGATGAACTCCCGGCCGATGATCTTGCGCTTCTCCTCCGGGTCGCTGACCCCGGCGAGCGCGTCGAGGAACCGTTGCTGGGCGTCCACCACGTGCAGGGAGACGCCCGTGGCGGCGACGAAGTCGCGCTCGACCTGCTCGGCCTCGCCCTTGCGCAGCAGGCCGTGGTCGACGAAGACGCAGGTGAGCCGGTCCCCGATGGCCCGCTGTACCAGGGCTGCGGCGACCGCGGAGTCGACCCCGCCGGACAGGCCGCAGACCGCGCGGCGGTCGCCGATCTGGTCGCGGACCTGCTGGACCTGGTCCTCGACGATGTTCACCATCGTCCAGGTGGGCCGGCAGCCGGCGATGTTGAGCAGGAAGTGCGAGAGCACCGCCTGGCCGTGCTCGGTGTGCATCACCTCGGGGTGCCACTGCACCCCGGCGAGCCGCCGGGAGACGTCCTCGAACGCGGCGACCGGGGAGTGCCCGGAGGCGGCCAGCGCCGTGAACCCCTCGGGGGCGGAGCACACCGAGTCGCCGTGGCTCATCCAGACCCGGTGCTTGGCGGGCACCTCGGCGAGCAGCGTCCCCGGCTCCGTGACGGTCACGTGGGTCCGGCCGTACTCCGACCGCCCCGTCCGTCGTACCTCTCCGCCGAGCGCCAGCGCCATCGCCTGGAAGCCGTAGCACATGCCGAAGACCGGCACCCCGGCCGTGAAGATGCCCGCGTCGACGCCGGGCGCGCCGGGCTCGTAGACCGACGACGGGCCGCCGGAGAGGATGATCGCCGCGGGGTTGCGCTGCATCATCTGCTCGACCGGCATGGTGTGCGGCACGATCTCGGAGTAGACGCGCGCCTCGCGGACGCGGCGGGCGATCAGCTGGGCGTACTGGGCGCCGAAGTCGACGACGAGCACCAGGTCGTGTTCGGTGGTCACCGGGGCCCTTCTGAGGAGACGTGCCGGTCGGAGTGGGCAGTCTATCGCCGCGTGCGCCGGCGGGGCGGGTCGGCTCCCGGCGCCGAAAATGCTCCTTTTGGGTGATTGCGGGAAGCCATCCGTCCCGCCACGGTTGGCGGATGACCTCTGACATCAGCTCCTCGGCTCCCGTCGAGCCCGCCGCCGCCCTGCACGGCCTGTGCTCCGGGGCGGTGCACCTGCCCGGCGACGCGGGGTACGACACGGCGCGCAGCGCCTGGAACCTGGTCGTGGACCAGCGTCCGGCGGCGGTGTGCCTGCCGGCCAACCCCGACGAGGTGGCCGACGTGGTGCGGGCCGCAGCGGCCGCCGGACTGCGGGTGGCCGGCCAGACCACCGGCCACAACGCCGGACCGCTCGGGGACCTCTCCGACACCGTGATCGTGCGCACCTCGGCGATGGTCGGGGTGCAGCTGGACGTCGAGAACCGGGTGATGCGTGCCGAGGGCGGCACCGTGTGGCTGGACGCGGTCGAGGAGGCAGGCCGGCGCGGGCTGGCCACGCTGCACGGCTCCTCGCCCGACGTCGGCATCGCCGGCTACTCGCTGGGCGGCGGGCTGGGCTGGTACGCCCGCAAGCTCGGCCTGGCCTGCAACAGCGTCACCGCGGTCGAGCTGGTGACCGCCGACGGGAGCAAGGTCCGCGTGGACGCCGACCACGAGCCCGAGCTGTTCTGGGCTCTGCGCGGCGGCGGCGGGAGCTTCGGCGTGGTCACCGCGGTGGAGTTCGCCGCGTACCCGATCGAGTCCTCCTATGCCGGGATGCTGGTCTGGGACCAGACCCGGGCGGAGGCCGTGCTGCCGCGCTGGCTGGAGTGGTGCCAGGACGCTCCGGAAACAGTCACCACGTCTTTCCGGCTGATGAACCTGCCGCCGATCCCGGACATCCCCGAGCCGTTCCGGGGACGTTCGCTCACGGTCATCGACGGTGCGGTGCTGGAGGACGACGAACGGGCCGAGGCTCTGCTGCGCGGGCTGCGGGAGCTCGGACCTGAGCTGGACACGTTCGTCCGGACCCCGTCGCCGGCGCTGGCGCACCTGCACATGGACCCCGAGCACCCCGTGCCCGCGGTCGCCGACACCACCACGCTGTCCGACCTGCCGGCCGCCGGGGTGGACACCCTGCTGGCCACCGCCGGCCCGGGCAGCGGGTCGATCCTGCTCGCCGCGGAGCTGCGTCAGCTCGGTGGCGCGCTGGCCCGTCCGGCCCAGGACGGCGGCGCACGGTCCACCTTCGACGGCGCCTACATGTTCTTCGCGGTGGCAATCGCGCCCACGCCGGAGATCGCCGAGCTCGGGCGCACGCAGGCGGAGCGGGTCGTCGAGGCGCTCACGCCGTACTCCCTGGTCGGGCCGTACCTGAACTTCGCCGAGCGGTCGGTCGACGTGAGCACCTGCTTCGACCCCGAGACCTGGGCCCGGCTGTGCGGGGTCAAGGCCGCGGTCGACCCGGCCGACCTGTTCCGGGCCAACCACCCGGTGCCCGCGTCCGCGGCGCCCGGTGAGAAAACACCGGTCACTACGTAACCTGCCGTCACCGGGCTCGTTGTGCAGGGCGGACCCGGTGACGCACTCCCTCCCATACCGGGTCCCTCCGTCCGTGCACGTGCGGACGCCGTCAGGGCCCGGCCAATCCCTCCCTCCCCCGGCCGGGCCCTGACCCATGTCTTACCGATATTGGTACGTCTACCGCGACCTATGCGTCGCGTTTCAGCCCCGATATCGGTAAGAGCCGGAGCGCGGCGGGGGCGTGCGCGGGGACGGCGGGGTGCTCGGGGGCGACCGGGTCGATCCGCCGGTACGGCGCACCGAGCGCGGGCCGCGGGTCCGGCTCACCCTTGTTCGGCCAGAACGCCATAGCCCGCTCGGCCTGCGCGGTGATCGTCAGGGACGGGTTCACGCCCAGGTTGGCCGAGATCGCCGACCCGTCGGTGATGTGCAGCCCAGGATGCCCGTGCACCCGCTGGTAGCCGTCCACCACGCCCGTCTGCGGGGAGTCCCCGATCGCGCAGCCGCCGATGAAGTGGGCGGTCAGCGGCTTGTTGAACGGCTCGCCGATGCTGCCACCGGGGGTGCCGCCGACGAGCGCTGCCATCCGCCGGGCCGCCTCGTTGCCGGCCGGGATCCAGGTCGGGTTCGGCGTGCCGTAGCCCTGCTTGGAGGTCAGGTAGCGCCGCCTGGTCAGCCGGCCGCGGCGCAGGTAGGTCGTCAGCGAGTTGTCCAGGCTCTGCATCACCAGCGCGATCACGGTGCGCTCCGACCAGTGCCGCAGGTCGTAGAGGTGGCGCACGTTGCGCCGTTGCCGCCACATCTCCTTGAGCCAGTTCCGCCACCGTGGCCGCGGACCGTGGTCGTCGGTGAGCACGGTCTGCAGCAGAGACATCAGGTTGCTGCCCTTGCCATAGCGCACCGGCTCGATGTGGGTGTTCTCGTCGGGGTAGAAGCTCGACGTGATGGCCACCCCGGCGCTGTAGTCGACCTTCCGGTCCGGGGCGATCGCGCCGAGGATCGACTCGGAGTTGGTGCGCGACAGGGACCCCAGCCGCGCGGACAGGTGCGGCAGGTGGCCCTCGGCGCGCATCCGGTGCAGCAGCCGCTGGGTGCCGAGCGCGGAGGCGGCGAAGACGACCTGCCCCGCGGTCAGGGTCCGCCGCACGGCCCTCCGTCGTACCTTCGCCTTGGTGTAGCGCACGCCCACCTGGTAGCCGCCGCCGGCGCGCGGCCGGACCCGGGTCACCGTGGTCAGCGGCAGCACCACCGCCCCGGCCCGCTCGGCGAGGTGCAGGTAGTTCTTCACCAGGGTGTTCTTGGCGTTGTGCCGGCAGCCGGTCATGCACTCGCCGCAGTTCAGGCAGGTCCTGCGGTCCGGGCCAGCACCGCCGAAGTACGGGTCGGCGACCCGTTCCCCACCCCGCTCGCCGAACAGCACCCCGACCGGCGTGGGCCGGAACGTGTGCCCGACGCCCATCTCGGTGGCCACCTTCTCCATCACCTCGTCGGCCGGCGTGTGCACCGGGTTCGGCACCACGCCGAGCATCCGCTTGGCCTGGTCGTAGTACGGCGCCAGCTCGTCACGCCAGTCGGTGATGCCCCGCCACTGCGGGTCGGTGAAGAACGGCTCGGGCGGCTCGTAGAGGGTGTTCGCGTAGACCAGCGACCCGCCGCCCACGCCGGCGCCGGACAGGATCAGGCAGTCCCGGAGCATGTCGATGCGCTGGATGCCGTAGCAGCCGAGCTCGGGCCGGAACAGGTAGCGCTTGACGTCGAAGGAGGTGGCGGCGAAGTCGTCGTCGCCGAACCGCGCGCCGGCCTCCAGCACGCCGACCCGGTAGCCCTTCTCGGTCAGCCGCAGCGCGGCGACCGAGCCGCCGAAACCGGAGCCGATCACCAGCACGTCGAAGTCGAGTGCGTCCACGGGACGAGGGTAGGGGGACCGGCCCGGTTTTGCTACCCCCGAGTAACAAACGCTCAGACGATGTCCGGCGCGGCCACCCGCGCCTCGTCGGCCTCGAGGTCGGTCAGCTCCTGCTGGCTGCGCCGCTCGGCGGCGACCCGGCGCAGGTAG
>DASTWW010000107.1:0-6780 GCA_035765755.1 Nocardioidaceae bacterium
CGCCCACTCGTGGGTGCGCATCACCCCGACCGGCTTGCCGCTCTGCACCAGCAGGGTCTCGTCGGGCTTCAGCGTGGTCAGGCTGCGGATGATCGCCTCGTATGCCTGCCAGCTGCGCGCCGCCCGCCCGGTGCCGCCGTAGACGACCAGGTCCTCGGGCCGCTCGGCGACCTCGGGGTCGAGGTTGTTCATCAGCATCCGCAGCGGCGCCTCGGTCTGCCAGCTCTGCGCGGTCAGCTTCGTGCCGCGCGGGGCCTGCACCGGGCGAGCACCGTGGGAGTAGTCGGTCATCGCACAGCTCCTTCCATCTGCAGCTCGCGGGCGTGTCCCCGCAGCAGCACGTAGTAGGCGAGCGCCGGCACGACGAACCCGATGATCCAGGCGATGTCGGCGCCGCCGAGGTTGTCGACCCACCAGCCGACGTAGAACGTGGTGTTCATGAACGGCAGCTGCAAGACGATGCCGATCACGTAGGCGGCGAGCGCGCGGACGTTGAACGCGCCGTACCCCAGCGACGGGTCGAACAGCGCGTCGATGTCGTAGCGCTCCTTGCGGATCCAGTAGAAGTCGACCAGGTTGATCGCCGACCACGGGATCAGGAAGTAGGACAGGAAGAGGATGAAGCTCTCGTAGTTGCCGACGAAGTTGCCGCGGCCGAGCACCGCGATGGCGGTGCCCACGACGGCGGCTGCGACGACGTACGACGCACGGCGGCCCTGCGTCACCGGCTGCCGCCAGAACGCGGTCAGCGTCGTGGTGGCCGACATGAACGCGCCGTACAGGTTCAGCACGTTCACCGCGATCACACCGAGCACCACGATGAGCAGCACCGCCCAGCCGATGCCATGCCCGGCCAGCCCGGTCAGGAACTGGACCGAGCCGCCCTCGAAAGCCTTCTCGGCCGCCGCGGCTGCGGCCGCACCGAACGACATCAGCCAGCAGCCGCCGATCACCGACCCGAGGTAGGTCCACCAGAACGTCGACGCGGTGGAGGTCTCGCGGGGCAGGTAGCGGGAGTAGTCGGCGACGTACGGGCCCCACGTGAACTGCCACGTCGCCGCGATCGAGGTGATCAGCCCGAACGTGCCCCAGTCCAGCGGGCCGGCGTGCCAGAGCGCGCCGAGGTCGATGTGACGGACCAGCTGCACCGACAGGTACAGGAACAGCAGGCCGCTGAGCAGGGAGACCCAGCGCTCGTAGCGGTGGATCAGCCGGTAGCCGTAGATCGCCAGCACGGTGCAGACGAACGCGACCACGATGATCGAGGCCACCTCGCCGATACCGGTCCACTGGGCGAGCGCGGCGCCGCCGAGGACGCCGCTGCTGGCGAAGAAGCCGAGGTACATCAAGATCACGAGGATCAGCGGGAGCACGGCGCCGTAGAAGCCGAACTGGGCGCGCGACTGGATCATCTGCGGCACGCCGAGCTTCGGGCCCTGCGCGGAGTGCAGCGCCATCGCGACGCCGCCGATCACGTTGCCGACGATGAGGGCCAGCACCGCCCAGGGCAGCGACAGCCCGAGGACCACGCCGAGGGCGCCGGTGACCGCGGTGGTCACCTGGGTGTTGGCGGCGAACCAGACGGTGAACAGGCTGGCCGGGTGGCCGTGACGTTCCTCGGGCGGGACGAAGTCGATGGAGCGGCGCTCGACTCCGGTGGTGGTCTGGGTCATTGCAGGGGTCCGATCTTGTCTTCCACGGCGGCCACGATGGCGCCGGTGTGCACCAGGTCCACGGCCGCCTCGATCTCCGGGGAGAGGTGGCGGTCAGGGCCAGGGCCGGGAATGCGCTCGCGCAGCACCTGCAGCACCGCGGCGGTGGCCGGGGCGGGTGCGAGGGGGGCGCGCAGGTCGAGCGCGCGGGCGGCGGTGAGGATCTCGATGGCAATCACCCGGGTCAGTCCGTCCAGCGAGCGGCGCAGCTTGCGGGCCGCGGACCAGCCCATCGAGACGTGGTCCTCCTGCATCGCGCTGCTCGGGATGGAGTCGACGCTGGCCGGGTTGGCGAGCCGCTTGAGCTCGGAGACGATCGCGGCCTGGGTGTACTGCGCGATCATGTGGCCGGAGTCCACGCCGGGGTCGTCGGCCAGGAACGGCGGCAGCCCGTGGCTGCGCGCCTTGTCCAGGAACCGGTCGGTGCGCCGCTCGGAGATGCTGGCCACGTCGGCCGCGGCGATGGCCAGGAAGTCCAGCACGTAGCCGACCGGGGCGCCGTGGAAGTTGCCGTTGGACTCCACCCGTCCGTCGTCGAGCACGACCGGGTTGTCGACGGCGGAGTCGAGCTCGCGGGCGGCGACCGTGGCGGCGTGGTCGGCGGTGTCCCGGGCGGCGCCGTGCACCTGCGGGGAGCAGCGCAGCGAGTAGGCGTCCTGGACCCGGTTGCAGTCCGGTCCGCGGTGGCTGGCCACCACGCCGGAGTCGGCGAGGATCCGGGTCAGGTTGGCCGCCGACCTCGCCTGGCCGGGGTGCGGGCGCAGGGCCTGCAGGTCGGCGGCGAAGACCCGGTCGGTGGCCAGCTGGGCCTCCACGGACATCGCCGCGGCCACGTCCGCGGCCTTGAACAGGTTGCGCAGGTCGGTCAGCGCGAGCACCAGCATGCCGAGCATGCCGTCGGTGCCGTTGATCAGCGCGAGCCCCTCCTTGGCGGCGAGCTCGACGGGTTCGATGCCCGCATCGGCGAGCGCATCGGCCGCGCTCCGTCGTACTCCTTCGCGGTCACGGACCTCGCCCTCGCCCATCAGCGCCAGCGCGCAGTGCGCCAGCGGGGCCAGGTCGCCGGAGCAGCCGAGGGAGCCGTACTCGCGGACGATCGGGGTGATGCCGTTGCTGAGCAGCGCGGCCATCGCCTGGGCGGTGGCCAGCCGGATGCCAGTGTGGCCGGTGGCCAGCGTGGACAGCCGGAGCAGCATCAGCGCGCGGACCACCTCGCGCTCCACCTCGGGGCCGCTGCCGGCGGCGTGGGAGCGGACCAGCGAGCGCTGCAGCTGGGCGCGCATCTCGGTGGGGATGTGCCGGGTCGCCAGGGCGCCGAAGCCGGTGGAGATGCCGTACGACGGGGTGGGGGCGGCCGCGAGCTTCTCGACTGCTTCGCGGGCCTGTTCGATCGCCTCGACCGCGTCCGGGCCGAGCTGGACGGCCGCCCCGTCGCGGGCGACGGCGACCACGTCGTCGAAGGAGACGGGGCCGACCCCGACGGTGACCATGTTCATGGGGCCCATTCCACTCCCCCGTCCTCTCCGCGGCCAGCGGCGCCCCGGCTTACGTGTCTCAGATCCGAGACCTATGCTCGTGAGTGGCCACTAGGTGACCCGGCTGGAGCCGGGTGACGGAGTGACAGGTCGGAGGGGAAGCGATGAGCCAGGTGCCCGCGGCGACGCGCGCGTTGAAGGTGCTGCGGTTCCTGGCCGGGCAGCCCGACCCGGTGACCCTGGACGGGCTGGCCCGGGCGGTGGGGCTGCCGCGCTCAACGGCCTACCACCTGGTGAACGCGATGATGGACGAGGGCTTCGTGGTGCACCTGCCCGAGGAGCACCGGTACGTGCTCGGGGTGGCGGCGTTCGAGGTGGGCAGCGGGTACACGCGCCAGGAGCCGCTGCAGCGGATCGCCCGTCGACCGCTGGCCGGGCTGGTGGACGCCCTGGGCCAGTCGGCGCACCTGGCCGTACTGCACGGGCGCGAGGTGCTCTACGTGCTGGAGGAGCGAGCACCCGGTCGGCCGCCGCTGGTCACCGACGTGGGTGTCCGGCTGCCGGCCCAGCTGACGGCGAGCGGGCGGGCGATCCTGGCCGCGCTGCCGGCGAACCAGGTGCGCGCGCTCTATCCCGACAGGTCGGCGTTCGTGGACCGGCACGGACTCGGACCGACCTCGCTGAGCGCGCTGCGAGCCCTGCTCAGCGAGACCCGGCAGCGCGGGTACGCCGTCGAGCAGGGTGAGGTCACCCCGGGCTTCGCGTCACTGGCCGCCGCCGTCCTGGATCACAACGGCCATCCGGTCGCGGGGATCGCGGTCACCTACCCGGCCGAGGAGACGATCGACCTCGACACCGCGGTCGCCGCCGCCCAGGACACCGCCGAGACGATCAGCCGTCGCCTCGGCCGCCGCGCTCCCTGACCCCGCCACCCCCTCCGTCGTACCGACATCGTGTCGCTACCGCGACCTATACGTCGCGGTAGCCGCACCGACATCGTGTCGCTAACGCGACCTATACGTCGCGGTAGCCGCACCGACATCGTGTCGCTAACGCGACCTATACGTCGCGATAGACGTACCAATATCGGTCAGCGGAGCTCCCAGAGGACCGGCATGGTGAGAGCGCCCCAGCCGGACAGCCCGAGGAGGGTCATCAGCTGGTCGGGCAGGGCGAGGGCGGTCATCAGCTGGTCGGGCAAGGAGAGCGTGGGGAGCGTGAGCGCGGCGCCGCGCGGGGCGTCGCTGTTCTGGGCCGGCCGGAGCCGGTCCAGCGGTGAGACCCGGGGCAGGGTGCGCACCTCGGCGTCCTCACGCCGGATGCCGGCTCGCCGGCACGCGACGTCGACGGCATCGCTGAGCCCGCCGATCCGGTCCACCAGACCGCGCTCGACCGCGTCGGCACCGGTCCAGACCCGGCCCTTGGCCACCTCTTGCATCCGCTCCAGCGGCATCCGCCGGTCCTCGGCGGCCTTGCCGGTGAAGTCGGCGTAGATCCGGTCCAGCTGGTCCTCGAGCCGGCGCCACTCGTGGGAGTCGAAGGGCCGCTCGGTGGAGTACATCTCCGCGAACCGGCCGGCCGAGACGCTCTCCCGCCGTACCCCCAGCCGGGCCAGGCCGTCGGCGATCACCTGCTTGCCGGCGAGCACGCCGATCGACCCGGTCAGCGTGGCCGCGCCGGCCACCACCTCGTCGGCGGGCATCGCGATGTAGTAGCCGCCGGAGCCGGCGACGTTGCCCATGGACGCGACGACCGGGCGGCCGGTGCGACGCAGCGCGTGCACCTCGCGACGGATCGCGTCCGAGGCCACGTAGGAACCGCCGGGGCTGTCCACCCGCAGCACCACGGCGCGCACGTGCTCGTCCCGGCCGACCGCGCGAAGCGCCGCACCCAGCGTGTCCGAGCCGATGCTGTGCCCGGAGAACGGCGAGCCGCCGCTGCGCCCGAGGTGGATCGGCCCGGTGGCCTGCACCACCGCCACCACCGGCCGGTGCCGGATCACGTCACGGCCCTTGCGGGCCAACGCGCGCACGCCGTCGCGGTGCCGCTCGACGTAACGCGTCTCTACCTTGCCGAGGCGCTCGCGCAGCGCGGCGTACGCCTCGTCGCGGTAGCCGATCCGGTCCACCAGCCCGCGCTCCACCGCCTCCTGCGCGGTCAGCGGCGCCGCGTCGACCGCGTCGCGGACCTGCGGCTCGGACAGCCGCCGCGCCGCGGCGATGTCGGTGACCAGCGTCGCCATCGCCGAGTCGACCAGGGCCCGCACCATCTCCTTGTGCGGTTCGGTCATCGCCGACTCGAGGAACATGTTGGCGGCGGTCTTGTACTCCGCCCGCTGGGAGATCTGCGCCTGTACGCCGAGCTTGGCCAGTGCGTCCCGGACGAACACCGCCTGTGCGCTCACCCCGACCAGGCCGAGCTCGCCGCTGGGCTGCAACCAGACCTCGTCGAAGGCACTGGCCAGGTGGTAGCCGACGTTGCCGGGCCCGGACTCGCCGAACGACTCCGCCCACGCGACTGTCGGCTTGCCCGCCTCGCAGAGCCGTCGGACGGCGGCGCGCAGCTCGCCGGACTGGGCCAGGCTGACCCGCTCGCCGACGTGCGCGACCAGCCCGGCGACCCGGTCGTCGCGGGCCGCCCGGGCGAGCGCGTCGACGAGGACGTGCAGGGTCGGCACATGCCGGGCACGCAGCGCGCCCACCGGTGACGCCGGCGGCTGCTCGAGCAGGCCACGGGTCAGGTCGAGCTCGAGGAGCACCTTCCGACCGGGCCGGGGCAGCGCGATCAGGGATGGGGCGATCAGGGACGGGACGGGGGTCAGCGGGTCCACCATGCCGCCAGCCTACGAACGCGGTCCGGCGCCCGTCACCAGCGAGATCCGCCTCACACAACGTTACGCCGCACCCGGTTCAGCCATTAAGTTACTCGTTGGTAGGGTTCGTGCCGATGGCGGCACGGTCGCCCCCGCGCCGTACGACTAGTCTCGGGGCCGACAAAGCCTCACCGCAGACCGGTTTGGAGTGACTATGCCTCTCGTGATGATCCTGGGCCTGGTGATGATCGCCATCGCCCTGCCGATCGCCGGCCGGCGCGTCTGGTTCCTCTACCAGGTGATCACGAGCGGGCAGCCGGCACCGGGCCGAATCGAGCACGTCACCCACGGCCTCGGCGCGGCGGTGAAGAACCAGGTCGTGGAGGTGTTCGGACAGAAGCGGCTGCTGAAGTGGTCGGTGCCCGGCGCCGCGCACTTCTTCGTGTTCTGGGCGTTCGTGATCCTGGCGTCGGTCTACCTCGAGGCGTACGGCGCGCTGTTCTCCCCCGGCTTCTCGATCCCGTTCATCGGCCACTGGCCGGTGCTCGGCTTCGCCCAGGACTTCATCGCCGTGATGGCGCTGCTCGGCATCATCGTGTTCGCGATCATCCGGGTGCAGAACTCCCCGGAGCGGCTGGGGCGCAAGTCCCGGTTCAAGGGCTCGCACCTCGGCGGCGCGTGGTTCACGCTGTTCATGATCTTCAACGTGGTCTGGTCGATGTTCCTGTTCCGGGGGGCCGGAGCCGCGACCGGGAACCTGCCGTACAAGAGTGGTGCGTTC
>DASTWW010000108.1:0-6775 GCA_035765755.1 Nocardioidaceae bacterium
TGAGGTACTGCTCGCCAAGCATGCGGATAGTCCGCGAGGCGCGGACGTCGGCCCCGACGGGCGTCTCCTTGTCGGTGTCCAACGCTGTCTCGGCCTGGGCGAAGATCTTGCGCGCCTCGGCCTCGGAGCTGGCGCGCCGGAGTACTCGCTTCCACGGCTCGCCGTCGCCGGCCGGCGCCTTGAAGTACACCTGGTACTTGTTGGTGCCTCCCGAGGGTGCATAGAGCCGCACTCGCCACGGCCGCGAGCTGCCGTCCGTCGTACGCGGCTTGCCCTGCGCGAGCAGCTTCGGCTGAGAACGCGTCCCCACGAGACCTCCTACGCTGGAGAAGCCATCGTACGCCGATCTCGTGCATCACTCTCGTGCATCACTTGGTAAAAAAGTGATGCACGTGCCACTCGTTAGGAGTCACAGGAATGGCCAACCGGCTCGCCAACGCGACCAGCCCCTATCTCCAACAACATGCAGGTAATCCCGTGGATTGGTGGGAGTGGGGACCCGAGGCGTTCGAGGAAGCAAGACGTCGTGATGCACCAGTTCTGCTCTCGGTGGGGTACGCCGCCTGCCACTGGTGCCACGTGATGGCCCACGAGTCCTTCGAGGACGAGGTCACCGCGTCGTACCTCAACCAGCACTTCGTCAGCGTCAAGGTGGACCGGGAGGAGCGCCCGGACGTGGACGCTGTCTACATGCAGGCCACAACCGCGATGACCGGCCAGGGCGGCTGGCCGATGACGGTGGTGCTCACCCCGGACGGGGAGCCGTTCTTCGCCGGCACCTACTTCCCGGACCGCCCGCGGCAGGGGCAGCCGTCGTTCCGGCAGGTGCTGGCCGCGCTCACCGACGCGTGGCGCGAGCGCCGCGACGAGGTGGCCAAGGTGGCCGGCGACATCCGCGAGCACCTGGCCGCGCAGGCGTCGCTCGCCGGCACCGGCGGGCTGGACGCCCCGGTGCTCGACGGCGCGGTGGCCCTGCTCGGCAGGGAGTACGACGCGGAGGCCGGCGGGTTCGGGAACGCGCCGAAGTTCCCGCCCTCGATGGTTCTGGAGTTCCTGCTGCGGCACGCGGCCCGGGTCTCGACAGGCTCGACCACCGGAGCCGACGCGCAGCGGATGGTCGACAGCACCTGCGGTGCGATGGCGCGCGGCGGCATCTACGACCAGCTCGGCGGCGGGTTCGCCCGCTACGGTGTGGACCGGCACTGGGTGGTGCCGCACTTCGAGAAGATGCTCTACGACAACGCGCAGCTGCTCGGTGTCTACGCCCACTGGTGGCGGCAGACCGGCTCGCCGCTCGGGGAGCGGGTCGCCCGGGAGACCGCGGACTTCCTGCTCCGCGAGCTGCGCACCCCGCAGGGCGGGTTCGCCTCGGCGCTGGACGCAGACAGCGAGGGGGTGGAGGGCAAGTACTACGCCTGGGCCCCCGCCCAGCTGGCCGAGGTCCTGGGGGAGGAGGACGGCGCCTGGACCGCCGACCTGTTCGGCGTGACCGAGGCCGGCACGTTCGAGCACGGCTTCTCCACCCTGCAGCTGCCGTCGGACCCCGACGACGTCGACCGGTTCGAGTCGGTGCGCTCCCGGCTTTTCGAGGCGCGTGCGGCCCGGGTGCGGCCGTCCACCGACGACAAGGTGGTGGCCGCCTGGAACGGGCTGGCGATCGCCTCGCTGGCCGAGGCCGGCACCTTGCTCGGCGTGCAGGAGTACGTCGACGCCGCTGCCGCGGCCGGCCGGCTGCTCACCGAGGTGCACCTGCGAGACGGCCGGCTGCTCCGGGTGTCCCGCAACGGGGTGGCCGGTCGCCACGCCGGCGTGCTGGAGGACTACGGCTGTGTCGCCAGCGGGTTCCTCGCGCTGCTGCAGGCCACCGGGGACCCGGTCTGGCTCTCCCGGGCCGGGGAGCTGCTGGACACCGCGCTGGCCCGGTTCGCGGCCGGGGACGGCGGCTGGTTCGACACCGCCGACGATGCGGAGACGCTGGTGAGCCGGCCTCGCGATCCCAGCGACAACGCCAGTCCCTCCGGCCATTCGGCGATGGTGCACGCGCTGCTGGGCTATGCCGCGCTGACCGGCTCCGGCCGGCACCGCGAGGCCGCTGAGGTGGCCCTCGGGGCGGTGCGGGTGCTGGCCGAGCGGGCGCCCCGGTTCGCCGGCTGGTCGCTGGCCGCGGCCGAGGCGGCGTTGGTCGGCCCTTTGGAGATCGCCGTGGTCGGCGCCCCCGACGACCCGGGCCGGGCGGCCCTGGAGCGGGTCGCCCGCGGCTCGTCCTCGCCGGGGGCGGTGGTCGTCGTGGGCCGGCCGGCCCCCTCCGTCGTACCTCTGCTGGAGGGGCGGGGCCTGGTGGACGGCAGGGCGGCCGCCTACGTGTGCCGGGGGATGGTGTGCGCGCGGCCGGTCTCTACGGCCGAGGAGCTTGCCGGCCAGCTGGGCATGTGAAAGGGGAGGGCCACCGGGCCCTCCCCTTCCCAACGGATGTGGCGTTCTGTCACGGTCCTTCGGGCTCGTGGTGCGATCGCGTAGGTCTCAACAATCTCGACACCTCCATCCCGATCCGCTGGAACTGTGCCAAATCCACGGTAAGCCGGAGGAGGGTGTGATGTAAACCACCGGATGGGAACCGGATGCCCGGGCTAGCGCGGGCTAGCCCGCGCGCTCAGCGCAGCGAGTACGTCGCGATCGACAGCCCCACGTAGTGCACGACGAAGGCCGCGATCGTCAGGGTGTGGAACACCTCGTGGAAGCCGAACCAGCGGGGCGAGGGGTTGGGCCGCTTCACGCCGTACACCAGCCCGCCGAGGCTGTACAACGCGCCACCGACCGCGATCAACACGAACACGGCGGTGCCGGTGTTGTGCACGAAGTCACCGAAGTAGAACACCGCGGCCCAGCCGAGCGCGAAGTAGATCGGGAGGTACAGCCAGCGCGGCGCGCCGAGCCAGAGGATCCGGAACGCCATGCCGAGGGCGGCCCCGGACCAGACCACGCTGAGCAGCACGATGCGGTCGATCCCATCGAGCAGGAGCAGCGTGAACGGGGTGTAGCTGCCGGCGATCAGCACGAAGATGTTGGCGTGGTCGAAGCGGCGCAGCACCGCCCAGACCCGCGGTGACCAGCGGCCGCGGTGGTAGAGCGCCGAGACGCTGAACAGCAGCAGCGCGGAGGTCGCGAACACCGCCGAGCCGACCCGGCTCGACGCGGTGGGGGAGAGGGCGACCAGCACCACCCCGGCGGCCAGCGTCAGGGGCGCGGTGACCGCGTGCAGCCAGCCGCGCAGCCGCGGCTTGGCCTCCGCGAACATGCTCGCCAGGTGCTCACCGAGCTGTTCGAGGGCCGCGGTCGAGACCTCGCGAGCGGGCTCGGGCACGGCTTTCATGGGGTCAATCTACCCGCGCCGACCGGCCCACAATCCCGGACGGTCCGGGTAAAGTGAATGACCGTGGTGGACTGGAAGAGCGGGCTGCGTCGGGTGCTGTACCCGGCCTACGAGGCGCGGCTGACCCGACGCCTCCGCCACGACCGGCTCCCCAAGCACGTCGGGGTGATGCTGGACGGCAACCGCCGGTGGGCCAAGGCGGTCGGCGGCGACGCCGCGCACGGCCACCGTGCCGGCGCCGCGAACATCTCGCCGCTGCTGGGCTGGTGCGAAGAGGTCGGCGTCGAGGTGGTCACGCTGTGGCTGCTCTCCACCGACAACCTCAACCGCGCCGCGCCCGAGCTCGACCCGCTGCTCGGGATCATCGGCGACGCCGTCGACGCCCTCGCCGGCCAGCGCCGCTGGCGGCTGCACCCGGTGGGCGCGCTCGACCTGCTGCCCTCCGACCTCACCGAGCGGCTCAAGGCCGCCGAGGCGGCCACCGCCGACGTCGATGGGCTGCTGGTCAACGTCGCCGTGGGGTACGGCGGCCGCCGGGAGATCGCCGACGCGGTCCGGGCGCTGCTGCACGAGCAGTCCGCCCGCGGGATCACCCTTGAGGAGCTCGCCGAGGTGATCGACGTCGACCACATCGCCGAGCACCTCTATACCCGCGGTCAGCCCGACCCCGACCTGGTCATCCGCACCTCCGGCGAGCAGCGGCTCGGCGGCTTCCTGCTCTGGCAGAGCGCGCAGAGCGAGTTCTACTTCTGCGAGGCCTACTGGCCCGACTTCCGCCGGGTCGACTTCCTGCGCGCGCTCCGGGCCTACGCCGAGCGCGAGCGCCGCTACGGCGCGTAGCGAACCGCCACCACCACTCGGGCGTGTCGCTGCGCCCGGCGGGTCCGGCGTCGTACCTTGCACTCATCGGGCCTGAGGGGAAGAGGGCCCGATACGGGAGGCAGATCACGTGCAGTTGCCTCGCCCGGGCCGGCACTCAGGCCCAGGTGACTCGTCCCGGTCCGTGCAGCACTGACAGGACCGGGGCGCCGAGTGCGCGCGTCGGTCCGCGAGGGGAAAGCTCGTGGCTACAGCCCAGCACGACATCCGCACGTACGTCGTCGACACGTCGGTGCTGCTCGCCGACCCGGCGGCCCTGCGTCGCTTCGACGAGCACGAGGTCGTCCTGCCGGTGGTGGTGATCACCGAGCTGGAGGGGAAGCGACACCATCCCGAGCTTGGCTACTTCGCCCGCACCGCGCTGCGGATGCTCGACGAGCTGCGGGTCACCCACGGTCGGCTGGACGAGCCGGTTCCGGTGGGGGAGTGCGGCGGCACCGTCCGGGTGGAGCTGAACCACACCGACCCCGGCCTGCTGCCCTCGGGCTTCCGGCCCGCGGGCCAGGGCTGGGACAACGACTCCAGAATTCTCGCCGTCGCCTGCAACCTCGCCGACGAGGGGCACCGCGTCACCCTGGTCAGCAAGGACCTCCCGCTGCGGATCAAGGCCTCCGCGGTCGGCCTCGACGCCCAGGAGTACCGCGGCGAGCAGGTGCACGAGTCGGACGCGGGCTGGACCGGGATGACCGAGCTGGACGCCACCGCCGCCGACCTCGACCTGCTGTACGACGAGCAGGTGGTCGACCTCGACGAGGCCCGTGACCTGCCCTGCCACACCGGCCTGGTGCTGGTCTCCGACCGGGGCAGCGCCCTGGGCCGGGTCGGTCCGGACAAGCGGGTGCACCTGGTCCGCGGCGACCGGGAGGTGTTCGGCATCCACGGCCGGTCCGCGGAGCAGCGGATCGCGCTGGAGCTGCTGATGGACCCCGAGGTCGGGATCGTCTCGCTCGGCGGCCGGGCGGGCACCGGCAAGTCGGCGCTCGCCCTCTGCGCCGGCCTGGAGGCGGTGCTGGAGCGGCGCCAGCACCGCAAGGTCGTGGTCTTCCGTCCGCTGTTCGCGGTCGGCGGCCAGGAGCTCGGCTACCTGCCCGGCAACGAGTCGGAGAAGATGTCGCCGTGGGCCCAGGCGGTCTTCGACACCCTGGGCGCGGTGACCAGCACCGACGTGATCGACGAGGTGCTCGACCGGGAGCTCCTCCAGGTGCTGCCGCTGACCCACATCCGCGGCCGGAGCCTGCACGACGCCTTCGTGATCGTCGACGAGGCCCAGTCGCTGGAGCGCAACGTGCTACTCACCGTGCTCTCCCGGATCGGGGCCAACTCCAGGGTCGTGCTCACCCACGACGTGGCCCAGCGCGACAACCTCCGGGTGGGACGGCACGACGGCGTGGTCGCCGTCGTCGAGCGGCTCAAGGGGCACCCGCTGTTCGCCCACGTCACGCTGACCCGCTCCGAGCGCTCCCCGATCGCGGCACTGGTCACCGAGATGCTCGAGCACATGACCGTGTAGTCAGGCGGGAGGCGCCCCCGGCCTGGACCAGTGAGCCCCGTCACGGCATTGAATTGTCACGATTGGGTTGCGATGACTGGCCGAGTCAGTCAGGCTGGGGGCGCCTTCCCCGCGCGGGCTTCCCCGGGTGCCCCTGGCCCCTTCGCGCGCGATTGACGTATCCCCCGTCGTCAACCGAAAGATTCGCAGTGCCCAACCCGAAGTACGTTCCGAAACACCGGAACGCACCAGTCAACCCTGTCCGCAAGGGCGTCCGCAACGCCGCAGTCTTCTCCGGCGTCGCCGTCGCGGCCACCGGTGTCGCCGTCTCCGCGGGGGTGGTCTCCCAGCCGGGCGTGCCCTTCGACGGCGCCGCGGTGGCGCTCTCCGCCGGCCAGCCCGCCCACCGGCTCACCGCCGACGAGCTGGCTCAACGCGAGCAGCAGGCGTCCCGCTCCTCCGACGACCGCCGCCAGGAGGCGTCCCGGCTCAAGGAGGACCTGCTCTCCAACGCGTCCGGGGTGGCGAAGACGCACACCGAGGACCTGACCACGGCCGACCCGCGGACGATCGCGCGGGCGCTGCTGCCGCAGTACGGCTTCGACGAGAGCCAGTTCAGCTGCCTGGACGCCCTCTACAACAGCGAGTCCGGCTGGGACGTGCACGCCGACAACCCGACCTCCTCGGCGTACGGCATCCCGCAGGCGCTGCCCGGCTCGAAGATGGCCTCGGCCGGCCCGAACTGGGCGAACGACGCCGAGACCCAGATCCGCTGGGGCCTGGAGTACATCCGCAGCAGCTACGGCACGCCCTGCTCGGCCTGGGCCTTCAAGCAGGGCCACAACTTCTACTGAGCCGAGCGTCGCGATGCACGCACGCTGGCGGCGTTCTCCTCGCGACGCTCGGGCGGTTCAGCGTGCGGTGATCCGGAAGACCGGGTGCCGCGGCGCGATCGCGCGCAGCTCGGCATCGGTGGAGTCCGGCCCGACGCCGTCGAAGAAGGCGCCGACCTCGAACTTCCAGCGCCGCAGGTAGGC
>DASTWW010000109.1:0-2368 GCA_035765755.1 Nocardioidaceae bacterium
TCTCGCGGGCGGCCAGGTGCGGGTGCCGCGCCGCCTCGGTGAGCGGCAGCACCGGGGCGCAGCAGGCGTCGGTGCCCTCGAACACCTCGGTCCACTCGGCCTGGGTCTTCTCCTTGAACCGGGCGGTGAACGCCGTGCGCAAATCGGGCCACGCGGACAGGTCGTTGCGGTCCGGCACCGCGCCGGCCAACCCCAGCCCGTCCACCAGCGCGTCGTAGAACTGCGGCTCGAGCGCGCCGACGGACATGTGCTTGCCGTCGGCGGTCTCGTAGACGTCGTAGAACGGCGCCCCGCCGTCGAGCAGGCTGCTGGACCGGCGCTGGTGGGCCGCGCCGCCCGCGAGCATGCCGGCGTACATCGCGGACAGATGTGCCGTGCCGTCCACGATCGCGGCGTCCACCACTTGCCCCTGCCCGCTGATGCGGGCCTCCAGCAGCGCGGCGAGGATGCCGATGACCAGGTACGTCGACCCGCCGCCGAAGTCGCCGACGAGGTTGGCCGGGAAGTGCGGACGCTCGGCGGACTGGCCCATGCCGTGCAGCGCGCCGGCCAGCGCGATGTAGTTCAGGTCATGGCCCGCCGTCGGCGCCAGCGGCCCGTCCTGGCCCCAGCCGGTCATCCGGGCGTACACCAGCCGCGGGTTGCGGGCCTGGCACGGCTCCGGACCGATGCCCAGCCGCTCAGCGGTCCCCGGCCGCATGCTCTCGATGAGCACGTCCGCGGAGCCGACCAGATCCAGGACCACGTCGGTCGCGCCGGGGGCCTTGAGGTCGAGGGCCACGCTGGGCCGGCCGCGGGTGAGCAGGTCGACGGCGCCGGTGCCGGCCACCATGGTGCCGCCGGGCCGCTCCAGCCGGATCACGTCCGCGCCCAGGTCGGCGAGGATCGTCGCGCCGTGCGGGCCGGGGCCGATCCCGGCGACCTCCACCACGCGCACCCCGCGCAGCGGCCCGGTGCCCTGGCCCAGTGCGTAGCTCATGCCGGCGATTGTGGCACCCCCACGGGTCAGTGGTGGAACTCGTGCACCACCGCGTGGCCCCGGCCGCGCGCGATCATCCAGCGGTTCACCGGCACGGTGATCACGAAGGCGACGGCCAGGGAGAAGACCAGCGATCCCCAGAACAGCAGGTCGGCCAGGCCCGCGGCGAGCGCCCCGGGGACCAGCACCATCACTGTGTTGTCGACGACCTCCATCACCAAGATGGACAGCGTGTCCGCGGCCAGAGCCACCCGCACCGCGCGGCCAAGCGGCACCGAGGCGCGCAGCACCGAGGACATGGTCAGGGCGTAGCCGAAGACGAAGGCAAGCACGACGGACAGCAGCACGCTCGGCCAGTTCCCCCAGCCCCACCAGGTGGCCAGCACCATGCCGAGCACCTCGCCGATGGCACAGCCGGTCAGGCAGTGCAGGGTCGCCGAGACGGCCGGCCGCCAACCGACCGCGTCCGCGTGCACGTCGTGGGTCATGCCTCCTGTGTACCCCCTAGGGGTATATAAATCAAGACTCGTCACTCGGCGGCACGGCATTGGGGCGGGTGACCTGGTGACAACTCGGTCAGGCGGTGAGCACCCGGCGCAGGAACTGTCTGGTCCGGTCCTCGGTGGGGTCGCCGAGCACCTGCGCCGGCGGGCCCTGCTCCAGGATCACCCCGCCGTCGAGGAAGCACACCTGGCTGGCCACGTCCCGGGCGAAGGACATCTCGTGGGTGGCCACCACCATCGTCGTACCTCTCTCGGCCAGGTCACGCATGATGTCGAGCACCTCCCCGACCAGCTCCGGATCAAGCGCGGAGGTGACCTCGTCCAGCAGCACCAGCGCCGGGTTGGTGGCCAGCGCCCGGGCGATCGCCGCGCGCTGCTGCTGCCCGCCGGACAACTGGTCAGGGTGGCTGTCCACCTTGTCGGCCAGCCCGAACCGGGCGAGCAGCACGCGGGCCTGCTGCTCCGCCTCCTCGCGCGGCAGCCGGTGCACCCGCCGCGGCGCCAGGGTGACGTTGTCCAGCACGGTCATGTGCGGAAACAGGTTGAAGGCCTGGAACACCATGCCCATCCGCGCGCGCACCGCCCGCACATCCACCCGGGGGTCGGTGATGTCGCGGCCCTCGAACTCGACCACGCCGTCGTCGATGGTCTCCAGCAGGTTCAGGCAGCGCAGCAGGGTGGACTTGCCGCTTCCCGAGGCACCGATCAGGCAGACCACGTCGTGGGTGGCCACCGACAGGTCCAGGTCGCGCAGCACCACCTTGTCGCCGTACGCCTTGCGCAGCCCGGACACCCGCAGCAGCTCGGTCACCGGCCACCCCGCTCGCGGCGGGCCACCCGGCGGCCCAGCCAGTCGGTGAACCGGGCCAGCGGCACGGTGAGCGCC
>DASTWW010000110.1:0-4114 GCA_035765755.1 Nocardioidaceae bacterium
CCGATCAGCGGGGTCGCGCCGAGCTCGCCGACCAGGGTGCGGACCGACTCGGCGATGAACGGCACGTGCTCGGGCACCAGGTCCGGGATGGCCGACACGTCCTCGGCGGTGGCGACCGGTGCGGCCACCACCGGACCGACACCGGGAACGATGTCCAGGTCCACGCCGACCGCCTTGAGCGGCAGCACGATGTCGGAGAAGAAGATGGCCGCGTCCACGCCGTAGCGGCGCACCGGCTGCAGGGTGATCTCGACCACCAGGTCCGGGCGCATGCACGCCTCGAGCATGGGCACCCCCTCCCGCAGGCGGCGGTACTCCGGCAGCGAGCGGCCGGCTTGGCGCATGAACCACACCGGCGTGTGCGGCACCGGCTCGCCGCGGGCGGCCCGCAGGAAGGCCGAGTCGTGCACGGGCGAGGTGGTCGTCGAGGGTGCCGGCATGCCCCGATCTTCGCAGGTCAGGCGGCGTGGCGGGGTACGGGGCGTGCGAGATCCGGCCTAGTCTGAGGCCATGGCCGCACGACAGGAGCCCCGTGTGGACGACGCGGCGACGCCCGAGGCGTTCCGCGTCGCCGTTGCCGCTCTGCACGCCGCGCGGCTGCGCCCGGAGATCTTCTGCGAGGAGATGCCGGCGCCCCAGCGCATCGCGCCGTACGCCTCGGCACTCTCCGCCGACGTGACCGTGGATGGCGAGGACGTCGGCACCGGCCGCCTCGTGCTGCTGCACGACCCGGCCGGCAACGACGCCTGGCAGGGCACGTTCCGCTGCGTGGCCTACGCCCGGGCGGAGATCGACCCGGAGATGGCCAACGACCCGCTGCTCGGCGAGGTGGGCTGGTCCTGGCTCACCGAGGCGCTCGAGGCGCACGGCGCGGAGTTCCTGGCCCCGTCCGGCACGGTCACCAAGGTGGCCTCGGAGAGCTTCGGCTCGATGGCCGACGAAGAGACCACCGCCCAGCTGGAGATCCGCGCCTCGTGGACGCCGCTGGGAGACCTGACCCCCCACGTGGAGGCGTGGGGCGAGCTGCTGTGCACGGCGGCCGGGCTGCCCCCGGTCCCCGAAGGTGTCGCCTCGATGCCCAGCCGGCGGGGACAGCGTGGCCGCGCCTGATGCACAGCCCCGGGAGCCCCACCTCGTCCGCGCCGAGCCGCGCTGACGAACCGCAGGAGACCCAGGCGCCGCTGCTGACCCTCCGCGACGGCCTGCCGCCGGTCGTGGACACCCGGGAGGCGCTGGAGAGGGCGGCCGCCGCGCTGGCCGCGGGCACGGGGCCGGTGGCCCTCGACGCCGAGCGCGCCTCCGGCTACCGCTACTCCGCCCGCGCCTACCTGATCCAGCTCCGCCGGGAGGGATCGGGCACCGTGCTGGTGGACCCGGTGCCGTTCGACGACCTGACCATCGTCGCCGACGCGCTCGGCGACGCCGAGTGGATCCTGCACGCCGCCTCCCAGGACCTGCCCTGCCTCGGCGAGCTCGGCCTGCGGCCGACCACGCTGGTCGACACCGAGCTCGCCGGCCGGCTGCTCGGCTACCCGCGGGTCGGGCTCGCGACGTTGGTGGAGACCATCCTGGGCAGGCGGCTGCGCAAGGAGCACTCCGCCGTGGACTGGTCGCACCGGCCGCTGCCGGAGCCGTGGCTGGAGTACGCCGCCCTCGACGTCGAGGTGCTCATCGAGCTGCGCGACGCGCTCGCGCTGGAGCTGGAGGAGGCCGGCAAGGCCGAGTGGGCGCGCCAGGAGTTCGCCAACCTGGTCAACGCGGCTCCCCCGGAGCCCCGGACGGACCCCTGGCGGCGCACCTCGGGCATGCACCGCGCCCGGGGCCGCCGCGCGGTGGCCGCGATCCGCGAGCTGTGGCAGACCCGGGACGCGATCGCCTCCCAGCGTGACGTCACCCCGGGCCGGATCATCCCGGACACCGCGATCGTGGAGGCGGCCAACGCGCTGCCGCGTGACAAGGCCTCCCTGCTCGGGCTGAAGGGGTTCCGCGGCCGGGGCGCCGAAAGGTACTGCACGCAGTGGCTGGCGGCGCTCCGCGCCGCCCGCGGCCTGCCGGAGCGCGAACTGCCGCCCTTGGCCGCGCGGTACGACGGGCCACCGCCCCCTCGTGCCTGGGCGGAGAAGGACCCGGTCGCCGCCGACCGGCTCAAGCGGTGCCGGGAGACGCTGAGCGAGCTGGCCGACAAGCTCAACCTGCCCACCGAGAACCTGCTCACCCCCGACTACGTCCGCCGGCTGGCCTGGGAGCCGCCCGTCCCGGAGTCACGCGAGCAATTGCCGGAGCTGGTGGGCGCGCGGCTGGCCGCGCTCGGTGCCCGGCCGTGGCAGGTGGAGCTCACCGCCGGTCCGCTCGCCGAGGCGATCACCGGAGAGCACCGGTCCGCCTGAGCGGCGGCCCGCCTAGGCTGGACGCGATGAGCCGACCTTCGCACTTCCACCGCCCCGCGCTGCCCGGCACCGCCCGGTTCGAGACGATCCCGGGCAGCGTGGACCCCGCCGAGCGCAGCGCGGCCGCCGACCGGTGCGCCACCCTGCTCGTGCGCGGCGCCCGCAACACCGACGACGAGGCGGTGGTCTCCCGGGTGGTGTCGCTGGCCGACTCCGAGGGGCTCGACACGCTCGCCGAGCTGTGGGCCGGTGCCTCCGCCGACTCGCTCGCCGGGTGCCTGTGGCGGCTGTACCTGCTCCGTTCCTGGGTGTATGCCGACCCGCTCGCGGCGGCCCGCGAGTTCGACGCCGGCCGCCGGCACACCCCGGTCCACGAGGCGGTCGCCGGCGTCGTCGACCCACCCGGTCCCGATGAGGTGAAGACCCTGGTCGACCAGGTGCTCCGCGGCGTGGTCCGGGGCGACTTCGCCGACACGCTCTACCGGGCCGCGGCGTTCGCCCGGGTGGCCGCTGCCGGACGGGCGCACATCGGCTCGGTGCGCGCCGCCTCGCCGTACGAGTCCGACCTGTCCGCGGCGAAGCTGCTCACCATGGGCGAGCAGCTCGAGCACGCCGCCCGGTTGGAGACCCACGGCGAGCTCGCCTGAAAGTCCGTGGCCGAGTCCGTGGGTTGTGCCTTGGCCGCTGGATCGGGGCTTGTACAGTGGCCAGAGGCGTCGGGCCGCGGCAGCCCCGGGTCCCACAAATAGCCGCTACGAGCGGCCACGCGCCGTGAGGCGCTCCCGGTCCGACGCCCCCAACCTCTCCTCGCTCAGGACAGCGCGATCCGCGCCGCCAGCCCGGCGTTGCCCAGCACCAGCGCGACGTTCGCGGTCAGGCTGGCGCCCTCGGTGCGCTCGTGGAAGAAGCCGAGCAGGAACGGGGTCACGTCCTTGCCGGTGATCCCCAGCCGGGCCACCTCGTCCAGGCCCGCGGCCAGCGTCCGCCGGTGCAGGTCCGGGTCCATCTCGTCGGCCGCGTCGATCGGGTTCGCCACCACGATGCCCTGGGTGAGTCCGAGCGAGTCCCGGTAGCGCATCATCGCCGCGACCTCCTCGGGCGCCTCCACCCGCCACGGCACCTGCACCCCGCTGTCGCGTACGTAGAACCCGGCCAGCGCGTCGGTCCGGTAGCCCACCACCGGCACCGACCAGGACTCCAGCCGCTCCAGGGTGGCCGGCACGTCGAGGATCGACTTGACCCCGGCGCAGACCACCGTGATCGGCACCTGGCTCAGCGTCACCAGGTCCGCGGACTCGTCCCAGGTCTCCCGGGCTCCGCGGTGCACCCCGCCGAGTCCGCCGGTGGCGAACACCCGGATGCCGGCCAGCCGGGCGAGGTACGACGTGGCGGCCACCGTCGTGGCGCCGGTGAGCCCGCGGCTCATCACCACCGGCAGGTCCCGCACGCTGGTCTTCACCACGTCCTCGCGCTCGGCCACCTGGATCAGCGCGTCCTCGGGCAGGCCCACCCGGATCGCGCCGTCGACCACGGCGATCGTCGCGGGGACCGCACCCTCCATGCGCACCGCCGCCTCGATCTCGCGGGCGGTCTTCGCGCTGCTGGACTTGGGCAGCCCGTGGCTGATGATCGTCGACTCCAGGGCGACGACCCCGACGCCGGATGCAATAGCGTCGGACACCTCTTCGGACATCTGGAGGGGAAGCGAGCTCATTCCCGGCATTCTG
>DASTWW010000111.1:0-4659 GCA_035765755.1 Nocardioidaceae bacterium
AGTGGTCGAGACATCCGGACCTTGCCCAAGTCCCATCTCCACCTGCACTTCACCGGGTCGATGCGCCACGCGACGCTGGTCGAGCTGGCCGCGCGGGATGGGATCGTGCTGCCGGACGCGCTGGTGGAGGACTGGCCGCCGAAGCTGTCGGCCGCCGACGAGAAGGGCTGGTTCCGGTTCCAGCGGCTGTACGACGTGGGCCGGTCGGTGCTGCGCACGGAGGCCGATGTCCGCCGGCTGGTCCACGAGGCCGCGGAGGACGACGCGGCCGACGGGTCCCGCTGGCTGGAGATCCAGGTCGACCCCAGCGGCTACGCCGCACGCTTCGGCGGGATCACCGCGTTCACCGAGCTGGTGCTCGACGCGGTCCGGTGCGCCTCGGCCGCGACCGGCGTCGGGATCGCGGTGGTGGTCGCGGCCAACCGGACCCGGCACCCGCTGGACGCACGGACGCTGGCCCGGCTGGCAGCGCAGTACGCCGGCCGGGGGGTGGTCGGCTTCGGGCTGTCCAACGACGAGCGTCGCGGCACCACCGCGGAGTTCGCCGCGGCCTTCCGGATCGCCGAGCGGGCCGGCCTGCTGCTGGCTCCGCACGGCGGCGAGCTCGTCGGCCCGGCGAACGTGCGCGCCTGCCTGGACCAGCTGCACGCCCACCGGCTCGGGCACGGGGTGCGCGCGACGGAGGACCCGGCACTTCTCACCGCTGCCGTGGAGCGGGGGGTGGCCTTCGAGGTCTGCCCGGTCTCCAACGTGGCGCTCGGCGTCTACTCCGACCTCACCTCGGTGCCACTGCCGACCCTGCTGGAGGCCGGTGCGACAGTGGCGCTCGGCGCCGACGACCCGCTGCTGTTCGGCTCCCGGCTGACCGGCCAGTACGCCACCATGCGCGCCGCGCACGACCTCTCCGACGCCCAGCTGGCCGAGCTGGCGGCGATGTCGTTCCGGGCCTCGCGCGCCCCCGACGCGCTGAAGGCCCGGTTTCTCGGCGAGGTGGACGCCTGGTTGGCAGACTGTCCGGCATGACCAACCCACCCGGGGACCCGTACCAGCCGGACCAGCCTCCGCCGGGCTACGCGCCTCCGCCGCCGATGCAGTACGCCCAGGACCACCCGCGAGCGACGCTGTCGCTGATCCTCGGCATCCTGTCCGTGGTGCTCTGCCAGCTGATCAGCCCGTTCGCCTGGGCGATCGGCAAGCGCACCGTGAACGAGATCGACGCCTCACAGGGCCAGCTGACCGGGCGGGGCCTCGCCCAGGCCGGCTACATCCTCGGGATCGTGGGCACCGTCCTCCTCGCACTGGGGATCATCTACCTGATCGTGGTGTTCGTGATCATCGGGCTCGCCTTCCAGAGCTCGCCCTGAGGTAGCTCACCGCTGCCGGAGGATGCCCAGCAGACCGTGCGCCTCGTTGTCCGGCCCGGCGCTGAACCAGACGTCGGACCTGGCGCCCGCGACCCCGTTGCCCGGGTAGAGCGCCCAGAGGCCGTCGATCACGATCGGCGTGCCCATGCCGTTGCGCAGCGTCGCGAGGACCCGGCCGCTGTGCTGGTCCACGACGTGGATCCGGCCGTTGCCGAAGTTGCCCACCAGCAGCTTGCCGGCGTACGGCCCGAAGCCCGACGGTGCGATCGCCAGCCCCCAGGGCGAGTCGAGCGCGCCGCGCCGTACCAGCGTCTGGAGGTAGCGCCCGCGCTCGGTGAACACGTTGATGAAGCCGTGGCCGGGACCTGCGACGTCATCGGTGGCCGCGGCGTCCTGCTTGGCGTAGGTGACGTACACCTTGCCGGCCAGGTCGGACACGTCGAAGGGGGCGTAGCCGGCGGGGACGCCGCGGCTGGGGAACGCGTGCGGACGGGCCACGCGGTCGAACCGCTGGTCGAACACGGCGATGCGCCCGTGGTGGAAGTCCGCGGCCAGCAGCAGGTGGCGCTGTCCGGGGGTCGCCATGGTCAACCCCTTGTAGACCGCCATGCGGGTGTGGGCGACCACCACCGCCTTGGTGATGTCGCCGGTCTTGTTCCAGGCGGTGATGTTGCCGCTCTCGGCGGCGAACACGAACAGCGCCGGCCCGGTCTTTCCGCCCTGGGAGAGCCGGAAGCCCGCGGTCGGGTTGAACACCACGCCGGTCGGTGCGCCGCCGGGGATGGTCACGTCGAGCGGGACCTTGCTGACCGGCTGGCCGGGCATGGCGCCCTGGTACAGCGTCGAGGTGCTCGTGCCGTTGTTGGACACCCACAACGGTGTGGTCGGCCCGGCTGCCAGGCCCCACGCGTTGACCAGGTTCGGGTCGGTGGTCGCCGCGTGGCCGGGCTGGTCCGCGACGAGCCGGAGCTCGCGGAACGTGTTGCCGGCCCGGTGGTCCCGCGCCTGTGCCGGGGGTGCCGCGACCGTGGCCGCGGCAGCGCCGGTCACGAGTGCGGCCGTCGCCACCGCGACCGGACGTGACAGGAACTGGTGTTGCATGACCCCTCCTTCGCCGGTGGGGCGCGGCGAGCGCGCCCGCTCCGCTGCGTACCTCTGGGGCACGACGGGGGCGCTGCTCCGGTTCAACGAACCGGCAGGGGTCTAGGGCAGCTCGCAGCCGACGAGCACCGGCTCGTTGACCAGGATGATCCCGAACCGGTCCCGCACGCCGGCCCGGATCCGGCCGGCGAGCGCCAACAGGTCGGCGGTGGTGGCTCCCCCGCGGTTGGTCAGGGCCAGGGTGTGCTTGCCGGACAGGGCCGCTCGCTGGTCGCCGTACCCCTTGCCGAAACCGGCTCGTTCGATCAGCCAGGCGGCGCTGGTCTTGACCGTGCCGTCCGGCTGCGGCCAGCGCGGCGCGTCGTCGGGAAGCCGGTCGGCCTGGTCGGCGTCGAGCAGCGGGTTGGTGAAGAACGAGCCGGCGCTCCACGTGTCGTGGTCGGCGGGGTCGAGGACCATGCCCTTGCCGGCCCGCAGCGCCAGCACCGTTCCTCGTACGTCCTCGAGCGGGACGCGCTGCCCGGCCTCCGCGCCGAGCCGACGGGCCAGCTCGGCATAGCGCACCGGGGCCCCCAGCCGGCCTCGCTCGAAGGCGAAGACCACGGCGAGGACCAGGAAGCGGCTCGGGTCGCGCTTGAAGCGGCTGGTCCGGTAGCCGAAGCCGCACTCGGCGGCGGGGACCTCGACCTGCCGGCGGTGGGCGCGGTCCCAGCAGTGCACCGACACGATCGTCTCGGCCACCTCCTGGCCGTAGGCGCCGACGTTCTGGATCGGGGTGGCCCCGACGCTGCCCGGGATCCCGGAGAGCGCCTCGACGCCCACCCAGCCCTCCGCGACGGCGCGGGAGACGAGCCCGTCCCACGGCTCGCCGGCCTGCACGGTGACCCGCACGCCCGCCGAGCCGGCGTCCTGCACGTCCACGCCTCGGGTCTCGATGCGTACGACGCTGCCGGGGAACCCGTCGTCGGCGACGACGACGTTGCTGCCGCCGGCGAGCAGCAGCACCGGCTCACCGTCCCGGTCGGCCTCGCGGACGGCCTCGACCAGCCGCTCCCGGCTGCACGCGTGCACCAGCCGCCGGGCGGGGCCGCCGAGCCGCAGCGTGGTGTAGCCGGCCAGCGATTCGCCGGGCTCAGCCACGGGCGAGCACCGCCTTGGGCATGCCGAGCACCTTCTCCCCGGCGCAGCGCACGTCCAGGGTGATCCGCACCTGGTCGTCGGTGACCTCCGCGACGGTGCCGTTCACGGTGACGGTGGTGCCTTCGTCGTCGTCGGGGACGACCACCGGCTTGGTGAACTTGCAGCCGAGCTCCCGGATCTGGCCGGGCTCGCCGGCCCAGGTGTCCACCGCCCGGGCGGCCAGCGCCATGGTGAACATGCCGTGCGCGATCACGCCGGGCAGCCCGACCGAACGGGCGACCCGGTCCGACCAGTGGATCGGGTTGCGGTCCCCGCTGGCGCCCGCGTAGCGGACCAGGTCGGCGCGGGTGACCCGGAGCTGCTGCTCGGGGAGCGGGGCTCCTACCTCGAAGCTCACGGCTGCTCCTCCTTGTGCACCAAGGTGGCATAGGCCGTGCACACCGGCTGCCCGGCGGCGTCCACGATCTCGCTGCGGGTGCCGATGATGTCCGCACCGCCGAGCTGCCGGAGGCTGTCGACGGTGAGGGTGGCGGAGAGCTCGTCGCCGGCCACCACCGGCCGGGTGTAGCGGAACCGCTGCTCGCCGTGCACCACGTGGTGCAGCTCGATGCCGACCGAGGGGTCCTCCATCAGGGAGGTCATCGCCGCGAAGGCGACCACGATGGGGAAGGTGGCCGGCGCCGGCCCTCCCTCGTACGTCGACCCGGTGGCCGCCGCGAACTCGGCGATGCGTTCACCGGTGACCTGGTAGGGCGGGGTGGCCGGGAAGGTCCGGCCCGCGAGGGAGGGGTCGACTGCCATGGGCGCGACGCTAGCGGGTGCCGTGACAACGACGAAGGAGCGGCCCCCGGACGGGGTGCCGCTCCTTGCGGTGGGAGAGCCTCAGCGGGTCTCGCGGTGCTCGGTGTGACGGCGGCAACGCGGGCAGAACTTCTTCAGCTCCATGCGGTCCGGGTCGTTGCGCCGGTTCTTCTTGGTGATGTAGTTGCGTTCCTTGCATTCCACGCAGGCCAAGGTGATCTTGGGCCGGACGTCGGAGGTTTTGCTGGCCACG
>DASTWW010000112.1:0-10298 GCA_035765755.1 Nocardioidaceae bacterium
TGGTCGCCACCGCGGCCACCGTCGCAGCGGTGGTGACGCTCAGCAACGGCCCGGGCACGCCGCAGGCCGACCACGGCTTCGCCAGTGGCGCCGCATCCAGCCAGGCCCGGCAGAGCAACAGTGCGCAGTCCGGGGCGGCCACCGGGTCGGCCCCCGGGTCGGGCCAGTCCACGGCGAACGGCGGGTCGTCGCAGCCGAGCCAGGGCAGCACGCCGGTCCCTACGGTCGCCGAGACCGTGTACTACGTGGGCCAAACCCCGCACGGTCCGCGGCTCTACCGGGAGACCCACGACGTGGCCGCCAGCGACGCGGCCACCATCGCGGTGCGCGCGGCGGTGATGGGCAACGCCGACGACCCCGACTACGCCTCATCCTGGCCCTCGGGCACCGACGTCACCCAGGTGACCGCGGACGGCTCGGGGATCACCATCGCGCTGCAGTCCGGTGGGAACCCGCTGGCCGACCGGCCTTCCGGGATGAGCAGCGACGAGGCCACTCTCGCCGTACAGCAGCTGGTCTACACCGCGCAGGACGCGCTCTCCAGCAAGGCACCGGTGAGCTTCACCGTCGACGGGCAGCCCGCCTCGAAGCTGCTCGGCGTGGACGTCTCCGGCGGGGTGGACCGGGCTCCGGACACCAGCACCGAGGCACTGGTCTGGGTGCTCTCCCCCACTGAGGGCGCGAAGGTGCACAGCCCGTTCAAGGTCACCGGCCTCGCGAACGCGTTCGAGGCCAACGTGGTCTGGGAGCTGAAGCAGAACGGCCAGGTCGTCAAGCAGGGCCACACCATGGCCCACGAGGCGTTCTTGATGTCGCCGTACTCCTTCGACGTCGACGCACCGCCCGGGGACTACACCCTGGTCGTGCACGACAGCGACGCCTCCGGCCAGGGCCACGTCACCGAGGACACCAAGGACATCACCGTCCTCCCCTGACCAACCGGCGCGCGCCGGGACGGGCCGCGGAGGCGACCGTCCTGGACGACGACGTAGGAGATCTGCAGTCAAAGAGCGACGCCAACTCTCCTACGTTCTTCCGGCGGCCCGGGTGCAACGCTGTCCGCTCATCACAACCGCCGGCTCGACACCGCACAACCGCCGGCTCGACACCGGGAAACGCGGCGGCTAGCGCCAGCGGGGGGTGCGGGCCAGCAGCGCGGCCGCAGCGGCCACTCCGGCCGTGGAGGTGCGCAGCACGGAACTGCCCAGCCGCACCGGCTCGGCACCGGCCGCCGCGAACGCGGCAAGCTCGTCGGTGGCGATCCCACCCTCCGGCCCGACCACGATCACGATCTCGCCCCGTCCGGGGACGGGCAGGTCGGCAAGAGGGCCAGAGGCGTCTTCGTGGAGCACTACCGGGACCGACGAGGACCGCACCAGCTCGACGACCCGGGACAGGGACGCCGGCTCCTCCACGGACGGGAACCAGGCCCGGCGTGCTTGCTTGGCGGCCTCGCGGGCGGTGCTGCGCCAGCGGGCCAGCGCCTTGGCCGCCCGCTCGCCCCGCCACACCGCCACCGACCGGGCCGCCGCCCAGGGCACGATCACGTCCACGCCGACCTCGGTGAGCATCTCGACGGCCAGCTCGCCGCGGTCCCCCTTCGGGATCGCCTGGACCACCACGAGTCGCGGGGACTCCGGCGGCCGGCGGTCCACGGACTCGACCGCGGCCCGCAACGCCTTGCGGTCGGCCGCCAGCACCGTGCACTCGGCCACAGTGCCGGCCCCGTCGGTCAGCGCGACCCGTTCGCCGACCCGGATCCGGCGGACCAGGGCGTGGTGGGCCTCCTCGCCGGAGAGCGTGACCTCCTCACCGGCGGCCAGACCGGGCCGCAGCGTGGCGAGGAAGAACGGGAGGGACACGCTCAGCGCGGACCGAAGGCGTCACGGAGCCGGTCGAACATCGACCGGTGCTCGGCGCTGCCGAGCTGTCCGTCCGGGGACTCCTCGTTGCGGAGCGCCGCCAGCTCGCGCAGCAGCTCCTCCTGCCGCTCGTCGAGCCGGGTCGGGGTCTCCACCGCGACGGTGACCACCAGGTCACCCCGGCCGGTGCCGCGCAGCGCGGGCACACCGCGGCCGTGCAGCACCATCTCCGCACCGGACTGGGTGCCCGGCCGGATGTCGAGCGGGACGGTGGTCTCCACCTCGGAGTCCGCGCCGTCCTCGACCAGGTCGGCCTCCAGGGTGGGCAGCTCGATCGTGGTGCCGAGCGCCGCGGCGGTCATCGGGATGGTGACCGCGCAGATCAGGTCGCTGCCCTTGCGGGTGAACACCGGGTGCGCGGCGACGTGGATCTCGACGTACAGGTCACCGGCCGGGCCGCCGCCCGGCCCGACCTCGCCCTGCTCGGCGAGCTGGACACGGGTGCCGGTGTCCACGCCGGCCGGGATCTTCACGGTCAGGGTGCGCCGCGAGCGGACCCGGCCGTCGCCGGAGCACTCCCGGCACGGGTCCGGGATGATCGTGCCGTAGCCGCGGCAGGCAGCGCAGGGGCGCATGGTGCGGATCTCGCCGAGGAAGGACCGCTGCACGTGGAACACCTCGCCGCGACCCTGGCAGGTCTCGCAGGTGACCGGCTCGGTGCCCGGGGCCGCGCCTTCGCCCAGGCAGACCGGGCAGCGCACGGCGGTGTCCACCTTGAGCTCCCGGGTGGTGCCGAAGGCGGCCTCGGCCAGATCCACGTCCAGGCGCACCAGGGCGTCCTGCCCGCGTCGCACCCGCGACCGCGGACCCCGCCCGGCACCAGCCGTGCCGGCCCCCGCACCGCCGAAGAACGCGTCCATGATGTCGGTGAACGAGAAACCGGCGCCCTGACCGAAGCCGCCGGCGGACGCGGCGCCGGAGAACGGGTCGCCGCCCAGGTCGTACATCCGGCGCTTCTCCGGGTCGGAGAGCACCTCGTAGGCGCGGGTGACGTCCTTGAACCGCTCCTGGGTCTCGGGGTCCGGATTCACGTCCGGGTGCAGCTCACGCGCGAGCCGGCGGTAGGCCTTCTTGATCTCGTCGGCGCCCGCGTCGCGGGACACACCGAGGGTCTCGTACAGGTCTTGGCTCACAGCCTCGCTCATCCTTCGTCGAGGATCTTGGAGACGTAGCGCGCCACCGCGCGCACCGCCGCCATCGTCCCTGGGTAGTCCATCCGCGTCGGCCCGACGATGCCGAGGGTGGCCAGCGCCTCGTCACCGGGCCCGTACCCCGTGGCCACCACCGACGTCGAGGACAGCTCCTCGTAGGGGACCTCGTGGCCGATCCGCACCGTCACCAGGGACGGCGAGGTGGCCTCGCCGAGCAGCTTCAAAAGTACGACGTGCTCCTCGAGCGCCTCGAGCATGGGCTTGATCGAGACCTCGAAGCTGTCTCCGAACCGGGCGAGGTTCGCGGTGCCACCGACGAGCACCCGCTCGTCGGAGCGGTGGTCCGACATCGCCTCGATGAGCGCGGCCACGATCACCGCGACCGTGCCCCGCGAGTCCTCGGCGACCTCCTCGGTGAGCTCGGCCAGCTTGCCCGACGCCTCGGACAGCCGGCTGCCGGCCACCGCCCGGTTGACCCAGGAGCGGATGTCGGCCGCGGTCTCCTCGTCCATCCGGGTGGGCAGCTCGACCACACGCTGCTCGACCCGGCCGGTGGACAGGATCAGCACCAGCAGCACGCGCGTCTCGCCGAGCGAGACCAGCTCGATGTGCCGGACCGTGGAGCGGGACAAGGTCGGGTACTGCACGATCGCGACCTGGCGGGTCATCTGCGCGAGCAGCCGCACGCTGCGGGCCACCACGTCGTCGAGGTCGATCGCACCCTCGAGCAGCGTGGTGATCGCCCGCCGCTCGGCCACCGTCAGCGGCTTGACCTGGCTGAGCTTGTCCACGAACAGCCGGTAGCCCTTGTCGGTCGGGATCCGTCCGGCGCTGGTGTGCGGCTGGGTGATGAACCCCTCGTCCTCCAGCGCGGCCATGTCGTTGCGGACCGTCGCCGGGGACACCCCGAGCCGGTGCCGCTCGACGAGTGCCTTGGAGCCGACGGGCTCCTGGGTGGACACGTAGTCCTCCACGATCGCCCGCAGGACGGCCAGCCTGCGGTCCTCGACCATCGCGCCGCCCTCCTCTCACTGGCACTCACCCGTTCCGAGTGCCAATGCTACAAGCCGCGACCGCAGAGGCGGAAACACGCACCAACGCACGGCGGGCGCGTGCTGCCGCCTAGGGTTGGGCCATGACCACCCACGGGACCGCTGGCACGCCCCGCATCGCGCACGACCAGGGCTTCGTGGAGGTCGCCGACCGCTGCTTCGTGGCCCGCTACGAGTTCGTGAACGTGAACGTCGGCGTGGTGGCCGGCGAGCGCGGCCTGCTGGTGGTGGACACGCACGCCTCCGAGGTGGAGGCGCGCCGGGTGATCGAGGACGTACGCCGGCTCGGGCTCGGCGAGGTGGTTCGTGTGGTGAACACCCACGCGCACTTCGACCACTGCTTCGGCAACGCGGTCTTCGCCGAGGAGTACGACGGGGTGGAGCTGATCGCGCACGAGCAGGCGGCCGCCGCACTCCCCGACCAGGCGGCGGACCTCCAGGAGGAGGCGCGACAAGACGCCGAGTCCGGGGAGGACCCGCGGGTCCGCGACATCGCGGAGGCACGGATCGTGGTGCCCGAGCGCACCTTCTCCTCGGCGGCGGTGGTGGACCTCGGCGACCGCTACGTCGAGCTCGCCCACCTCGGCCGCGGGCACACCGCGGGCGACGCGGTGCTCCGCGTCCCGGACGCCGACGTGGTGTTCGCCGGGGACCTCGTGGAGGAGTTCACCGACGGCGGCGCGGCGCCCGGGTTCGGGGACGACTGCTACCCGCTCGAGTGGCCGGCCACCCTCGACCTGCTGGTCGGGATGCTCACCGACAACACGGTCGTTGCGCCCGGGCACGGGGTGCCGGTGGACCGGGACTACGTGCAGGAGCAGCGGGCCAGCATCGCGCTGGTCGCGCAGACCGTCGCCGATCTCGCCGGGCAGGGCGTGCCGGTCGCCGAGGCCCTGGCCGCCGGCCAGTGGCCCTATCCGGCCGAGGCGCTGGAGAACGCGGTCCGCCGCGGCTACGAGCAGCTGCCGGCCTCGGCGCGCTCGCTGCCGATGGCCTGACGCACGCTGCCCGACCCGGCCCAGCCGGCTAGCGGCATCCCGAACGGCCGTACCAGCCGCGGCGGCGGCCCCACCGGAACAGCCCGGCCCACCACAGCACGCCGACCACGAGCAGCACCAGCCAGGGCGAGTGGGTGAGGATCCCCAGCCCGATCACGACGAGCAGCACCGGCAGGAACGGTATGTGCATCCCCCGGTCCGGCCGGCGCTCCGGCGGCTTCGGCTGGGGCGGGCGGGCTGCCGCGCGCGGCAGGTCGTTGAACAGCGGGGCGAGGTCGGACCCGGTCCGGGCGGACCAGGCGATCGCACTCCGCTCGTCGTACTCCTCCTTGGTGAGCCGGCCGGCCGCGTAGTGCTCGCCGAGCGCGGTCACCGCGGCCTCCCGCTCGGCGTCACCGATGCGCAGCCCGGACGGCGGCCGGACACCCGCCCAGGTGCCCGTCCAGCTCCCGGTCCAGTCGCCGGCCCAGTCGCGCCACCGTTCGCTGCTTGCTCGGTTGTTCATTCGGGGTCTCCGTCCGCGAGCAGTCCGTACAGCTTGCGCCGGGTCTCGGCGAGGATCTCGGCGGCCTCCGCCCGCTGTTGGGCAGTGCCGGAGACCACGACCTGCCAGACCGCCGACATCACCTGCCCGATCACCGGCTTGAGGTCGTGCGTCTCCGGCTCGGCCTCGCTGCTGTCGTCGAAGGGGCGCCAGGTCGCGGCCAGCTCGTCGGGGTGCTCCTCGACGTAGCGGCGACCCGCCTCGGTCAGCTGGAGCAGCCGCCGGCCGTCGGCGTCGTGGCCCTCGACGAGGCCCTCGTCCTCGAGCTGCTGGACGGTCGGGTACACCGAGCCCGGGCTCGGCTTCCACGCCCCGCGGCTGCGCTCGGCGATCTGCTGGATGATCTGGTAGCCGTTCATCGGCTCGACGGCGAGCACGTCCAAGATGGCCGCGCGCACGTCGCCGCGGCGTACCTTCGGCCCACCGGTCTTCGCCGCGCCGGCCAGGCCGAGCAGGCCCTGCACCCACGGCGGCGGACCGCCGGTCCACGACGAGCCTCCGGCCCACGACGTTCCGCTCCGGGGCCCGTGCCAGCTGCGCGGCTGGTCCCACGGGCTGTCCCATGGACTGCGACCCATGTCTGCTGCCCTCCCTGTGGCTTCTCGCGACTGTTCGCGACAGTCTGACGATATATCGCGACTGTTCGACGAGCAACGACTTTCGCGCGCCGGTCCATACCGATGTCGTGTCGATAACGCGACCCATACGTCGCGGTAGCCGTACCGATATCGGTACGACGGGGGGGAGCAGGTCGCGCGAACCGATGCCGCTGTCCCGCGAGGCCGACCACCGGCGCGGCAGCGCGGGATACGGCGAGCCGGCGCCTACGGTGAGGGGCTGTGTCCCCCAAAGGCTCCCCGCACCGCCCCCAGAACGGCTCTCGCAACGTGTCCTCCACCGGCTCCTTCGACCGCTACGGCTCCGACGTGCTGAGCACCGACTGGCGCGCCCCCAAGCGTGGCCGCGCGGTGGAGATCGACGCCGACCGTGGCCTCGTGGTCGAGGAGGTGACCACCGACTGGTGCGGGGAGATCGTGGCCGTCGAGCGGGACCTGATGACGGTCACCCTCGAGGACCGGCGCGGCAAGCGTCGTACCTTCCCGCTCGGCCCCGGCTTCCTGCTCGAGGGCGTGCCGGTGATCCTCAAGCCGCCCTCTCGCAAGGGTCCGGCGGCCACGACGCGCACCGCGTCCGGCTCGGTCGCGGTGCCCGGGACCAAGGCCCGGGTGGCCCGGGCCAGCCGGATCTTCGTCGAAGGCCGCCACGACGCCGAGCTGGTGGAGAAGGTGTGGGGCGACGACCTGCGCGTCGAGGGCGTGGTGGTGGAATACCTCGAAGGCGTCGACGACCTGTCCGCCCAGCTCCAGGACTTCCGCCCGGGCCCGGAGCGCCGGGCCGGCGTGCTGGTCGACCACCTGGTGCCCGGCTCCAAGGAGAGCCGGATCGCCCAGGCGGTCGCCAAGAGCCCGGTCGGCAAGCACGTGCTCATCGTCGGCCACCCGTTCATCGACATCTGGCAGGCGGTCAAGCCCGAGCGGCTCGGCCTGGAGCGGTGGCCGCAGATCCCCCGGAGCGTGGAGTGGAAGAAGGGCATCTGCCAGCACCTGGGCTGGCCGCACCGGGACACCGCGGACATCGCGCGCGCCTGGAAGCAGATCCTGTCCAAGGTTGCGTCGTACGCCGACCTGGAGCCCGCCCTGCTCGGTAGAGTCGAGGAGCTGATCGACTTCGTCACGGCCTGAGGGGGACGTCATGAGCCAGCCGCCCTTCTACTACGGACAGCCCGGTGGACTGGTGCCCTCGTCGGAGGAGCGGACCTGGGCCTGGATCTCGCACGCCGGCACCATCCTGTCCGCCATGGTCGCCCTGGCCTTCATCTGCCCGCTGGTCATCATGCTCACCAAGGGCAACGAGTCGCCGTTCGTGCGCCGCAACGCCGTGGAGTCGCTGAACTTCCAGATCTCGCTCTACATCTACGCGGTGGTCTGCTTCGTGCTGGTGTTCGTGCTGGTCGGGTTCTTCCTGCTCATCGCACTGGGCGTCTTCGCGCTGGTGGCAATCATCCTGGCCACCGTGAAGGCGGCCAACGGCGAGGAGTTCCGCTACCCGCTGTGCATCCGGCTGGTGCACTGAAGCTCAGGGCAGCAGGTCGCGCACCACCGCGTCGGCGAGCAGCCGTCCCTGCCGGGTGAGTACGACGCGGTGGTCGGCCGGCGCCGCGACGAGCCCCCGCTCCTCCAGCCCGGGCAGCCGGCCCCGTCCGGCCGGTTCCAGCACGTCGACGGGCAGCCCGTCGTACAACCGGAGCTCCAGCAGCACCCGCTCCACCCGCCGCGTCTCCGCGTCGAGCAGCTCACGCGCGTGCGCCGGCGAGACCCCGGTGGCCAGCCGGTCCGCGTAGGCCGCGGGGTGCTTCACGTTCCACCATCGGACCCCGTTCACGTGCGAGTGCGCACCCGGCCCCACCCCCCACCAGTCGCCCCCGGTCCAGTAGGTGAGGTTGTGCCGACACCGGTGCTCGTGAGAACGCGACCAGTTGGACACCTCGTACCAGGCCAGCCCCGCGTCGCCGAGCACCGCGTCGGCGAGCAGGTACTTGTCGGCAAGGTCGTCCTCGTCCGGCGCGGGGATCTCCCCGCGCCGCACCCGCCGGGCCAGCGCGGTGCCCTCCTCGACGATCAGCGAGTACGCCGACACGTGGTCCGGGCTGCTGTCCAGGGCCGCCTGCAGCGACACCGCCCAGTCCTCGACCGACTCCCCCGGGGTGCCGTAGATCAGGTCCAGGCTGACGCTGCCGAACCCCGCCGCCCGCGCCCACTGCACCACCTTCGCCACCCGCTCCGGGTCGTGGGTGCGGTCCAGCACGGCCAGCACGTGCGGCACCGCCGACTGCATCCCGAAGGAGATGCGGTTGAACCCGCCCTCGCGGAGCGCGGCGAGATCCTCGGCGGTCACGCTGTCCGGGTTGGACTCGGTGGTCACCTCGGCGCCGGGCGCCAGCCCGAACTCGTCGTCGACCGCCGCCACCACCCGGCCCAGATCCTCCGGTGGCAGCAGGGTGGGCGTGCCACCGCCGAAGAACACCGTGGCCACGGGCACGTCGACCGGACCGAGGACCTTGCGCGCCAGCCGGATCTCCTCGATGGCGGCTTGGGCGTACGACGCGCGGGAGGCTCCGTGTGATGACCTGGGCGCGTCGCCGAGGTCGGCGGCGGTGTAGGTGTTGAAGTCGCAGTAGCCGCACCGAACCGTGCAGAACGGCACGTGCACGTAGAACCCGAACGGGCGCTCCCCCAGCCCGTCGAGCGCCGACGGCGGCAACGACCCGTCAGCGGGCGCGGGCTCACCCTCGGGCAGCGTGGACGGCATGCGTCCATGCTGTCACGAACCGGAGCCTGAGCCGGTCGGCAGCGGAGCGGCGAGCCGGTCGTCGAGCTCGGCGAGCCAGGCGGTGGCGCCGAGCTCGGTGAAGGTGGCTCGGGCTTGCTCGACCAGGGGTGCGGCTTCGGCCGCCCGTCCCTGTCCGGTGAGCCACACACCGAGCTCGGCCCTGGCCCTCGCCAGGTGCACGACCGACCCCCACGCGTCGTATGCCTCGAGCGCGTCCCGGAGCCCGCGCTCCACGTCGGAGGGGTCGCCGCCATGCCGGTCGGTCCACAACGCCTCCAACCGGTGCCGGTGCCCCTTCAGCGAGACGGGGATGCGGGTCTGGGAGTCGTCGGCGAGCTCGAGCAACCGGTCACGGGCCGCCCGGTCACCGGTCTCGACGGTCAGGTCGACGGCCGCGCTCCAGAAGTGCGGCAGGTCGTCCCAGGTGCCACTGAAGGCAAACATCTTCTCCAAGGCGGCCATCACGTGCGCCAGCGCCTCACCCGTCCGGCCGTCGGCACGCGCCGCCAGCGCCTCGCAGTAGTCCTGCCACCCCTCGCTCGCATAGTCGTCCCCCGCCGGGCGGGCGGCGACGGACCACGGCAGCGACCACGGCTCACCCCGTGCCAGCTTCAGCTCCAGGGCGAGCGCCGCGAAGCACTGCTCGTTGGTCTTCTCGGTCACGTCGATGTCACCGGCAAGGGCCTGCTCCAGCTCCTCCCACAGGCCTCGTTCGATGAAGGCCAGGGCGAGGTTGACCTGCGCGAAGGAGATCCAGATCGCCGCTCCCGACGTGTACGCCGCCGCCAGGGCCTCGCGGCCCCGGTCCACCGCCTGCGCCACGTCGTCGGCGTTCAGGAACGCCGTCTGGTTCAGCAGGGCACGCGCCAGCGCGCTCGGCCGGTGCTGCTTGCGCGCCATGTCGGCCGCTGCGTCCAGGAGCACCAGCGAGAAGGAGATCAGCCCCTGCGTGGCGTAGTGCACGCCGAGTGAGCTGTAGGCGTCCGCGAGGGCATCCACCTTGCCGAGCCGCTCGGCCAGGCGCACCCGGGCCTCGTTGAGGTCCCGGATGTCCTGGCTCATCCGGAGCTTGCACGTGATCAGCGACTCGGAGAGCGCGAGCAGCGCCGCGTCGGCTTCAGGATGTCCCTGCAGCCGGTCCCACCACGGCTCGGCGACGGCGATCCCGCCTTCGTTGTCTCCCATGCCCAGTGCCAGCGCCTGCGCGTGGGCGGCCGCAGCGACTCCGGCGGGGACCGGTT
>DASTWW010000113.1:0-14925 GCA_035765755.1 Nocardioidaceae bacterium
GACGTACCCCATGATCAGCGGCGGAACGAAGCCGCCGAGCCCCCCGGCCGCACCGACGAGACCGGTCACCCCGCCGACGCGGGAGGGATCGGTCACCTTGGCGATGAGCGCGAAGGTGGCTCCGCTGCCGGCGCCGAGCGCGCCCGCCATGGCCAGGAACGCCGCGGCGCCGAGTGGCTCGAGCAGCGGATGGCCGGCAGCGATCCCGGCGCCAACCACGACCACCCCGTACCCCGTGGTGAGCACGGGGATCGCCCCGAACCTGTCGGAGAGCCAGCCACCGACCGGCCGCATCAGCACGGCCACCACCACGAAGCCGGCCATCCGGTCGGCTGCGGCCGCCGGGGTGAGACCGTAGTCGGTCTTGAGGTAGGCGGGCAGGTAGACCGAGAAGGCGACGTAGCCGCCGAAGGCAACGGCGTAGAGGATGCAGGCCTGCCAGGTGATCGGCAGCTTCGCGTTGGCCTTGATCCGGGTGACCAGGGACGTGGTCACCGGGACCCGGCCGGGCGCGTCGCGCAGCGCGAACCACGCCACCACGGCGTACACCGCAAGCACGCCGGCGGTGATCAGGAACGGGGCCCGCTCCCCCACCTCGGTGTAGAGCGTCACCGTGGTGAGCGCACTGATCGCGGTGCCGCCCATGCCGGCGCCGAAGACACCGACGGCGAAGCCGCGGCGCTCGGGCGGGAACCAGGCGTTGACGAACGGCACACCGACCGCGAACGCAGTACCGGCGATGCCGAGGAAGAAGCCGCCGATGATCAGCGCCCAGTACGACGAGAGCGCGAAGAATCCGATGAACAGGATCGGCACGATCGTCGCCGCGGACACCAGCGGAAACATCACCCGCCCGCCGAAGCGGTCGGTGAGCCCGCCCACCACGATCCGACCGAGCGAGCCGACGATCACCGGGACGGCCACGAGCAACGCCACGTCGGACTCGCTGAGCGCCCCGAGCGTGCCGTTGTCGCGGAACAGCGGTCCGAGCGGGCTCAACAGCGCCCATGCCCAGAAGTTCACCGCGAACCCGATGGTCGCGAGGGTCAGCATCAGGCCGCGTGAACCGGTCGCGGGAAGGTTCGAGACGGTCGGGGCCTCGGCGGACATGGTCAAGGGGGCTCCTGGAGGCGGATGAAATGTGCCACCAGCAGACTCTCAGCCGGGGCCTCCGGAATCAGGGGCCGAAGGTCACCGGGGGCTGGGTCAATTGTCCCCGACCGGGGCACTCGCCCGCTTCTGCCGACGCAGCCAGTACAGCCCGGCCAGCGGCAGGACCGCCGGCACGAACCCGTAGCCGCTGCCGTACTCCGACCACACCGACGCGTCGGGGAACCAGTCCCGCCGGACCAGGCTCAACGTCCCGACGGCGACCACGCCGAACAGCTCCACCCAGAGCATCACGCTCGCGAACCCGGTGTGGCCACGGGAGGCACGGCGGATGGCGACCCAGCCCGCGGCGTAGGTGCAGGCGGCGACCGCGGACAGGCTGTACGCGATCGGTGCGCGGTCCGCAGCCGTCGCCAGCTGCACGGCGCTGCGCGCCCCGGCGGCCAGCACGAAGATCGCGTAGAACGCGAGCAGCGCCTTGTGCGGACCGGTGCGCACCGCACCGGCCGACGCCACCTGCGGCTCAGCCATGGGTGCCGCCGCCCCAGGTCATCAGAATGCGCACCGCGATCACCGCCAGGGCCAGGCTGACCACGGCGATCACCGCGGACGACCACGGGCCCCGGTCGTCGCTGACGGCGTTCATCGCGATCGGCATGATGCACACCGACGCGATCAGGTAGCCGATGTAGGGCGCCTGCTCGGCGGCCCGCTGGCCCTGCAACAAGGTCCCGGCGCCGGCGAGCGCCCGCAGCACCATCAGCCCCTCGAGGCTCCACGCCGCGGTGTCCAGCAGCCTGGGTCGCGGACGGCGCAGCACGAACATGGCTGCCGCCCCGATCATCACCAGGGCGGCGTACACGATCGCGACGTAGCTGAGCTGGTCGAGCATGGCTCCTCTGCAGGTGGTCGGTCCCCGCGGCAGAACAGTAGTCGGCCAGCTGTCGAGGTCAGTCCTCGACCAGGATCGCGGCGATCTCCTCGTCGAGCTTGAGGTAGTCCCCCTCCGTGCCTGGCCAGACCACCAGCCGGGTCCGCGCCAGGAACTCCAGCACGTCCTGTGCCTTGGCCTCCACCAGTGCCCGCCCCTGGGGGGAGCTGAGCTCCAGGCCGACGACCAGGCGGCCGTCGTCGTCGAGGGACGGGAAGACCACGACGTCACCGTCACCGACCGGCCCCTGAACCCCACGGATCAGCAGGTCCCGAGCGAAGACCCAGGTGACCTCGTGCCCGGCCATCAAGAACACCACGGCCACGGCGTAGGGGTCCGCCGGGTCGTAGCGCAGCTCGGCCTCGATCGGCGACGTGCCCTCGGGGCCGAAGAGTTCGAGAATGAGGTACTGGTTGACCACACGGCGGGCATGGTTCATGCGCGTGCTCCGTCCTTCGGCTGATGGTGGCAGTGCGTAGTCGGCTCTGCGGTGGGAAGGACCGCTTCCCCCTGGCCGGCTCTTCGGACCGGGCCTCCGCCCGGGCGGTGCTGCGCAAAGAGCAAGTGCGAGTCAACCACAGCGGTCCAGACGATCTGAGCGGCTTGTACGGAATCGCCCAGAAACTTGTGACCGAGATGACACCTGACCCGTGAGCGCGCCGCGGACCAACCGGACAATCAGGGCCAATCACTCGACCGGTGGACCCCTCCACACCGGACCCTTTCAACCCCCTTGACTTGCTTGGCTATCTGCATTAGCTTTAATGCTATGTTCACTAGCCCCCTTGGAGAGGTCATGGCCAAGCCCACTGCCCGCGCGCTGCGGCGCCCGGAAGGATCCCTGGAGTACGACGTCACCGGCGACGGCCCGCTGGTCGTCTGCCTGCCCGGCATGGGCGAGCTGCGGAGCTCCTACCGGTTCACCGTCCCCGCCCTGGCCGGCGCGGGCTTCCGCGTCGCGACCCTGGACCTGCGCGGTCACGGCGGCAGCGACGCGACGTTCAGCCGGTACGACGACGTCGCCGCCGGCAACGACGTGCTCGCGCTGGTCGAGGAGCTGGGCGGACCCGCCGTCGTGGTCGGCAACTCGATGGGTGCCGGCGCGGCGGTGCTCGCCGCGGCCGACCGCGCGGACCTGGTCAGCGGGCTCGTCCTGGTCGGCCCGTTCGTGCGCAACCCACCGATGAACCCGCTGCTGGCCCTGGCGTTCCGGGCCGCGGTGTCCGGCCCCTGGGCGCCGGCGGTGTGGACCAGGTATCTGCCCTCCCTCTACCCGGGCCGCCGCCCGGACGACTTCGCCGAGCACCGCGACGCCATCCGCGCCAGCATGCGCCTTCCCGGGCACGCCAAGGCGTTCACCGCGACCACCCGCACCAGCCACGCGCCCGCCGAGGCGCGACTTGCGGAGGTCACCGCACCGGCGCTGGTGGTGATGGGCGAGGCGGACCCCGACTTCCGCGACCCGGCCGCCGAGGCCGACTGGATCGCGGACCGGCTGGGGGCCGAGAAGCTGCTGGTGCCCCGCGCTGGCCACTACCCGCAGGCGGAGTACCCGGACCAGGTCAACCCCGCGGTCGTCGACTTCTGCACCCGGGTGCTGCGGCGTGCCTAGGGCCGGGCTGTCCACGCACCGGGTGGTCGCGGAGGCTGCTGCGGTGGCCGACGAGGTGGGCTGGGAGCGGCTGTCCCTGGCCGCCGTCGCGGGCCGGCTGGGCGTGCGGCTGCCCAGCCTGTACAAGCACATCGCCTCCCTCGAAGCGCTGCGCACCGAGGTCCGCGTGCTGGGCCTGCAGGAGCTCGGCGAGGCGATGACGGCGGCGGCGGTCGGCCGGTCCGGCAGCGACGCGCTGGTCGCCGTCGCGGACGCCTACCGCGGCTACGTACTGGAGCATCCGGGCCGGTACGCCGCCACGTTGGCGGCGCCGCTGGGCGACCACCCGGCGCACGTGCAGGCGGCCGCCGCCGTGCTGCGGGTCGTCGAGGCGATCCTCGACGGCTATGGCCTCGCCGCCGACGACACGGTGGACGCGGTCCGCTCGCTGCGCGCACTGCTGCACGGGTTCGTCAGCCTGGAGGCCGCGGGCGGGTTCCGGATGCCTGTCGACGTGGACCGGAGCTTCCGCCGGCTGGTTGCCGGTTTCGACGCCACGCTGCAGAGCTGGGCGGCAGCCGCTACGGCACCATGATCGGCCGCCAGTGCTGTCCGCCGTCGTCGCTGCGCATCAGCCCCGACCCGGTGGCGCCGATCGTCACGGCGTACCCGTGCCCCGGGCTCGAGAACGATGTGGCCATGCCCTCCCCCTGCCGGGCCTGAGGCGGCAGCCGGACCCGCTGCCACGAGGCACCTGCGTCGGTGGTGCGGAACACGCGTGCGCCGAGCACCACGGCGAGCGCGGTGTCGGGGCCGAGCGCGGCCACGTCGGTGAAGCTCGGGAGCGGCCCGCCGAAGACGTCGACGGTCTTGAACGGCCCGCCGGTGGTGACGTACACGTGGGCCAGCGAACCGGTCGGGCACACCGCCCACACTGACGTGCCGGACACCGCCAGCTCGCCGCCGAGCTCGTTGTAGCACGGCGCCCGCCGAGACACCCAGGTGGCGCCGCCGTCGGTGGTCACCTCCACCAGGTTGTGGTCCCCCGGCGGGTTGGGCGGCAGGTTGGTGAGCACCGCGACCGTGTCGCCGGAGGCGGCCAGGTCCGGGACCGGTCCCCCGCCGATGAGCGGACCGGGCAGCGTCACCGGCTCGAAGCGCCCGTTGGGCAGCCGGGCGCCCAGCAGTCCCTGCGCCTCGCAGCCCTGCCCGGGCGAGCAGACACCGACCATCGCCCACACGGCCCCGCGCCCCGCGGCCAGGCCCTCCACGTCCCCGGGCACCACGACGCGTCGCCAGCTGTCCCCTCCGTTGTGGGTCACCCACAGGTCCGGGCCGAACAACCAGCCCGTCGTGCCGTTGGCGAAGGCGATCTGGCTGACCCCGCTGCTCGCCGCGGACGGGTCGGTCCTGAACGGGATCCTCGGGATGTGCAGACGCCGCCAGGAGGTGCCGCCGTCACCGGACCGGTAGGCCACCGACCGGCACGACGACGCCCCGCACCGCCGCTCGCCCAGCACCCAGACCCGTTTGGCGGACACGGCGCTGACCGAGCGCGGCACGAAGGCCTTGCCCCGGGCCCGGGGATGCACTGCCTTGGTCGGCCCGTCAGATGGTGTCGGGCCCTGCGCCGCAGCGCTCGTGCCGGCGGACGGGTGCGACGCCAGGTCCTTCGACCCCGCGCTGCAGGCGGAGATCACCAGGGCGAGGCACCCGGCCACCGCCAGGACGACGGCCGGTCGCAGCGACGCGCGCTCCCCCTTCACCGGCTCAGGTCGGCTGGGGGTGCCGCTCCGCACCCGTCGGTTCGATCTCGTCGTGGACGTGCTGCCGCAGCAACCGGTCCGGGCGCCGCACGAGGAACAGGATCGCGCCCACCACCGCGACGAGGGCGATGACGAGCAGCGTGATCCAGTCGAGGTTGAAGGCGCCACGCGGGCTGGTGATGCCGGTCGGTGCCGCCACGTTGGCGAACATCGCCACAAGGTAGAGCGCTCCCACGATGTAGACGGGCCAGCCCCACCGGCCGAGCGTGAACCGCCCCTCGGGGATCCAGCCGCGGGCGCGGGCGATGATCGCGCCGATCACGGTCAGCAGGAACGACAGGTAGATGCCGCTCACCCCGAAAGAGACCAGAGCCAGCAGGGCGTTCACGTTGGCGGGGTAGGTGATGAAGCCCAGGTGCACGTCGTGGGCCGGCGTGTAGAACACCAGCAGCACGAACAGCAACGTGACCACGGCACCCGCGATCAGGGCATTGGTCGGTGTCTTGAACCGTGCATGCACCCGGGAGAGGAACGACGAGCCGGGCAGGGCGCCGTCGCGGGCGTAGGAGAACGCCAACCGGCTGCCCGCGCCCTGGATCGACGTCCCACAGGAGAAGAACGCAAAGATGATCAGCAGCAGCAGGAAGTCCTGCAGACCCCCCGGCAGCTGGGCCAGGATGAACGGGACGCCCCCGCCGTTCACCGTCTTGCCCACCGGGTTACTCCCCGCCGGCATCGCGAGCAGCAGCGCCCCGATCAGGATGAAGGACGCCAGTCCGCCGTACAGCAGGGTCCACCGCATCGCCCGAGGCACCTTCGCGCCCGCGTCCTTGGTCTCCTCCGAGATGTCCCCGCAGGACTCGAAGCCATAGAAGATGTAGACCGGCGCGAGCACGGCGATCAGGGCCGCTCCGGTCCACCAACTACCGCCGAAGTCCAGGCCAAGGGGGTTGCTGGCCACGTTCTCCACGTTCTCGGTGGAGAACAGGAAGCCCAGTCCGTGGTGGAAGCCGAAGACGCCGAGGATGATCGCGATCCCGAGCGTGCCGACGATCTCGACGTACACGCCGAACTGCGCGACCCGCGCCATCACCCGCGCTCCGGTGATGTTCAGCACGGTCTGGATCAGCAGCAGTCCCGCGGTGATCACCAGGATGGTCACGTGGTTGGCCGGGTCGAAAGCGGTGCCGAACCACCGGTTGCACAGGTCCACGGCGTAGCCGACCACCCCGGTGTCGACCGCGGCCACCGTGATCAGCAGCGCCATCCCGTAGAACCAGCCGACGAACCAGCCGTACGCCGGGCCGACCGAGAACTTGCTGTACTGGTAGAGCGCCCCCGCGATCGGGTAGTGGCTGGCGAGCTCGCCGAAGACCAGCGCCACCAGCAGCATCCCGGCGACCGGGACCCAGGTGAGCCACACGTACCTCGGCCCGCCCGCGGCGACACCCAGGACGAACAGCGAGTAGATGCCGACCATCGGTGACAAGTAGGTGAACGCGACCGAGAAGTTCGCGAACAGCCCGAGCACCCGGTTCAGCTGCGGCTTGTAGCCGAGGCTCTCCAGGCGCTCGTCATCGCCGAGACTGATGGTCGGGCGGTCCAACATGACGCCTCCCGTGCCCCCGCCGTGAAGATGCGCAACGGGACCAGTGTCCGGCGCGTGACGGGGTGGTGTCTCTGACACGTTCGGACCAGGTCCGGCCCGCTAACCGGGACCGTCGAGCCCGAGCCCCGCGCGGCGTGCGCGCACGATCGCCTCCGCCCGGTCGGCGACCTGCAGCTTGGCGAAGATGCTGGACACGTTGTTGCGGACGGTCTTGGGGCTGAGCGAGAGCCGGTGCGCGATCGCGGCGTTGCCCAGGCCCGTGGCGACCAGCTCCAGGACCTCGCGCTCGCGTCCGGTCAGGTCGGGGAACACCCGCTCGTCGTGCACCGACAGGGGCCGGGTCAGGTAGGCCAGCACCCGCCGGGCCACCGAGGGGCCGAAGATCGCCTCTCCTCCGGCGACGCTGGTGATCGCCCGCAGCACCTCCGGGCCGTCGGCGCCCTTGACCAGGTAGCCCTGCGCGCCGGCCCGCATCGCCGCGAACACCGAGTCGTCGTCCTCGAACATGGTCAGCACCAGCACGCCCACCTCGGGGTGCTGGGCGGTGACGAGTCGGGTCGCCTCCACGCCGTTGAGCTCCGGCATGTTCAGGTCCATCACCACCACGTCGGGCCGCAGCTCGGCGGCCAGGCGTACGGCGTCGTGGCCGGTGGCTCCCTCGGCGAGCACCTCGATGTCCGGCATCGCCGCGAGCAGCGCGGTCAGCCCGTGCCGGAACACCGGGTGGTCGGCGACCAGTACGACGCGGATCATGTCGCCCCCAGGGGCAGCCGTGCGGCCACCCGGGTGCCGCCGCCGAGCCCCGGCCCGGTCTCGCAGGTGCCGCCGAGCTCGAGGGCCCGCTCACTCATCGCGGGCAGGCCGATGCCGAGTCGGGCCGGTGTCGTGAAGCCGACGCCGTCGTCCTCGACCCGCACGGCGAGGACTCGCGAACCCTCCATCTCCAGGCGCACCAGGCACTTCCGGGCAGCGGCGTGCCGGGCCACGTTGTTGAGGGCCTCGGTGACGATCCGGTAGGCGGCCACCTCGACCGCGGCCGGAAGAGCGGGAAGAGCTGGGGCCTCCACGCGCACGGACAGCGAGGGGTCGCGCTCGGTGAGCCGCACGGCGTGCTGCTCGAGGGCACCGACCAGTCCGAGCTGGTCGAGGGCCGGCGGCCGCAGGTCCTCCACCAGTCGCCGGACGTCGGCGATGCTCGCCTGCACCTCCTCCTTGAGGCCGCCGGCCAGCCGCACCGCCTCGTCCGGGGACACCGGCACCAGCCGGCCGACGGCGTCCAGCCCGAGCGCCACGCCCGCAAGGGCCGGGCCGAGCCCGTCGTGGAGATCGCGGCGGATCCGGCGTCGCTCCTCCTCCCGGGTGGCCACGATGCCTTCACGGGACCGCTGAAGGTCGCGCGAGAGCAGCATCGCGTGCGCGGCCACGCCGACCTGGCGGCCGAGGTCCTCGAGCAGCCGCAGGTCGGCAGCCGACAACCGTCGCTGCCCGGCCCGCGCCGCGGCGAACAGGCTGCCCACCCGCTGGCCCCGGAAGGACAGCGCGACCTCGTGCATCGTGTCGGTGCCGGCTCCCCACTCGGCGGTCATCAGCTCCTCGGCCGGTCCCGGCCGGTGCACCTCGACCCGGACGTAGGGCAGCCGCAGCGACGTGGCCACGGTCTCGGCGACCTCGCCGAGGGCCCCGTCGTCGGCGGTGTCGGTCACGTCCAGCCGGCGTCCGACACCGGTCAGCACGGCGTACGGATCACCCCGCTCGCCGTACAACAATCGGTCCGCGGACCGCTGCAGCCGCGTCCGCACCGGCGCGAAGCCGACGGCCACCAGCGCCGTGGCCGCCAGCCGGACGCCCGACCCGGCGTGGCCCTGCAGCGCCAGTCCGAGCAGGGTGACGGCGACCGCGTAGCCGACGAGCAGCACGACGGTCAGGGTCCCGTAGACCAGCGAGCGCCGGACCACCACCTCGATGCCGTACAACCGGTCCCGCAGGATCGCGACCGCGACCGCGAGGGGGAACATCGGCGTGACCAGGAGGGTGAGCGGCACCGCCAGCCAGGACGGGTACGGCGGAATGACGCCGACCGCCAGCAGCGCCACCGCCAGCGCGAACCAGCGCAGCTGCTCGCGCTCCACGCCCCGGGCCCGGCGCCAGCGCACGAGCGCGGCCGCGACGGAGCCGGCGAAGCCGACCAGGAACAGGCCGAGCCCGACCCCGCCCAGCACGCCGAACACCGTCGTGGGCAGTGGGACGCCGAGCGGGTTGTCGCGCACGGGGTGGTTCTCCAGGGGCCCGGGCCGGAAGGCGTTGGCGAGCACGACGAGCAGTGGCCCGGCGATCGCAGACCACAGCAGCGGGCGCCAGCGAGGTCCGGGCAGCCTCCCGTCCGGGAAGAGGAGCGGGCCGAGACTGGCCAGCGGCATGAAGCCCAGGCTCCACACCCAGGCCGACACCCAGGCTGCGGCGAGCGCCAGCGGCAGCGAGCCCGGGTGCTCCAGGAGGCCGTACGCCGCGTAGGCGTACACCGCCAGCGTGAAGGAGCTCACCAGCCCGCAGCCGAGGAACAGCCAGCCGACCGGGTGTCGCGGGAGCCGGTACAGGATCAGCGCGCCCAGGAGCGGCAGCAGGGCGCCCATCACGACGTTCGGGTAGACCTCGCTGACCCAGTCGTGACCGTGTGCGGGGGTGTGATCCGGCATCGCCAGACCGACGGCGAGCAGTGCCGGGCCGAGAGCGGCGAGGAGCCACACCAGGCCCTTGGTACGCACCCCGTCATGGTGCACCGAGCCGCCCGGCCCGCGCAGCAGAAACCGCTGCGCGGGCCGGGGCAGGGAGGCGGCCACCGGTCAGGCGGTGACGAGGCGGTCGACCGGCTCCGCATCGGGCACAGAGCGCGGGGCCCGCACGGCGAGCCGGACCGAGACCACCAGCACCCACAGCATGCCGAGGATGAACGGGAGCACGTTCGTGCTCACCGGGTCCACGCCGGTGGCCAGGGTGAGCACGACGCCGGCCGCGCCGATGACCACGGCCGTCCAGCCGGCGATCCTGCCGAGTGCCCGGCTGCTGAGGATCGCCAGGCCCGCCACCAGCAGGAACACGCCGAACGGCAGGAGGGTGACCACGAACGCGGTGCCGTTCATGTCCACCAGCACCCGCGCCAGCGCCTGGGTGAGCACCGCGTGGTCCAGGTCGCCGGCGCCCATCGGCATCACCGACGCGAGCTTGACCGCGATCGTCACCCCGCCGGCGAGGCCGGCCACCGAGCCGAGCCACGGCGCCGGGCCGCCCCGCGAGCGCAGGAACCAGGCGAACCAGCCGAGGAACACCAGGAAGCTCAGCATGCCGGTGAACTCCAGCACGAAGCCGATGCTCTGCGCCAGGCTCGGGTGGACGCCGAAGCCCGCGAGGTCCGCCGCACCCGACGGGTGGGCGTCGGAGCTGCCGCCGGTCTGGATCGTGTTACCGACGTTGATCATCACGATGTACGCCGCTCCGCACAGCGCTCCTGCCCGGTCCCATCCCGACCAGGGGGCGGTCTTGCTGTCTGTCATGGGTCAACCTCCGCCGTTGTACGCCGGTCCGGTGACCGGCTGCTCCAGCGTCGGTGCTCGGCTGTCCCGCTGTCCCGGGAGCTGAGTCCCGACCTGTCCCGGCTCGGTCCTGTGGACCGCGCTCCCGCATGTCGGCCCGACCGACCTGGCGCGCTGACCCGACGCGCGCATGACAGGCTGGAGCCGTGACTGGCCGCAACGTGCTCGGGGACCCCTTGGAGCCGTGCGGCAGCGACCCGGTGACCGGCTTCTACCGCGACGGCGCGTGCAACTGTGGCTCCGAGGACGTCGGCCTGCACGCGGTCTGCGCGGTGATGACCGCCGACTTCCTCGAGCACCAGCGGCTGGTCGGGAACGACCTCGTCACTCCTCGGCCCGAGTGGGGGTTCCCCGGGTTGCAGCCCGGGGACCGGTGGTGCGTGGTCGCGGCCCGGTGGGCCCAGGCCTACGACGCCGGGGTGGCCGCGCCCGTCGTACTCGCCTCCACCAACGAGAAGGCTCTCGAGGTCGTCCCGCTCGCGTGGCTCCGGGAACACGCCGTGGACGTCCCGGCGGACCCCAGCTCACTGGAGTGACTCGCCTCTTTCGTGGTGATTGCACCAATTGCCGGGCTGGGCGTAACCTCCGCTCACACAGGCGTGTGGCCCCTATGGGCCACACCGAGCAGAGGGAGTCTCCATGCGAACAGTCACGAAGCTCGCCGCGGCCGCGGCGGGAGCGCTTCTCGCGGCCGGCGTGGCCGCCCCGGCCATGGCTGCGCCGGGCGATCACGGCAACGGCGTGGGCGGCTGCATCGACCAGCTCTACGGCAACGCCACCAACCCACGTCCGAGCGGACACGGCGTGCTGCCTTCGCAGTCACCGGGGCCCTGGGTGAACAACCCCGACGACCCCGCCAACCCGACCTGGGGCCCGACCCTGGGGTCGCTGATCCAGCAGTACGACTTCACGCCCGCCCAGCTCCGGACGTCTGGCACCTGTCCCTTCTGACGGACCGTCGGCCCGGGAGAGCCTCCCGGGCCGGGTTCGCCGAACTCGGTCCCGGCCCTCCCTCATGTCCGCCCACTTGTGACGGCGGCGCGGGTCCGCGCCGTGATATCCCTTGCGGATGAATCGGCGCGCACTGCTCTCCACCGGCGCGGCGGCCACGACGGTGCTGCTCCTCGCCTCCGGGTGCACCGGCACCGACCGGCCGCCCGCGAAGCAGGCCGCGGCCGCCTTCGCGACCGCGCTCGGCAGCGACCACCTGGCGAGCGTCCGCTACACCAACAGCACCGGCCCTCGGGCCCAGCACTGGTGGGACCAGGTCCGCGACGGCATGGGTGAGGCCGACCTGCACGTCACGGTGGGGAAGGTCCACGAGAACGGCAACCGGGCCACCGCGCGGCTCACCAGCTCGTGGACGCTCCCGGGTGACCGCACCTGGACCCCGACGTCCGCGCTGCACCTCCGCTTCATCCAGAACCGCTGGGAGATCGTCCTCTCCCCCACGGTCGTGGGCCTTCGCCAAGACGAGCACCTCGTCCTGACCCAGCAGCCCGCGAAACGCGCGGACATCCTCGGCGCGGACGGCGTGCACCTGGTCACCGACCGGCCGGTGCTCCGCTTCGGCATCGACAAGACGCAGCTACGACAGACCCAGCAGGCGGCCTCTGCACGGGACCTGGCGCATCTGCTGGGCATCGACGCGGCCGGCTACGTCGACGAGGTGCAGGCCGCCGGTGACAAGGCCTTCGTGGAAGCGATCGTGTTCCGGGTCGCAGACGTGCCGGCCGACGTGCGCGCGGGCTACAAGAGCATCCCGGGAGCCCGCGCGATCCCGGACCAGATGCCGCTCGCACCGACCCATGCCTTCGCGCGGGCGATCCTCGGCACCGTCGGGCCGGTGACCGCCGAGATCATCAAGCAGAACCCTGGCGCCTACAGCATCGGGGACGTCGTCGGCCTCAGCGGCCTCGAGCAGCGCTATGACGAGCAGCTGCGCGGCACCCCCGCGATCACGGTGCAAGCGGTCAACGGCACCGGCGCCCGAACCGTTTACCACGCCGCGCCCCAGCCGGGCACACCCCTGCGGACCACCCTCGACAAGCACCTGCAGTCGCTGGCCGAACGCTCGCTGGCCCCCATCGGCCCGGCCAGCGCGCTGGTGGCGATCCGGCCGTCCACCGGGGACATCGTGGCCGCTGCCAGCGGACCCGGGTCACAGGGCTACGCGACCGCCACGCTCGGCCGCTACGCGCCGGGCTCCACCTTCAAGGTGGTCTCGGCGCTGGCGCTGCTGCGCAGTGGGCTGAGCCCGCACAGCACGGTGGCCTGCCCGTCGAGCGTCGTCGTGAACGGCAAGCGGTTCGAGAACTACTCCGACTTCCCGAGCAGCGCCCTCGGCCACATCACGCTGGAGCGGGCGTTCGCCGACTCGTGCAACACCGCCTTCGTCGGCCAGCACCGCCGGGTGTCCCCGGAGAGGCTCAGCCAGGCGGCCGCGGCGCTCGGCATCGGCGTCGACCACGACGTCGGCTTCCCGTCGTACTTCGGCTCGGTCCCAGCGGACTCCGACCCGACCACGCACGCCGCCGACATGATCGGGCAGGGGCACGTGCTCGCCTCCCCGATGGCAATGGCAGCGGTGGCCGCCTCGGTGCGCGCCGGCCACACCGTGGTGCCCGCCCTGCTCACCGACACCCACCCGGCCGCCACGCCGACGGTGCCGCTCACCGCGCGCGAGGCGCACCAGCTGCAGCAGCTGATGGCGGCCGTGGTCAGCTACGGCACCGGCACCGTGCTCGGGGACCTCCCGGGCGGCCAGGTGCTGGCCAAGACCGGGACGGCCGAGTTCGGCACCACTCCCCCGCTGGCCACGCACGCCTGGATGATCGCCAGCCAGGGGGATCTGGCAGTCGCCGCGTTCGTGGACATCGGCGAGTCCGGCTCGCACACCGCCGGACCGATCCTGGAGCAGTTCCTCCGCGGCGCCCACTGAGGTCGGCGCACCTGCTCTCGTCTGGTATCACAAGGGACGCGAGGAGGAGTTTCCGATGCGACGGTGGACCCGGCCGCTGGCGGTCGCCGCGCTGGCCGGCCTGGCCGCGCTGGGCGGCAGCGCGCTGGCCACCGTGCTCCCCACGCACGCCGGGCCGGCCGGTGACGGTACCGGGGTGACCCCGGTCGGGTTCCGGGTCACGCCCGCCGGCCGGCAGACCGGGGTCGGTGGGCTGCCGCTGGCGAGCGCGGTCTCTCCCGACGGGCGCACCCTGCTGGTGGTCGACGCCGGCGACGGTGTCCAGGCGGTGAAGGTGATCGACACTGCCACCTCACGAGTCCGGCAGTCGCTGCGGTACTTCGCCCCCGGCGGCGTCTACGCCGGGGCGGCGTTCAGCCCGGACGGCCGGCACGCGTACGTCTCCGGCGGCGGCAACGACATCGTCCGGGTGTACGACGTGCAGGGCCGGCGTCTCGCTGAGACGACGCCGGTCTACTTGCCGACGGCCGGTCCCGGCGGGGAACCGCTGCACTTCTTCCCCTCCGGTCTCGCGGTCACCCCGGACGGCGGCCGGCTGGTGGTCGCCGACCAGATGGCCGACGCGGTCAGCGTCGTGGACCTGTCCAGTCGCCGAATCAGCACCGTCCCGGTCGGGCACCGGCCGCGCGGCGTAGCCGTCACTCGAGACGGAGGCACCGCCTACGTGAGCAACCAGGGCGGGCGCACCGTGAGCGTGCTCGACCTCTCCGGGCCGGGCCCGGTCGTCGTCACGACGATCCGCGTCGGCACCCATCCGAACGCGCTGTTGCTGCACGGATCCACGCTGTTCGTCTCCGACGGGGACAGCGACCAGGTCAGCGTCATCGACGCGTCGTCACAGCGGGTCGTCAGCAGCATCCCCCTCGCGCCGTACCTCCACGCCCCGGTCGGTGCCAACCCGGACGCGCTGGCCGTCTCGCCCGGCGGCCGGCACCTCTACGTCGCGAACTCAGGCGACAACGACGTCGCCGTGGTCGACGTGCGCACCGGCACGGTGACCGGGCTGATCCCCACGGCGTGGTACCCGACCAGCGTCCAGCGGGTCGGTGACCAGCTCTACGTACTGAACGCGAAAGGTCTCGGTGTCGGCCCCAACCTCGCGGGTCCGAACCCGTGGACCGAGGTCCTCAAGCGCACCTCGCGGTGGAAGACCTGGATCCGCCACTACGTGGGCGCGATGCTCAAGGGCACACTGTCCACCATCCCGGTGCCCGACCGGAGGACCCTGGACCGGTACACCACCCAGGTCGGGCTGAACGACGGCCTGCCCGAGGCCGCCGCGGTCCGCGCCGACCGGGCCGCCGAGGCGATCGTCCCCCGGCACGTCGGCGACCCGTCCCCGATCAAGCAC
>DASTWW010000114.1:0-4552 GCA_035765755.1 Nocardioidaceae bacterium
CGGCGCCAGCCACTTCTTGAGGAAGTTGCCGTCGGCGTAGTCGCCGCAGTGGTTGATCGGCCCCTTGGCCTGCGGCGCGGTGCCGTGGAAGTCGAGCACCAACCGCTCGCCATCGGGGTCGTCGACTGCGGTGCGGGTCAGGGTGATCCGCTGCGTGTGCAGCTTCGGGTCCTCAACCCCGTCGTGCTCGGCGTAGTCCTCCCACACGTAGCTGCCGACCGGGATCTTGGCCAGGATCTCGCGGCGGAACGTCGCGGTGGTCGCCTCCAGGATCGCGTCGAAGCAGGCCTCGACGGTGTCCTTGCCGTAGCGGGCGAACAGCTCGGCCATCCGGCGCGCCCCCATCAGGCAGGCCGAGCACTCCGCGTCCAGGTCGGCGGCCAGCGACTCGGGCATCCGGGAGTTGCGGATCATGATCTTCAGCGCCTGCTCGCACGGCACGCCCTGGTCCCACAGCCGGATCGGCGGGACCATCAGGCCCTCCTCGAACACGCTGGTCGCCCGGCTCGGCATCGACCCCGGCACTGCCCCGCCGATGTCGTCGTGGTGGCCGAAGGCCTGCACGAACGCCACCACCTCAGGCCCGTTGCCGCTGTCGTAGAAGACGGGGGCGGTCACGCAGAGGTCCGGCAGGTGGCCGATGCCGCCCTCGGACAGGTAGACGTCGTTGTGGAAGAACACGTCGCCGGGCCGCATGGTCTCGATCGGGTAGTCGCGGACCACCGGGTGCACCAGCGCCGAGTACGACCGCCCGGTCAGCTTGCGCAGCTTGCGGTCGTGGATGCCGGCCCGGTAGTCGTGGGCGTCGCGGATCATCGGGGACCGCGACGTGCGGCCGATGGCGGTCTCGACCTCCTTCTCCACCGACGCGAGGTAGCCCTCGACGATCTCCACCAGCACCGGGTCCACCGGCGTCCGCGGGTCGAGCTCGTCGAGACCTCTCATTCCGGTGTCCTCCGAGGGTGGTTTCGAGACGGGTTTCGAGACGCTCACTTCGTTCGCTCCTCAACCACCGATGTCCTGGTGATCACGAGGTTGCCGTAGTCGTCCACCCGGGCGACGAAGCCGGGGTGCAGCGGGACGGTGGAGCTGAACTCCTCCAGCACCGCGGGCCCCTCGACCACGTCGCCGGCGCCGAGCCGGGACCTGTCGTAGACCGCGGCCTCCACCCAGTCGTCGAAGTACACCCGCCGCGACCCGGTCCGCGCCGCCGACGGACCCTGTCCCGGCGCCACTCGCTGCACCGGCGGCTTGCGGATCGGGCCCACGCCGGTGACCCGCAGGTTGACCCACTCCACCTGCTGCCGGTGGTCGTCGCGGAAGTCGTAGTCGTAGAGCGCCCGGTGCTCGTCGTGGAAGCGTTGGGCCACGGTGTCGAGCAGCGCCCGGTCCACGGGACCGTCCGACACGTCGACCCGCACCTCGTAGGCCTGCCCGAAGTAGCGCAGGTCGGCGGTGCGCACGAACCGGCGCTCCTCGGGCGCGAAGCCCTCCCGAGCCAGCGCCGCGTCGGCGCTGCCGTGCAGGTCGTCGAGCACCTGCTGCACCCGGGCCGGGTCGAGGGTTGCGTGCCGGCTGACCGCGGTGCGCACGTAGTCGTTGCGCACGTCGACGGTGAGCAGGCCGTACGCCGACAGGTTGCCCGGGTTGCCCGGCACCAGCACCCCGTCGAGACCGAGGATGTCAACCAGCCGGCAGGCCAGCAGCGACCCGGAGCCGCCGAAGGTGACCATGGTGAACGCGCGCACGTCCAGGCCGCGGTTGACCGTGACCTGGCGCAGCGCGTTGGCCTGGTTCCACGCCGAGATCTCCAGGATCCCGGCCGCGCACTCCTCGAGCCCGAGCCCGAGCCGCTCCGCGAGCGTGGACACACCCTTGACGGCCAGGTCGACATCCAGCGGCACCTCGCCGCCGAGCAGGTGCGGCGGGATCCGGCCCAGCACCGCGTGCGCGTCGGTGACGGTGGGCTCCTCGCCGCCGGTGCGGTAGCACATCGGGCCGGGCGCCGCGCCAGCCGACTGCGGGCCGACCTTGAGGGTGCCCTCCGGGGAGATCCAGGCGATCGAGCCACCGCCGGCGCCGACGGTCACCACGTCGATCATCGGGATCTTGCTCGGGTAGGCCCCGATGGTGCCCTCGGTGGTCAGCGCGGGCCGGCCGTCGATCACCACGGTCACGTCCGTCGACGTACCCCCGCCGTCGAGGGTGACCACCGAGGCGAACCCGGCCCGCTCGGCGACCACGGCGGCACCGAGGGCTCCGGCAGCGGGGCCGGACAGCACGGTGGTGATCGGCTGGTGCACGACCTCCTCGGCGCTGAGCACTCCCCCGTTGCTCTTCATCACGTAGAACGGCACCAATCGTCGGTCGAGCTCGTCGGGACCGCTCTCGGTGGTCTCGACAGGCTCAACCACCGCAGCCGGCTCGACCAGCGTGGCCAGGTTGGCCGCGATGTTCGCGACGTAGCGGCGGATGTCCGGCTTGACGGCGGCGTCGACCAGGGTGGTCACCGAGCGTTCGTACTCGCGGTACTCGCGCAGCACCTCGCTGGACAGCGAGATCACCGCGTCGGGGTGCTCGCGCTCGAGGACCTCCCGCATCGCCCGCTCATGCGCGTCGTTGGCGTAGGAGTGCAGGAGGCAGACGCCGATGGTGTTGATGCCCTGATCGCGGAACCAGCGCGCCGCCGCGGCGGCGGCCTCGGCGTCGAACGGCCGGATCTCGCTGCCGTCGAAGGCCAGCCGGCCGGGCACGGTCTTGACCCGGTGCGCGGGCACGATGCGGTCCGGCTTCACCCAGAAGTAGGAGTTGCCGTAGCCGTCGGGCACCGACTGCCGGGCGATCTCCAAGACGAACTCGTAGCCCTCGGTGGTGATGAAGCCGAGGTTGGCGACCTTGCCCTCGAGCAGCTTGTTGGTGGCCACCGTGGTGCCGTGGCTGACCGCGGCCACGGTCTGCGGGCCGGCGTCGAGCAGGCCGAGGGCCTTGCGCACGCCGGTCATGAACCCGATCGCCGGGTCCTGCGGCGTCGACGGCGTCTTGGTGGCCACCAGCGCACCGGTCCGCTCGTCGACGGCGACCACGTCGGTGAACGTCCCCCCGGTGTCGATGCCGAGACGGATCCGCCGCTCACTCACAGCGCGGGCCGCCGTTCCCCGACCCTGGTCAGCTGCTCGTAGGCGTGCGCGACCTCGAGCAGCCGGCGCTCGGCGCGCGGGGCGGCGACGACCTGGATGCCGACCGGCCAGCCCTCCGGGGTGAACCCGGCGGGCACCGAGATCGCCGGGCAGCCGGTCACGGTGAGCAGGTAGGCCGAGCGCATCCAGTCGAGGTACGTCGCCTGGGGTCGGCCGTTCACCTCGGCGGGGAACTCCTCCTCCGCGTCGAACGGCGGCACCTGGCTCACCGGCAGCACCAGCACGTCGTACTTCGAGAAGAACACCCGGATCTTCTCCGCCAGCGACGTCATCCGCTGGTAGGCCGCCGACACGTCGGCGCCGGTCAGGTCTTGCCCGGCCCGGATGTTGTCGGCGAGCGACGGCTTGAACGCGTCCGGGTGGCGCTCCAGCATCGAGCCGTAGAGTGCCCAGAACTGCCAGGCACGCAAGGTCCGGAAGACCCGGTCGGCACCGGTGAGGTCGGGATGGTCCTCCTCCACCTTGGCGCCGCCGTCCGCGAGCACCCGGCCCTGGTCGGAGACGATGCCGGCCACCCCGCGGTCCACCTCGAAGGCGCCGCCCAGGTCGACCGACAGAGCTACCCGCAGCCCGTCGAGGCTGCCCTCCAGCGGCGGCGCGAAGGCCGATCCGGGGGTCTCCAGGGACATCCGGGCCCGGGTGCTTGGCCCGGCCAGCACCGACAGCAGCAGGGCGAGGTCCTCCACGCTGCGGGCCATCGGGCCGGACACGGAGGTGAGCTCCCAGGCGTTGGCCGTCGGCCAGGTGGGGACCCGGCCCACGCTGGGTCGGAGACCGACCACGTTGCAGAAGGAGGCCGGGTTGCGCAGTGAGCCACCCATGTCGCTGCCGTCGGCCAGCGGCACCATTCCCGCGGCGAGCGCCGCGGCGGCGCCGCCGCTCGACCCACCGGCGGATCGGGACAGGTCGTAGGGGTTGCGGGTGGTCCCGAAGATCGGGTTGAAGGTGTGGCTGCCCGCCGCCCACTCCGGGACGTTGGTCTTGCCGATCACCAGCGCCCCGGCCGCCCGGACGCGCTCGGCGAGCAGCTCGTCGCGCTTCGAGACGTAGTCGCGGCGCAGCGGCGACCCGAAGGTGGTCCGCCAGCCGGCGACCTCGTGGGTGTCCTTGAACGCGAACGGCAGCCCGTGCAGCGGGCCCAGCTCGGCACCGGAGGCGGTCTTCTGGTCCGCCGCCGCGGCCTGCTCTCGCGCCCGGTCCGGGTCGAGGCTGACCACCGCGTTCACCCTCGGGTTGGTCTGCTCGATCCGTTCGAGGTGCAGGTCGAGCAGCTCGCGGGCGGAGACCTGCTTGGCGGCCACCGCGGCGGCCATGGCCCGCGCGGAGCTGTAGACGTCGAGGGCGGCCATCAGCGA
>DASTWW010000115.1:0-8693 GCA_035765755.1 Nocardioidaceae bacterium
CGAGGTGGGGCACTACTTCTACCGGCTCTCCGATTCGTACGACGACGGGACAAAGGAGCACGTCGAAGGCCTAGTCCTGCCAGAGGGCATCTCGGACATCTGGTTCCGCGGCCGGGCGCGGAGGGACGCGGAGGAACCACTGGGCTCGAGGGAGATCTGGCTGGCAAGGTTCCAAGCTTCATCAGGCTGGCACCGCTACGTGGTGAGCATCGAAGAGCAGCACCTACCCTCCCCCAACCGGGGCATCGCAGACGACCGGGTTCCGGAAGGTTGGCGGCAGCCGAAGGACCGGACCATCACGCCAGCCCGCGGCTGAGAGGGGCGCCGGCTCTGACCGCCGTGTGCAAGATCGAGCGGCGGTGTGTGCATGCCCTCCAGGGCTTCTTCTCGCCAGGCAGTCTGACCTGCACGATCTCTTTTTCGCGAAGATCCCACCAACCAACCAGCAAGCACCCGGCTCGCGCACCTGCGAGGCCGGGTGCTTCTGCGCCTCTTGCCGCAAGACTGTCGGCGCTGCTGGTGTTGGGGCGCGGCTAGTCGGCCTACGTCCTGGTGCTCTGAAATCCCCTCCAGCGTGGCCGGCGTTCAGCGGGTGGTCAGCGAGCCACAAGCGGCTCCTTCGACCTTGGTGGTCAATCCAGTCCGACCACCAAGGAAGCAGGGACCGCCATGAACCGATTCACCGCTGCCCTGGCCAGCGCGATGACCGCCGTCGCCCTCGCTCCGGGCGCTGCCGCCAGCACCCACCTGACCCGTGCGGTGTCGGGACCGGCCGTCGACAGGTCGGCGCTCTCCGTGTCGCACAACTGGTCCGGTGAGCAGCTGACGAGCCGCAGCCCCGGAACCTTCCAGGGCGTGTACGGGACCTGGCACGTCCCTCGGGTGCGGGCCACCGTGCGGGACAAGTACTCCTCGACCTGGGTCGGTGTCGACGGCTCCAACAACAGGCACCTGATCCAGACCGGCACCGAGGGTGACTCCGTCCACGGGAGAACGGTGTACTACGCCTGGTGGGAGATCCTGCCGCGGACCGAGACGCTGATCCGCTACACCAACGGCCAGCCGGTCCAGGTCCGTCCTGGTGACGCGATCAAGGCCACCGTCGTGAAGACCTCCCGCCCGAACGTGTGGAAGATCTCGCTGGTGGACTCCACCGAGGGCTGGAGGTTCCAGACCACCCGCCGCTACAGCGGCCCGGGCACCTCGGCGGAGTGGATCCAGGAGGCGACCACCCACTCCGGCGCGGTCAGCCCGGTTCCGGCGTTCACCCCCGTCACGTTCGCGCGGCTGGCGGTGGCCGAGTCCGGCCGCTGGTACTGGACCGCGCTCACCAAGGCGAACGCCGTGGCCCTGGTGCAGCACCGGCGGCTGAAGGCGTTCCCCGCCCGGCTGACCAGCGGAACGCCGCAGCGGTTCACGGTCTACTACAAGCGGTGAACCGGAGGTAACCCGAGCCGGCGGCTGCGCGACCTCACGGCTACCATTCGGTACCGCTGAGGAGCGGCGCCACGGAGCAAGGAGCACCATGGACCTGACCCGCCACGCGCTGGTGGTGGTCGATGCCCAGCAGGGGTTCGACGACCCCTGGTGGGGCGCACGCAACAACCTGGAGTGCGACGACAACATCGCCGCCCTCGCGGCGACGTGGGGACGCCTGGGTCGCCCCGTCGTACACGTCCGCCACGACTCCTCGGATCCCGAGTCGCCGCTGCACCCGGGCCGGCCAGGCAACCGCCTCAAGCCCTACCTCACCGGCGAGCCGGACCTACTGGTCACCAAGCAGGTCAACTCCGCCTTCCACGGCGCTCCCGACCTGCACGCTTGGCTGCAAGGACGGCAGGTCACCGGCATCGCGGTGTGCGGCATCACCACCAACCACTGCTGCGAGACCACTGCCCGGGTCGGCGGCAACCTTGGCTACGACGTGCTGTTCGTCCTCGATGCCACGCACACCTTCGACCGCACCGGCCCGGACGGAACCACGCTGACCGCCGACCAGCTGGCCACCGCGACCGCGACCAACCTGCACGGGGAGTTCGCGACGGTGGTGTGCACCGGTGACCTGGTGGGCTAGCTGGCCTTCTTGATGAGGTCCTTGGTCCGGTCCACCAGCGAGGCGAACGGGCCGACCGTCCACTGGGCACCGGGCGACCCGGCGGTCGAGGGGTGCGGGTGGGTCGGCGCGACCGACTCGGCGGCCTTGATCTGCTTGCCCATCGACGCGCGCTTGTCCGCGTCGCACTCGGCGAGGATGGCGGGGAACTCCTCGTTCTCCTCCTTCTCGGCGTGCTCGTCGACGGACTTCTCGAACTCCGCGAGGGTCTTGTCGAACTCCGCGCTGCCACAGTCGAGCCCCTCGAGCTTCTTGAGGACCTCGTTGGCCTCCGCCTCCTCCTCGTTGCGGGCGTCGGCGACCTTGTCGCCGGCCACCGACGTGGAGATCGGACGCAGCACCATCTCCTCGGCGGTCTCGTGCACGGCCAGCAGCGCCCGAAGCTCGTCGAACGCCTGCTGCTTGTGCTCCCCCTCGGTCGACTTCACGTCGGAGAACAGCTCGCGGATGCGTGCGTGCTGCTCGAGAAGGATGCGGATGACATCTCCCTCTGGGAGCTCCGCGGCCTTCATCCTGTCTTCGGCGGCTTCGCCCATGACCGACCTCCTCGGCATTGGTGTGCAAGGGGTGCTTGCCCCTCGGTGCGTCTCGAGGCCGTACCCGTCGCGGGCGACGGCAAACCGGCATCGGAGGTAGGCTCCCCGCATTGTGGGGCGCCGGTTGGGGGCCGGTGAGGACGATCGGTGGGGACCATGAGCAAGCCCACGATTCTGGCCGTGGACGACGACCCGGTGGTGTCTCGAGCTGTCACCCGGGACCTGCGGGCCAGGTACGGCGCCGACTACCGGGTGGTGGCGGCGACCTCGGGCAACGAGGCGCTGAGGGTGCTCGCCGAGCTGGCTCTCCGGGACCGGTCGGTCGCGCTGGTCGCCTCGGACCAGCGGATGCCGGTGATGACCGGCATCGAGGTGCTGCAGGAGGTACGTCGCCAGGCGCCGGATGCCAAGCTCCTGCTGCTGACCGCGTACGCCGACACCGACGTGGCCATCAAGGCCATCAACGACATCGGCCTCGACTACTACCTGCTCAAGCCGTGGGACCCGCCGGAGGAGCGGCTCTACCCGGTCATCGACGAGCTGCTCGACGACTGGAGGCAGGGCCACCCCGACGACACGTCCGCGGTGCGGGTAGTCGGTCACCGGTGGTCGGAGGGCAGCCACGAGGTGAAGACCTTCCTGGCCCGTAACCACGTGCTCTACCGCTGGCTGGACGTCGAGCGCGACGAGGGAGCTCGGCAGCTCCTCGAGCTCGCCGATGCGAAGCCGGACGACCTGCCGCTGGTGCTGCTGCCGGACGGTGCCACGTTGCGCGCGCCGGCGACCATCGAGCTCGCCGTGGCCCTCGGGCTGCGCACCACGGCGCAGCAACCGCTCTACGACCTGTGCATCGTCGGCGGCGGCCCCGCCGGCTTGGCCGCGGCCGTCTACGCCGCCTCCGAGGGGCTGCGCACGGTCGTGGTGGAGCGTGACGCCCCCGGTGGTCAGGCCGGCCAGAGCGCCTCGATCGAAAACTACCTGGGCTTCCCCCGAGGGTTGTCGGGCGCCGACCTGACCCACCGGGCGGTCGCCCAGGCGGCACGATTCGGCGCGGAGATGGTGCTCGCCCGCGACGTGATCGGCTTCGAGAGCCGTGGCCCGGTGCACGCGGTGCGCTTCGACGGCGGCGGGGAGGTGGAGGCCCGGGCAGTACTGGTCGCCACCGGTGTCTCCTACCGACGGCTGGCCGCGGCCGGGCTGGACTCGCTGGTGGGTCGCGGCGTCTACTACGGCGCGATGGCCAGCGAGGCCAGCCAGTGCGCGGGCGACGAGGTGTACGTCGTGGGCGCCGCGAACTCGGCCGGACAGGCAGCGCTGAACTTCGCACGCCACGCCAGGCAGGTGGTCATGGTGGTCCGTGCAGGGAGCCTCGAGGCCACCATGTCGCGCTACCTCTACGAGCGCATCGAGAGCTCGCCGAACATCGAGGTGCGGCTGCGCACCGAGGTGGTGGCCGCCCGCGGCAACGGTCACCTGGAGGCGCTCACCCTCGCCGACCGGGCGGACGGCACCGAGGAGGAGGTGCCCGCCGGCTGGCTGTTCGTGTTCATCGGCGCCTCCCCGCGCACCGACTGGCTCGGTGCCGGCGTGTCCCGCGACGACAAGGGGTTCGTGGTCACCGGCCACGACCTCCTCGGCTCCGCAACGGCCGACCGGTGGCCTCTCGCGCGAGCCCCGTTCGCGCTGGAGACCAGCGTGCCCGGTGTGTTCGCCGCCGGCGACGTACGCCTCGACTCCATGAAGCGCGTGGCGTCCGCGGTCGGCGAGGGCGCGATGTCGGTGTACCTGGTGCACCGCTACCTGGCGACCGTCTGATGAGCGTCGGCGACCTGCGCGGGATAGCGCTGTTCGACGGGCTGGGCGAGGAGAAGCTCGCCGCGTTGGACGCGGCGGGGGAGGTGCTGGAGTTCGCGCCGGGGGACGAGCTGTTCCACGAGGCCCGGCCGGCCGACCACTGGTGGCTGCTGCTGGACGGCGCGGTCAGCCTGCTGCGTCACGTAGGCCACGAGGAGACCGTCCTCGGCGCCATGGACACGCGCGGTCAGTGGGCAGGCGGCTTCCGGGCGTGGGACGAGCACGGGATCTACATGGCCACCGGTCGTGGCGCGGTGGCAGGGCGGGTCTTGCGGGTGCCGGCCGCCCGGTTGGGCGAGCTCGCCAACGCGTGGTTCCCGTTCGGCGTGCACCTGATCCGCGGCCTGGTGCACACGGTGCGCAACATCGAGTCGATGGCCCGGCAGCGGGAGGCGCTGGTCGCGCTGGGCACGCTCGCGGCCGGGCTGGCGCACGAGATCAACAACCCGGCTTCCGCGGCGACCCGTGCCGTGGACGCACTGGGGGAGGCCAGCGAGACGCTGCTCGCGTCGCTCGGCAGGCTGGCCCAGGGCGAGATCACGGCGGAGCAGTTCGTCGCGCTCGACGCGCTGCGCCGCCAGGCCGACCCGGCGACGGCGAGCACCGACCCGATGGCGCTGGCCGACCGGGAGGAGGCCCTGTCGGACTGGCTCGAGGAGCACGACGTCGACCGCTCCTGGGAGATCGCCCCGCCGCTGGCGGCAGCCGGCCTCGACGTCGCCTGGTGCGATAAGACGGCGGCGCTCCTCGGCGGCGCCGCGCTGCCGGCCGGCCTGGAGTGGGTGGCCAGCTCCGTTTCCACCGCCGCATTGCTCGCCGAGGTGAAGGAGTCCACCCACCGGATCTCCGACCTGGTCGCGGCGGTCCGGTCCTACTCCCAGCTCGACCGCGCCTCGGTGCAGCCGACCGACCTGGTCGAGGGCCTGGACAGCACCCTGGTGATGCTCGCGCACCGGCTCGGCGACATCACCGTGGTCCGGCAGTACGACGAGGACGTGCCCCGCATCGAGGCGGTGGCCGGCGAGCTCAACCAGGTCTGGACCAACCTGATCGGCAACGCCGTCGACGCGATGGAGGGGAAGGGCACCCTGACGGTCGCCACCCGCAACGAGGACAACGGCGTGCTCGTCGAGATCACCGACACCGGCCCGGGCATGCCGCCGGAGGTGCAAGCCCACGCCTTCGAGCCGTTCTACACGACCAAGGACGTCGGCAAGGGCACCGGGCTCGGGCTCGACATCTCCCGGCGCATCATCATGGAGCGGCACGACGGGGACATCTCGATCGACTCGGGCGCCACGGGCACCACCCTGCGGGTGCGGCTCCCGCTGCGGCGGGGCTAGCGGCCTCGTCGGCACGCACGGTCTAGCCCGTTTGGTGGGTTCTCTCTGCGCAGGACGCGCCTACCGTCGAGAGCAGGGGCGTGGTCGGGTTCTCGGGCTGCGGGGGGCGTGATGCGCGGTGTCGTGCTTGGTGGGGGAGCGGTGCTGCTCGTCGCGCTCATCGCCGGGACCGCCACCGCCTCACAGGCGCCCATGCCCGCGCCACCCGCCCAGGTGGCGACGCCTGTCCTGCCGGCCGCCCGCGAGCCCACGGTGGTCGCCGCCACCCAGCACCGGCGGCCGCGGGGCACCGACGCGTGGCGGCTCACCCGGCCCGCGCTGCGCGGCCAGATCGAGGGCTACGCGCTGCGGATCAGCGTGGACCCTGGCCAGCCGGTCGGGCTGCGGGTGTCCACGACCGCGCCGCGGTTCCGGGTGCTGGCCTTCCGGTTCGGCTGGTACCGCGGCGGTGAGGCGCACCTGGTCTGGCGGTCCCGGTGGCGGCCGGGCCGGCACCGCGACGGCCCGACCTTCTCCGACTACGCGCTCCGCACGGTGGTCGCCCCGTGGCACCGGTCCGCAACCGTGCGCACGGCGGGGTGGGCGCCGGGGGCCTACCTGCTGAAACTGGTGGCGTCCACGGGATGGCAGTCCGACGTACCGCTGTTCGTGCGGTCACCCACGGCCAGGGGCCGGGTGGCGCTGGTCGCGCCGGTGGCGACCTGGCAGGCCTACAACGCCTGGGGCGGGTACAGCCTCTACCGGGGCGCCAACGGCGATCGGGAGGCCTGGGCGGTCAGCTTCGACCGGCCCTTCCAGGCGCCCGGCCACGCCGACCTGCTGTACGGCGTGGTGCCGGTCGTCGTGGAGGCGGAGCGGCTAGGGATCCCGCTCGCCTACCTCACCGACACCGACGTAGCGGCGGACCCCGGTCTGCTCGACGGCGCCAGGGCCTACGTGTCGATGGGCCATGACGAGTACTGGACGCCCGGCATGCGGGCCGCCGTGCTGCGGGCCCGCGTGCACGGCACGAACCTGGCCTTCCTCGGCGCCGACAGCGAGTTCTGGCGCATCCGGCTGGGCCGCTCGCCCACCGGCCCGGACCGGGTGGTGGTCGGCTACCGGTGGTACTACCTGCAGGACCCGATGCGGTTCCGGAGGCCGGGCCTGACCACCGCGCCGTTCTCCGACCCGCCGGCGCCCCGGCCGGAGGAGGCGCTGACCGGGATGCGCTACCGGTGCTTCCCGGTGGACGCGCCCTACCGCGTGGTCGCCCCGCGCTGGTGGGGTTTCGCCGGCACCGGCGTGCACGCCGGACGGCGCTTCCCGCACCTGGTCGGCGTCGAGGCCGACCAGGTGCACCGCGGCCCGGCAACCCCGCGGCCGCTGCGGGTGCTGTCCTCGGCGGCGTACTCCTGCAACGGGGTCCCGGCCAGCAGCCAGTCGGTCTACTACACCGCCAGATCCGGGGCAGGGGTCTTCGACGCCGGCACGCTGCGCTGGACCTGCTCGCTGACCCGTAGGTGCGGGCCGGTCAGCCTGTCCCGGGCCACCACCCGGTTCACCCGCACCGTGACCGCCAATGTGCTGCGCCGGTTCGCCCAGGGACCCGCCGGTCGGTAGGTTGAGGCGCGTGCCGACGCCAGGCTGCCTGTTCTGCGCGATCGTGGCCGGGGACGTCGAGGCGCCCCTGGTCCTCTCCGACGAGCACACCGTCGGCTTCCTAGACCACCGGCCGCTGTTCAAGGGCCACGTCCTGCTGGTGCCCCGCGAGCACGTGGTGACGCTGCCGGACCTGCCGGCGCCGCTGCGCGACCCGTTCCTGGCGTCCGCGCAACGGCTGGCCGCGGCCATGGTGGCTGCCCTCGGTGCCCAGGGGTCGTTCCTGGCGATGAACAACACCGTCAGCCAGAGCGTCGCGCACCTGCACCTGCACGTCGTGCCGCGCACGAAGGGCGACGGGCTCCGCGGGTTCTTCTGGCCGCGCACGAAGTACGCCGACGCGGCCGAGGCCGACTCGTACGCCGCCCGGATCCGCGCAGCCCTCGCCGCTCACTAGAGTGAGGGCGCCAGCACCACGAGGAGGAGTGCCTGATGAGCCGATTCGCCGGACGCGTCGCCATTGTCACCGGGGCCGCCCGCGGCATCGGGGCGGGCACCGCCAAGCGCTTCGCCGAGGAGGGCGCCGCAGTCGCGGTCCTCGACCTCGACGAGCAGGCCGCGTCCGCGTCCGCGCAGGGCCTCGGCGCGGAGCAGGCGCTGGGCATCGCCTGCGACGTCTCCGACGCGGCGTCGGTGGACGCGGCGGTGAATCGGGTCGTGGACGAGCTCGGCCGGGTCGACATCCTGGTCAACAACGCTGGGGTGACCCGGGACAACCTGCTGTTCAAGATGTCGGAGGACGACTGGGACGCCGTGATGAACGTGCACCTGCGGGGCGCGTTCCTGATGAGCCGGGCGGTGCAGAAGCACATGGTGGACGCCAAGCACGGCAAGATCATCAGCCTCTCCAGCGTCTCGGCGCTCGGCAACCGCGGCCAAGCCAACTACTCCGCCGCGAAGATGGGCCTGCAGGGCTTCACCCGGACGCTGGCTCTCGAGCTCGGGCCGTTCGGGATCAACGTGAACGCGGTGGCCCCCGGCTTCATCGTCACCGAGATGACCGACGCCACCGCGCGCCGCCTGGGCGTCGAACCCGAGGAGCTCCGCAAGGGTGCAGCCGCGGCCAACCCGGTGCGCCGGGTGGGCTACCCCGAGGACATCGCCGCCGCGGTGGCGTTCCTGTGCAGCGACGAGGCGTCGTACATCACCGGCCAGACGCTGTACGTCGACGGCGGCGCCAAGGTCTGACCGATCGTGTGAGACGAA
>DASTWW010000116.1:0-13006 GCA_035765755.1 Nocardioidaceae bacterium
CGGCGGGTTCATCCCGGGCATCCGGGCCGGCCGCCCGACGCAGGAGTACCTCAACTACGTGCTGTCCCGGATCACCTTCCCGGGCTCGCTCTACCTGGGCATCATCTCGCTGATCCCGCTGATCGCCTTCAAGCTCGTCGGCGCGAACCAGAACTTCCCCTTCGGGGGCACCTCGATCCTGATCATGGTCGGCGTCGCCCTCGACACGGTGAAGCAGATCGAGAGCCAGCTGCAGCAACGCAACTACGAAGGGTTCCTCCGCTGACATGACCGACCCCACGAAACCGCTCGCTGCGCTCGCGCTTCCGCGGGGGCCCCGGTGAGGATCGTGCTGATGGGCCCACCGGGGGCGGGCAAGGGCACGCAGGCGAAGGTGATCGCCGAGCGGCTGTCGATCCCAGCGATCTCGACCGGGGACATCTTCCGGGCCAACGTTTCCGCGCAGACCGAGCTCGGGCGGACCGCCAAGCAGTACATGGACGCCGGGGAGTACGTCCCGGACGAGGTCACCAACGCGATGGTCCGCGACCGGCTCGCGGAGGAGGACGCCCTGCGCGGCTTCCTGCTCGACGGGTACCCACGGACGGTGGACCAGGTCAAGGAGCTCGACTCCATGCTGGCCGACCTGGGGGAGACCCTGGAGGCCGTCGTGGTGCTCCGCGTCGAGCCGGAGGAGCTCGTGCAGCGGCTGCTGCAGCGCGCCCGCACCGAGGGCCGCGACGACGACACCGAGGACGTGATTCGGCGCCGCCAGGAGGTGTACGCCGAGCAGACCGCCCCGCTCCTGGACACCTACGCCGGCCGGGGGATGCTCGTCGAGGTGGACGGCATGGGAGAGGTGGGCGAGGTCACCTCCCGGGTGTTCGCCGCGCTTGGCTCCACCTCGGACGCCGCGGCCGGCTGAGGCACTCGTGTTCCGCGAGCGCGGCATCGAGATCAAGACGCCCGAGCAGGTCGACAAGATGCGGGCCGCCGGGCTCGTGGTCGGCGAGACCCTCGAGCTGCTGCGAGGCGCTGTCCGCGCCGGGATGACCACCGCCGACCTGGACGCCGTCGCGGAGGAGAACATCCGGGCCAACGGCGCGGTCCCCTCGTTCAAGGGCTACCACGGCTTCCCGGCCTCGATCTGCGTCTCGGTCAACGACGAGGTGGTGCACGGCATCCCCGGCGACCGGGTGATCGCCGACGGCGACGTGGTCTCCATCGACTGCGGCGCGATCCTCGACGGCTGGCACGGCGACGCGGCCATCACCGTTGCGGTCGGCGACGTCCCGCCGGAGGCGCTGGAGCTGATGCGGGTCACCGAGGAGGCGATGTGGCGCGGGATCGCCGCGGCCCGGCTCGGCGGTCGGGTCACCGACATCTCGCACGCCGTGGAGAGCTACGTGCGCAGCCAGGGCGGCTACGGCATCGTCGAGGACTACGTCGGCCACGGCATCGGCACCGCGATGCACCAGCCGCCCAGCGTGCCGAACTACGGCCGCGCGGGGAAGGGGCCGAAGCTGGTGCGCGGCCTCGCGCTGGCGGTCGAGCCGATGGTGGTGCTCGGCGACCACAACACGCACGTGCTCGACGACGACTGGACGGTCAAGTCCGACGACGGGTCGCTGGCCGCCCACTTCGAGAACACGTTCACGCTCACCCCCGACGGCCCGTGGGTGCTGACCGCCCTCGACGGCGGGAAGGCCAAGCTCACCGAGCTCGGCGCCCCCTTCGGCGGTTCCTGAGGAGCGGGGTCCTGATCCACGGTGAACCGGTGACGCGACTCATGCTGCTCCCCAGCCCGCTGCTGGGTCCTGCGGTCTGGCAGTCGGTAGCCGAGGAGCTCCGAGCACGCGGCTGGGCCGTCTCCGTTGCGGCGCTCCCGGAACGAACCGCCTCGCCGGAGGACGTGCTGGCAGGCTTCCTCGCCTCCGTACCCGACGAGCCAGGCGTGGCCCTGGTCCCGCACAGCAATGCGGGTCGGTACGTCGCGGCGATCGCCGGGCGGCGCGAGGTGAAGGCGACGGTGTTCGTGGATGCCTCGCCTCCCGAACCGGAGACGACGCCGATGGCGGGGCCCGAGCTGCTCGACCACCTGCAGACCCTGGTCGGGACCGACGGCCTGCTGCCGCCGTGGACCGAGTGGTGGCCGCCGGAAGAGATGGCCGGGCTGTTCCCGACCGAGGCGGCCCGGGCCAGGATCGAGGAGGAACAGCCGCACCTGCCGCTGGCCTACTTTCGGTCAGCGCTCCCCGGGCCCAGCCGGTGGGACGGCCGCGCGGCGTACCTCGCCTTCGGTGACGGCTACGGCGGTGAGCGAGCCGCGGCGGTGGAGCGCGGCTGGCCGGTCCGGACGCTGCCTGGCGGTCACCTGCACATGCTGGTAGACCCCGACGCCGTCGCCTCCGCCCTGGCGGGATTGCTCGGGGAGCTCGGGATCGGTCCGGGCTGAGCCGGCTCGATTTCCGGTCGGGCGGGCTTTCGGCGTAGACTTGGCTCTTGGCCCAACGTGGGTCTGTTGCGTGGTGCCCTGCGGCTGACCGGCTGCGCACCGGAGAACCGAGTTCGTCGAGTCTCCGTGTCGTGCCCGGAGGGGGTTCCCGGCGGACCCACGAGGTCCACTCGGGCCACCGGAAGGTGGAGCCGAGGCGGTTCCCGGGTCAAACGGTAGACGAGCCACCAACAGATTGCGGAGGACATGCCGAAGAAAGAAGGCGTGATCGAGATCGAGGGGACGGTTGTCGAGGCACTCCCGAACGCGATGTTCCGGGTTGAGCTGAGCAACGGTCACAAGGTCCTCGCCCACATCAGCGGCAAGATGCGTCAGCACTACATCCGCATCCTCCCGCAGGACCGGGTCGTCGTCGAGCTTTCGCCGTACGACCTGACCCGCGGCCGGATCGTCTACCGGTACAAGTAACCACCGCCTCGCGGTGACAGCCGAACAAGAGAGCCAGCTATGAAGGTCAACCCGAGCGTCAAGCCGATCTGTGACAAGTGCAAGGTGATCCGTCGCCACGGCCGCGTCATGGTGATCTGCGAGAACCCTCGCCACAAGCAGCGTCAGGGCTAGCTCGACAACACAGCCCGGCGCGCACAACTGAACACCACTTCGTGACCGCTCATCCGTCACCTACGACGGATGTCGCCCCCGGACTGGAGGCCGGGGCCCTGCTCTCGAGAGAGGCGGGCGGGGACGCGGCACGAACCGACACCTCCAACGAATGGAAGGAACGCCACCACATGGCACGCCTCGTCGGTGTCGACCTCCCGCGCGACAAGCGCATCGAGGTCGCACTCACCTACATCTACGGCATCGGCCGAACGAGCGCGCAGCAGCTCCTGGCCACGACCGGGGTCGACCCGAACATGCGGGTCCACCAGCTCGGCGATGAGGAGCTGATCAAGCTCCGGGACGAGATCGAAGCGAACTTCAAGATCGAGGGTGACCTCCGCCGCGAGGTGCAGGCCGACATCCGTCGCAAGATCGAGATCGGCAGCTACCAGGGCCGCAGGCACCGTCAGGGCCTGCCCGTCCGCGGTCAGCGCACCAAGACGAACGCGCGCACCCGCAAGGGCCCCAAGCGCACCGTCGCCGGCAAGAAGAAGGCCCGCTGACCCGGGCCCGCCCCACCAGCTTCGAGACCAGACCCAGGAGTATGTGAATGCCTCCCAAGAGCCGTCAGGCTGCCGGCGCCAAGAAGGTGCGCCGCAAGGAGAAGAAGAACGTCGCGCAGGGCGAAGCCCACATCAAGAGCACGTTCAACAACACGATCGTCACGATCACCGACCCGGTGGGCGCGGTGATCTCGTGGGCCTCTGCCGGCACCGTCGGCTTCAAGGGGTCCCGCAAGTCCACGCCGTACGCCGCGCAGATGGCTGCCGAGGCCGCCGGACGTCGGGCGATGGAGCACGGGATGAAGAAGATCGACGTCTTCGTGAAGGGCCCGGGCTCGGGCCGCGAGACGGCGATCCGGTCACTGGGTGCGATCGGCCTCGAGGTCGGCACCATCCAGGACGTCACCCCCACCCCTCACAACGGATGCCGGCCGCCCAAGCGGCGCCGCGTCTGAGCCCCGACACCCGAGCGAATCCAAGGAGTCTTTGAACCATGGCCCGTTACACCGGCCCCATGACGAAGAAGTCGCGCCGCCTCGGTGTCGACCTCGTCGGCGGCGACCAGGCCTACGAGCGCCGCCCGTACCCCCCGGGTCAGCACGGCCGCGGCCGCATCAAGGAGAGCGAGTACCTCCTCCAGCTGCGTGAGAAGCAGAAGGCCCGCTACACCTACGGCGTGCTCGAGAAGCAGTTCCACCGCTACTACGCCGAGGCGAGCCGTCGTCCGGGCAAGACCGGTGACAACCTGCTGCAGCTGCTCGAGTGCCGTCTCGACAACGTCGTCTACCGCGCCGGCTTCGCCCGCACCCGCCGCCACGCTCGCCAGCTCGTCGTGCACGGGCACTTCCGGGTGAACGGCAAGAAGGTGGACATCCCCTCCTACCAGGTCAGCGCCCACGACATCATCGACGTCCGGGAGAAGTCCCTGGAGATGACCCCGTTCATCGTGGCCCGCGAGACCCACGGCGAGCGGATCGTCCCGGCCTGGCTGGAGGCGCTGCCGAACCGGATGCGGATCCTGGTCCACCAGGAGCCGGTCCGCCAGCAGATCGACATCCCGGTCCAGGAGCAGCTCATCGTCGAGTACTACTCGAAGAAGTAACCCACAACTGAACAACCGCCACCTCTCCGCGAGGACCCGTCCTCGCCGGTTCGAGCCCGTCATATAGCGGGTGGGCTCGGAAAGGAACCTCACGTGCTAATCGCTCAGCGCCCGACCCTGTCAGAAGAGGTCGTCGACGAGTTCCGGTCCCGGTTCGTGATCGAGCCGCTGGAGCCGGGTTTCGGGTACACGCTCGGCAACTCCCTGCGTCGTACCCTGCTTTCCTCGATTCCCGGTGCCGCGGTCACCAGCATCAAGATCGACAGCGTGCTCCACGAGTTCTCCACGATCGAGGGAGTCAAGGAGGACGTCACCGAGGTCATCTTGAACCTCAAGGACCTCGTGGTCTCCTCCGAGCACGACGAGCCGGTCACCATGTACCTGCGCAAGCAGGGCCCGGGTGACGTGACGGCCGCCGACATCGCGCCGCCCGCCGGCGTGGAGGTGCACAACCCCGAGCTGAAGATCGCCACCCTCAACGACAAGGGCAAGCTGGAGATGGAGCTGGTCGTCGAGCGCGGCCGCGGCTACGTCTCCGCGGTGCAGAACAAGGTCGGCGACGTGGAGATCGGTCGGATGCCCGTCGACTCCATCTACTCGCCGGTGCTCAAGGTGACCTACAAGGTGGAGGCCACCCGTGTCGAACAGCGCACCGACTTCGACAAGCTGGTCATCGACGTGGAGACCAAGCCGTCGATCCGGCCGCGCGACGCCATCGCGTCGGCCGGCAAGACGCTGGTGGAGCTGTTCGGGCTGGCCCGCGAGCTGAACGTCGAGGCGGAGGGCATCGACATCGGCCCATCACCGGTCGACGAGCAGCTCGCCGCGGACCTCGCGCTGCCGGTCGAGGACCTGCAGCTGACCGTCCGCTCCTACAACTGCCTCAAGCGTGAGGGCATCCACACGGTGGGTGAGCTGATCTCGCGCTCGGAGCAGGACCTGCTCGACATCCGCAACTTCGGCGCCAAGTCCATCGACGAGGTCAAGGCCAAGCTCGTCGAGATGGGCCTCTCGCTGAAGGACAGCGCGCCGGGCTTCGACCCCCAGGCGGCGCTGGCGGCGTACGACGACGATGACGACTCCTTCGTCGAGGACGAGCAGTACTGATTCCGGTGGTTGAGGAGCGAGCGAAGCGAGCGTCTCGAAACCACCAGACCTGCAACAACTACCCGAGTACCTGATACGGCCCGGGAGAAACGAGACAGACATGCCTACCCCCAAGAAGGGCGCGCGCCTCGGCGGCAGCCCGGCGCACCAGAAGATGATCGTGGCGAACCTGGCGACCAGCCTGTTCGAGCACGGTCGGGTGACCACCACCGAGGCGAAGGCCCGCGTGCTGCGGCCGGTCGCCGAGCGGCTGATCACCAAGGCGAAGAAGGGCGACCTGCACAACCGTCGCCAGGTGCTGTCGACCATCCGGGACAAGGGTGTGGTGCACACCTTGTTCACCGAGATCGCACCGCACTTCGCCGAGCGCCCGGGCGGCTACACCCGGATCACCAAGATCGGTCCGCGCAAGGGCGACAACGCCCCGATGGCGGTCATCGAGCTGGTGACCGAGGAGTACTCCGCCGCGGCCAAGGAGGCTCCGGCCAAGAAGACCGCGAAGAAGTCCTCGGCGAAGAAGGCGGCCGCCAAGAAGGCTGCTCCTGTCGAGGAGTCGGCCACCGAGGTTCCCGCCGAGGAGCCTGCTGCCGAGGTCAGCGAGGAGCCGGCCGCGGAGGCTGCCTCGGAGACGACCGAGGTGCCGACCGAGGAGGCTGCACCGGAAGCTGCACCGGAAGCAGAGGCCACCGAGGCCGAAGCTCCCGAGGAGCCGGCCGACGAGGAGAAGAAGCCGACCGAGTGACCTGAGCGCCGACCTGGCGCACCGGCACCACCACGAGTGGCGGCAGCTGACCTCCGCATCCGTTGCGGGCACGTCAGCTGCCGCCACGTCTGCGTTTGAAAGGATGACGGGGTGCGGCTGCGAATCGAGCTGGCCTACGACGGCACCGAGTTCCACGGCTGGGCGACCCAGCCGGGGTTGCGCACCGTCCAGGAGACGCTCGAGGCGGCACTCGCGAAGGCGCTGCGGGTAGAGGCAATCCGGGTCACCTGCGCCGGCCGCACCGACACCGGGGTGCACGCCCGGGGCCAGGTCACCCACCTCGACATCGACGAGGGGGTGCTCGCGGCCTCGGCCAGGCGCAGCAAGGACGGCCCGCCCGAGGCGCTGCTGCGCCGGCTGAACGGCATCCTGCCCGAGGACGTCCGGGTGCGCCGCGTGGCGGAGGCTGCTCTGGGGTTCGACGCCCGGTTCTCGGCCCGCTGGCGCCGGTACGCCTACCGGATCGCCGACAGTCCCGCCCTGCTCGACCCGCTACGGCGTCGGTTCGTGCTCGGCTGGCCCCGCGAGCTGGACCTGATCGCCATGAACGAGGCGGCCGCCCCCCTCACCGGCGAGCATGACTTCGCGTCGTTCTGTCGCAAACGCGAGGGCGCCACCACCATCCGCCGGCTGATCGAGCTGTCCTGGTCACGGGACCCGGACGGGCTGGCCGTGGGCACCGTGCGGGCCGACGCGTTCTGCCACAACATGGTGCGGGCCCTGGTCGGCTGCCTGATCACCGTGGGGGAGGGGCGGCGGCCATCCGGCTGGGCGTACGACGTGCTGGCTGCCGGCGTGCGAGACCCGGCGGTGACCGTCGTGCACCCGCACGGGCTCACGCTCGAGGAGGTCGACTACCCACCCGACGACGAGCTGGCCGCCCAGGCCGAGGCGGCCCGGGTGGTCCGCACCCTCGCGCCGGAGGGCGGCCGATGAGCGAGCACTACTTCTCCGCCGACCCGACGAGCACGTTCGAACGGGTGCCGGTGCATGCCCGCGTGTGGGGCCACGACCTCGCCCTCACCTCGGGCTCAGGCGTGTTCTCCCGGGGCCGGCTCGACGTGGGCACCGCGGTGCTGTTCCGCGAGACCGAGCCGCCGGCGGGCGGCACGCTGCTGGACCTCGGGTGCGGGTACGGCGTGATCGGCCTCGCCCTCGCGACCGCTGCGCCGACGACCACCGTCTGGGGGGTGGACGTCAACGAGCGCGCCCTGCTGCTGGCAGGAGAGAACGCTGCATCGCTCGAGCTCAGCGACCGGTTCCGGGCAGTCCTCCCCGAACAGGTCCCCGAGGAGCTGGTCTTCGACGAGATCTGGAGCAACCCGCCGATCCGGGTCGGCAAGCAGGCCCTGCACGACCTGCTGTCCACCTGGCTGCCCCGGCTCGCCCCCGGTGGCCGCGCGGTGCTCGTCGTGGGCAAGAACCTCGGCGCGGACTCGCTGCAGCGCTGGCTGACCGAGCGGGGCTATCCCACGTCGCGGGTGGGCAGCGCGAAGGGGTTCCGGGTGCTGGAGACGAGATCGTCAACTTAGGTTGACGAGGTTGACGTCGTCAACGTAGGTTGACAGACATGGACGACCTGGCAGCCGCCACCGACGCCGACCCGCGCACCGGGCTGCGGGCGGTGCGGGCGCTGCGCCGGCTCGTGGAGCGGCTCGAGGAGTCGCAGGTACGACGGGCGCGGCAGCTGGGCTGGTCCTGGCAGGACATCGCGGACCTGCTTGGCGTGAGCCGCCAGGCGGTCCACAAGAAGCACCGTCACCTGGGTTGACCCCGAAGGAGCACCGATGCTCGAAAGATTCACCGCCGCTGCTCGGTCCACGGTCGAGTCCGCACGTCTTCGCGCTGTCGACGCCACCGCCGGGGAGGTGCGCCCCGAGCACCTGCTGCTGGCGCTGCTCGACCAGCAGGACTGCCTCGCGGTGCGGGTGCTGGAAGTGCTCGGCGCCCCGGCAGCAGAGGTCCGGGAGCGGCTGAACCGCCACCGGATGAAGCACGTCGACGGCCTCGACGACGATGACGTCGAGGCGCTGCGGGCGATCGGGATCGACCTCGACGAAGTGGTGCGCCGCATCGACCGCAACCTCGGCGGCCTGGGTGGCACCCGCTCCGGCCCGCGGCGGATCCGGTTCTCGCGGGCCGCGAAGAAGGTGCTCGAGCTCGCGCTGCGGGAGGCCATCGCCCTGCGGCACAACTACATCGGCACCGAGCACCTGCTGCTCGGGCTCGCACGCTGCGATGACCGGGTGGTCGCGGACACCCTCGCCGACGTCGGGGTCGAGCGGGCTCGGCTGCGCGCCGCGGTGGCCGAGGCCGTCCGGAAGGCGGGCTGACGCCAGCTGCCCGCGGCCCCGCGGGCCACCGACAACTCAGGAGGCGGCACGATAGGGCCATGCCCTCGTACGAAGCAGCCGCCCACCGTTACGACACCATGCAGTATCGCTTCTGCGGCCGCAGCGGACTCAAGCTGCCCGCCCTGTCGCTGGGGCTGTGGCAGAACTTCGGCGACGACCGGCCGGAGGAGACCCAGCGGGCCATCCTGCGCCGCGCCTTCGACCGGGGCATCACCCACTTCGACCTGGCCAACAACTACGGGCCGCCGTACGGCCGCGCGGAGACCAACTTCGGCCGCTACCTGCGCGAGGACTTCGCCGCGCACCGCGACGAGCTGCTGATCTCCACCAAGGCCGGCTGGGACATGTGGCCGGGCCCCTACGGCCAAGGCGGCGGGTCGCGGAAGTACGTGCTCGCGTCGCTGGACCAGTCGCTGTCGCGGATGGGGCTGGACTACGTCGACATCTTCTACAGCCACCGCTTCGACAAGGACACCCCGGTCGAGGAGACCATGATGGCCCTCGACCACGCGGTCCGGTCCGGGAAGGCGTTGTACGCCGGGATTTCGTCGTACTCGGCGAAGCGGACCCGGGAGGCCGCCACGATCGCCCGTGAGCTGGGCACGCCGCTGCTGATCCACCAGCCGTCGTACTCCCTGCTCAACGGCTGGTTCGAGGAGGACCTCCTCGACGAGCTGGACGAGCAGGGCATGGGCTGCATCGTGTTCACCGCGCTGGCGCAGGGGCTGCTCACTGACCGGTACCTGAACGGCATCCCGGCCGACTCCCGGGCGGCACGGACGGGGAGCACCCTGCCGAGCACGCACCTCGACGAGGCCACCCTGCGGCACGTGCGCCGGCTGAACGAGATCGCCGCCGAGCGTGGCCAGAAGCTCGCCCAGATGGCCCTGCAGTGGGTGCTGCGCGACCGGCGAGTCACCTCCGCGGTGATCGGCGCCTCCTCGGTGGAGCAGCTGGACACCAACCTGGACGCCCTGGCGGGGCCGGAGTTCAGCGACGAGCAGCTCGCCGCGATCGACCAGGACGCCGTCGAGTGCGGCATCAACCTGTGGGCGCACGTCACGGAGGAGTGACCGGGTTCACGAAATTGGGGTACTTCCGGGGGAGGACACCTCCCACCGGTTGGGGCATGATCCGGACATGACCAAGTACGTCTACGACTTCTCCGAGGGCAGCAAGGACCAGAAGGACCTGCTCGGCGGGAAGGGCGCGAACCTGGCCGAGATGTCCAACCTCGGACTTCCGGTGCCGCCGGGCTTCACGATCAGCACCGACGCGTGCCGGGCCTTCCTGGCGGCCTCGGAGCTTCCGGGCGGGCTCGACGAAGAGATCACCGAGCACCTGCGCTCGCTCGAGGAGGCGATGGGCAAGCGGCTCGGCGACTCCGACGACCCGCTGCTGGTCTCGGTGCGGTCGGGCGCGAAGTTCTCCATGCCCGGCATGATGGAGACCGTCCTCAACGTCGGCCTCAACGACGACTCGGTGCACGGGCTGGCCGCCAAGGCCGACGGCGACGAGCGCTTCGCCTACGACTCCTACCGGCGGCTGCTCCAGATGTTCGGCAGCACCGTGCTCGGCATCGAGGCGTCGGTGTTCCACGAGGCGCTCGACGAGCTCAAGGACGAGCGCGGGGCGGCCAACGACGTGGACCTCGGTGTGGACGACTTCCGCGAGCTCGTGTCGACGTACAAGGGCCTGATCAAGGAGCACGCCGGCCGGGAGTTCCCGCAGGACCCGCGCGAGCAGATGGACATGGCCATCCGCGCGGTCTTCGACTCCTGGAACACCGAGCGGGCGGTGCTCTACCGCCGCCAGGAGCGCATCCCCTCCGACCTCGGCACCGCGGTCAACGTGGTCAGCATGGTGTTCGGCAACTGTGGGTCCGACTCCGGCACCGGGGTCGCGTTCACCCGCGACCCCGCGTCCGGTGCGCAGGGCATCTACGGCGACTACCTGCAGAACGCGCAGGGCGAGGACGTGGTCGCCGGCATTCGCAACACCGTGCCGCTGGCGGACCTTGAGCGGATCGACAAGCAGTCGTACGACGAGCTGCTCGGCATCATGCAGACCCTGGAGGAGCACTACCGGGACCTGTGCGACATCGAGTTCACCATCGAGCGCGGCAAGCTCTGGATGCTGCAGACCCGGGTCGGCAAGCGGACCGCGGAGGCAGCCTTCCGGATCGCGACCCAGCTCGTCGACCAGGGCCTGATCGACATGGACGAGGCGGTACGACGGGTCAACGGCGCCCAGCTCGCCCAGCTGATGTTCCCGCGCTTCGACACCGAGGCGCAGCGCAAGCCGATCGCCCAGGGCATGAACGCCTCCCCGGGTGCCGCGGTGGGCAAGGCGGTGTTCGACTCCACCACGGCGGTGGAGTGGGCCGGCCGCGGCGAGGACGTGATCCTGGTGCGCCGCGAGACCAACCCCGAGGACCTCAAGGGCATGGTGGCCGCACGCGGGATCCTCACCTCGCGGGGCGGCAAGACCTCGCACGCGGCCGTGGTCGCGCGCGGCATGGGGCGCACCTGCGTCTGCGGCGCGGACGCGCTCGACGTGGACGTCAAGGCCAAGAAGTTCACCGGCCCGGACGGAACCACCGTGGAAGAGGGCGACGTGATCTCCATCGACGGCACCACCGGCGAGGTGTTCGCCGGCGACGTGCCGGTGGTCGACTCGATGGTGGTGCGGTTCTTCGAGGGCGACGAGCCCGCGGCGTCCGACGAGCTGGTCGGCGCGGTAGCGCGGATCATGGAGCACGCGGATGCCACCCGTCGCCTCGTCGTACGCGCCAACGCCGACAACGCCGAGGACGCCGCCAGGTCCCGCCGGTTCGGGGCGCAGGGGATCGGGCTGTGCCGCACCGAGCACATGTTCCTCGGCGAGCGCCGCGAGCTGATCGAGAACCTGATCGTGGCCGAGGACATCGAGGGCCGCCGCGAGGCGCTGTCGGCGCTGCTGCCCATGCAGCGTTCGGACTTCGTGGAGATCCTCGAGGCGATGGACGGGCTGCCGGTGACCATCCGGCTGATCGACCCGCCGCTGCACGAGTTCCTGCCCGACTTCACCGAGCTGTCCGTGGCCGTCGCTCTCGAGGACGAGAAGGGCAACCAGGACACCAAGCACCACAAACTGCTGGCCGCGGTGCAGCGGCTGCACGAGCAGAATCCGATGCTGGGGCTGCGCGGCGTGCGGCTGGGCATCGTGATCCCGGGGCTGTTCTCGATGCAGGCCCGGGCGATCCTGGAGGCGGCCGCCGAGCGGCTCAAGGCCGGCGGCAACCCGTGCCCGGAGATCATGATCCCGCTGGTGGCCACCGTGCAGGAGCTGGAGCTGGTCCGCGCCGACATCGAGCGGGTCGCCGCCGAGGTGCAGAAGGAGGCCGGGGTCGACATCGACTTCAAGGTCGGCACCATGATCGAGCTGCCGCGCGCCGCGATGGCCGCCGACGAGATCGCCACCGCCGCGGACTTCTTCTCCTTCGGCACCAACGACCTGACCCAGATGACCTGGGGCTTCTCGCGCGACGACGTGGAGGCGGCGTTCTTCAGCACGTACCTGGACAAGGGCGTGTTCGGAGTGTCCCCGTTCGAGTCGCTCGACGTGCCGGGCGTCGGCGAGCTGGTGCGCATCGCCGCGGAGAAGGGTCGCTCGGCCCGTCCGGACCTGCACCTCGGCGTGTGCGGCGAGCACGGCGGTGACCCCGACTCGATCCACTTCTTCGACCAGGTCGGCCTGGACTACGTGTCCTGCTCACCGTTCCGGGTCCCGGTTGCGCGGCTGGAGGCCGGCCGGTCGGCGACGGAGGCCGTCTCGGACACGGCCTGAGGCGGGAGCGGGGCGCCGGCCTCGTGGCGGGGGCGGCGGCGGTGACGGCAGCGGGACCGGCCGCGGCGACCGTTGGAACGCGGCCGCGAGTAGGATGACGGCAGCGAGGACCAGGATCGGCAGGTCGACGGCGCGACCCCATCCGGACAGGACCAGTTCGTGCAGGCGCGCCGCGCCGGCGATGAACGAGCCGAGCAGCACCGCAAGCCAGGACGCAGCGCCGAGCGCCAGCAGGAACACCCCGGCGAACAC
>DASTWW010000117.1:0-15199 GCA_035765755.1 Nocardioidaceae bacterium
ACGCTGGGCGCGCTCAGCGAGTCCGACGTGGCCCTGCTCGTGGCCGTCCCGGTCATCGTCGGCTCGCTCGGTCGGATCGTGGTGGGCGGGCTGACCGACCGGTTCGGTGGGCGGGTGATGTTCCCGCTGGTGTCCGCGGCGACGATCGTGCCGATCCTGTTCATCGGGTTCTTCGCGCTCTCGTCGTACTGGGCGCTGATCATCGGCGGCTTCTTCCTCGGCGTCGCCGGGACGGCGTTCGCGGTCGGTGTGCCGTTCGTCAACGCCTGGTTCCCGCCCGAGCGCCGAGGCTTCGCCGTCGGCGTCTTCGGCGCCGGCATGGGCGGCACCGCGATCAGCGCGCTGACCACGGTGACGCTCTACACCGAGGTGGGGGAGCGGGCGCCGTTCCTGATCACCGCCGGGGCGCTGGTGGTGTACGCCGTGGTGGCGTGGTTCGTGCTGCGCGACGCGCCCGGTCGGGCGCCGGTGACCACCTCGCTGGTCACCCGGATCAAGGCCAACGCCGAGCTGCCGATCACCTGGCAGGCCTGCATCCTCTACGCCGTCGCCTTCGGCGGCTACGTCGCCTTCTCAGTCTACCTGCCCGCCTACCTCAAGACCGACTACGGGCTCACCCCGGCGGCCGCGGCCGACCGGATGGCCGGCTTCGTGGTGGTGGCCGTGCTGATGCGGCCGGTCGGAGGCTGGCTGTCCGACCGCTTCGGGGCGATCCCGGTGCTCGCCACGGGGTACGGGGTAGTCGTGGTCGGCGCCGGGGTCGCTGCCGGCCATCCGCTACTCGAACCGCTCGGTGCCGTGGCGTTCCTGGCCATGGCGGGCGCGCTCGGTGCCGGCAGCGGAGCCACCTTCGCGCTCATCGCCAAGGTGACCGATCCCTCCCGCGTGGGCGGGGTGACCGGTCTCGTCGGTGCGGCCGGCGGCCTCGGTGGCTTCGTGCCGCCGCTGATCATGGGCTACGTCTACGGACGCACCCAGTCCTACGCGATCGGGCTGTGGATGCTGTCGGCCACCGCGGCGCTCACCCTGCTGCTCACCGTGAGCGTGGTGCGGGCGACCGCGCGACGGGCCAGCGCCGCCGCCGGGGCCATGCCCGCCTCTGAGGCGCCCTGAAATGGCCTAGGCCAGCGACAGGAACAGCCGCTCCATCTTCTGCGCGTCCAGGCTGTCCAGGCCGCTCCCGGAGGCCAGGCACTCCCGCAGCCCGGTGGCCACGATGGCGAACCCGGCCCGGTCCAGGGCGCGGCTGACCGCGGCGAGCTGGGTGACCACGTCCTCGCAGTCCCGTCCCTCCTCGAGCATCCGCAGCACACCGGCCAGCTGGCCCTGCGCGCGCTTGATGCGGTTGATCACGGGGCCCAGCTCGTCGGTGGGCAGCTGCACCATGTCGACCTCCTCCTCGGCCCGGGTTGTGTATACCCCCGGGGGTGTTACGGTTACAGAGTACCTCGCGGTGGTAAAGGCCCACCGAGCCGCAGGACTACGACGACGGCGCCCCTAGGCGCCCCACCGAGCGCGGGAGCGACGCAGATGAGCGAGAGCGTGCAGGTCAACGGGCTGACCGTCCTGGTCGTGGAGACACCCAGCCTGGGCGACCGCAGCTACCTGGTCCACGACGGCGAGGTCGCCTTGGTGGTGGACCCGCAGCGCGACATCGACCGGGTCCTCGCGCTGCTCGACGAGCACCGGGTCCGGCTCACCCACGTGCTCGAGACCCACATTCACAACGACTACGTCACCGGCGGTCCCGCCCTGGCGGCGGCCACCGGCGCGGCGTACCTCGTCAACGCCGACGACCCTGTGCACTTCGAGCGCACACCGGTCCATGACGGCGAGACCATCGCCGTCGGCGACCGGATGCGACTGACGGCGCTGGCCACCCCGGGGCACACCTTCACCCACCTTTCCTACGCGCTCACCGAAGGCGACCGGGCCGAGGAGACCGACGCGGCCCTGGCGGTGTTCACCGGCGGCGCCCTGCTGTTCGGCTCTACCGGCCGCCCCGACCTGCTCGGGCCCGACCACACCGAGGAGCTCGCCCGGCTCCAGCACGCGTCCGCGCACCGGCTGGTCACGCTGCTTCCCGACCAGGCAAGCGTGCTGCCCACCCACGGGTTCGGGTCGTTCTGCTCGGCCTCCCAAAGCGAGGCCGACGAGTCGACCATCGGCCAGGAGCGGACCGGCAACCCGGCGCTCAACCAGGACGAACAGACCTACCTCGGCGAGCTGCTGGCCGGGCTGGAGGGCTACCCCGCCTACTACGCGCACATGGCTCCGAGAAACCTGGCCGGGCCAGACGGTCCCGACCTGTCCCCGCCGACCGAGGCCGACCCGCACCAGCTGCGGCGCCGCATCCAGGCCGGCGAGTGGGTGGTGGACCTGCGGCACCGCACCGCGTTCGCTGCCGGGCACGTGCCCGGCTCCTTGAACTTCGGGATCGACGGCAGCTTCGCCACCTACGTGGGCTGGCTGGTGGACTGGGGAACTCCGATCACGCTGCTGGGCAGCACCCGGGAGGAGGTGGCTACCGCCCAGCGAGAGCTGGTCCGCATCGGCATCGAGCGGCCCGCGGGGGCAGCGTCCGGAAGGCCCGAGCAGTGGGCGACGGAGTTGGCGAGCTTCCCGACGGCGACCTTCGCCGAGCTGAGCACGGTGCGTCATCACCGGCCGGTCACGGTGCTGGACGTGCGCCGCGGCTCGGAGCACGCGGAGGGCCACATCGAGGGTGCCGTGCACATCCCGATCCACGAGCTCCCGCGCCGGACCGGGGAGATCCCCGGCGAGGAGGTGTGGGTGCACTGCGCCAGCGGCTACCGTGCGTCGGTGGCCGCGTCACTGCTGGACGCCGCGGGCCGGCGGGTGGTGGCCATCGACGACGAGTTCGAGAACGCAGCCAAGGCTGGCTTGGACGTCACCGGCGCCCGGGAGACGAGCGCCGCCCGCTGAGGGGCAGCGCCCGAAACGGAAGAGGGAACCTCACCGGCCTCCACGAAGCAGTGCGCGTGCCCGTCGAAGCGGCGGCGCATCGGCCTGCCGGCCGCGTGGTCGAGGAAGTTGTCCACGAACACCTCGACTTCGTAGTGCGCCGTCGACCCGGCGGTTGGCCACCATGGTCCCGGCTGTGCCGCCACCGAGGATCACCAGGCTGCGCATGGCCCGTCCCTACGAGTCGCCGGTGCCGCTGTCGGTCTTGTTCTTGTGGAACAGGTAGCCCGACGGGTCGTCGTCCAGGTCCGGTGTCGTCGCCATCCAGGCCTTGAACCCGCGAGGGTCACGGCGTTCGAGCTCGCTGAGATACTCCTGCCGACGCCTCGTCAGAGACAGCCAGTTGTCGTCGGAGCCGACCCAGCTCAGCGCGACGGAGCTGGCCCGCCAGGCCTTGAGGAGTCCGCGGTCGTCGAGGTCCCGGGCCGGGGTGTCCGGGACCTGCACCGGGGGCGGCTGCGAGCCCACGTCCGTGGCGTCCCGGTTCCGCCCGAGCAGCCGCTGTGCCATCGAGAGCGACCACGGGGAGAACACCACGAGCGCCAGGCCGCCGAGGACGGCCAGCATCCCGAACAGGGCTCCGAGGCCGAGCAGGGCCAGCAGCCCGACCGCCCCGGAGAACCCGAACACCATCATCGACTTCACCGTGACGGTCTCGTTGCGCAGGTCGAACAGGCAGCCCGCGCACGCGCCGAGGGACAGGCCTGTGACGGCCACGGCGATGAACTGGTCCGTGGGACGCAGCGCATAGGCGGTGAGCGTGCCCACCGTGGCTCCCACGGTGATCAGCCACGCCCACGCCGTCCGGTAGAAGGTCATCGGCCGCGGGGTCCGGCGTCCGATGCGACGTGCGTCTGCCATACCAAGATCCTCGGGTCCGCGCGAGTGGCCACCCAGAGGCCAACGTCCCGCCGCCCGGGTCGTTGGTCCCGTTCGTGCCCGCCGGGCTGTGGTCCCGCCGGGGCCTTTCCGCGCCCCGGGGGACCTTCGTCCGTGCCGATCGGACGGGACCAGGCGAGACGATGGCAGTGGGCCCAAGGAGTTGCGATGCTGATCCCTCGCGAGCTGACCGAGTCCGAGTGCCTCCAGGTGCTCGCCCGGCACTCGGTCGGGAGGATCGCCGCTGTGCACCCAGCAGGGGCCGCGGGTCTTCCCGGTCAACTACGTGGTCGAGGACGGCTCCCTGGTGATCCGCACGAGCCCTTACGGGACCATCGCCCGGGAAGGTGAGCGCAGCGCCGAGGTGGCCTTCGAGGTCGACAGCCTCGACGACGCGAGCAGGACCGGTTGGAGCGTCCTGGTCGTGGGCCGCGCCGAGGTGGTCGACGACCCGCACGAGCTGCTCTCGCTCGCGCAGAACCCGCAGCCCTGGGCGGGCGGTTCACGCGGCCTGTACCTCCGGCTGCGCTGGCGGCTGGTCTCGGGGCGCAGCCTGGAGCGGTGACGGCAGAGTCGCCTGCGGATTCACACGGCCGGTCCAGCCCGCTCTCAGTGCCCCTTCAGGCACACCGGCCACGCTGAGGACAGGGGTCGAGGGTCGACCCCTGGTGGAGGAAGAGCCCCATGGACCAGCGGGACCGGGACCTGACAACCGCCCGAGGACTCAGGCGAGCGCTCGTGGCGACGGGAGTCGCCGGCTCGCTCGGCTTCGCCGCCCTCGCCGCGGCGTCGACGGGGACCACCGGCGCCGTCAGCGGCGCGGCCGCGGCTCGCGGCTCGGGTCTGCCGGCCCGGGTCGGCGCCACCGGCAGTGGGGCCGGGCTGTTGCCCGGGCTCACCGGCGATGACGGCGGGCAGGAGAACGGCGACGACGACGGCGGCGGCCAGACGCGGCCGCTGCGCGTGCGGCACCAGCGTCCGCCGGCGGCGGTGCTCCCCGGGCCAAGCCTGCTCCCGGGATCGGGGCCCTCCCAGGCGACCACCTCAGGGTCGTGAAGATGCCCGGGACCACCACCGGGCTCACCACCCGTGAGTGGCCGCTGTGGAGCACCCTTGCTCGCCTGGTGGTCACGGACGAGGCGGCCCTGGACTCGGCCCAGGCCGTCGTCGACGACTACCTCCGACGTGTCGACGACGCCGCGAACCGGTTCCGCGCCGACTCCGAGATCAGCAGGTTGCACGCGGGCGGGACCGTCCTGGGCCCGATGCTCCGGGACCTCCTGGAACAGGCGTTGTGGGCCGCGGAGCTGACCGACGGGGACGTGGACCCGACGGTCGGCGCGTCCCTGGAGCGCCTCGGCTACGACCGGGACCTCGAGCTGGTGCTAGACGAGGGCGCCCCGGTGCGCGCGGTCGTCCACGTGCTGCCGCGCTGGGGGAGCGTCGTCCTCCGCGGATCGCTGATGTGGTGCCCGCAGGGAGTCCGGCTCGACCTGGGAGCCACCGCGAAGGCGGTCGCCGCGGACCGAGCAGCGGCGCTGGTCGTCGAGCACACGGGCAGTGGCGTGCTGGTCAGCCTCGGTGGCGACATCGCCACCGCCGGACCGGCCCCGGAGGGCGGCTGGCAGGTCCGGGTGCAGGGCGCGCCCGACGACCCGCCGGCCCAGGTGGCGCTGCCCGCGGGGGCCGCGATCGCCACCTCCAGCACCGAGTCCCGGACCTGGCGGCAGGGCGGCAGGCGGCTGCACCACATCCTCGACCCGCGAACGGGGGAGCCGGCGCCCACGTTCTGGCGCAGCGTCACGGTGGCGGCCTCGACCTGCCTGCAGGCCAACGCCGTCAGCACCGCGTGCATCGTCCGCGGAGCCCGCGCGGTGGGCTGGGTGGAACGTCTGGGGCTGCCGGCGCGATTCCTGAGGTACGACGGGCAGGTGCTCAGCACCGAGTCCTGGCCCACCGACAAGCCAGCCGGAGCACCCCGGTGAACCCCACCGTGACCAGCGCCATGTGGTTCCTGGGCCGCGGGACCGGCATCGTCGCGCTGCTGATGTTCACCCTCACCGTGGTGCTCGGCGTGCTGACCCGCTCCGGGCGCAGCGCCCCGAGGATGTCCCGGTTCGGCATCGCCGATCTGCACCGGACCGCGGCCATGGCGGGCACCGGTCTGGTGGCGGTGCACGTGATCACGCTGCTCGTCGACCCGTTCTCCCAGCTGCGCCTGGTCGACCTGGTGGTGCCGTTCCACGCCGGCTACCGCCCCCTGTGGGTGGGGCTCGGCGCCCTCGCCCTCGACACCCTGGTGGTGCTGGTGGGCAGCAGCCTGCTGCGGCACCGGATCGGGCCACGGCTCTTCCGCGCGCTGCACTGGGTGGCCTACGCGATGTGGCCGCTGGCGTTCGTGCACGCGCTGGGCAGCGGCACCGATGCGGCCACCTGGTGGCTGCGTGGCATCGCAGCGACCTGCGCGCTCGCCGTCTCCGGCTCCGTCTGGTGGCGGGCCTCGGAGCGGTTCCACCTCCACGGACGTCCTACCCTCGACCGGAGGGCCGCTCGATGACCACCACGAGCGGCACAGACGGAGCCACGACCGTGACCCCGCCCGCCGGCACGCGTCGGCTGCTGCTCGCCGAGGACACCTCGCTGGCCGTGCACCTGGAGCGGTACGGGCCGTTGCCCTCGCGGGTGGATCTGGTGCGGCTGCTCGAGCAGGCCGGCTTGACCGGGCACGGCGGTGCGGGTTTCCCGGCGGCCACCAAGCTGCGCGGCGCCGCGTCCCGACGGGCCGGCGTGGTGATCGCCAACGGGGCCGAGGGTGAGCCGGCCAGCGCCAAGGACCGGGCGCTGCTCCAGCACGCGCCGCACCTGGTGCTGGACGGGCTGCTGCTCGCGGCCCGCGCCACCGGGGCCAGGTCGACATACGTCGCCACCCCCTCACCTCAGACCGCGGAGGTGCTGCGCGAGCAGCTGGCGCTCCGGGAGCAGCTCTCGGTGAGGAGGGGCAGGCTGCGCACCGAGGTGGTGGTCGTCGAGGACCGGTTCATCTCCGGGGAGGAGTCCGCCCTGGTGAACGCGGTCGAGGGTCGGCCCGGCATCCCTCGGGACCGTGCGGTGCCGGTCTTCGAGCGCGGCGTACGCCGTCAGCCGACCCTGGTGCACAACGTCGAGACGCTCGCCCATCTGGCGCTGATCGCCCGGTTCGGGCCGGCGTGGTTCCGCTCGGTGGGCACACCGGAGCACCCGGGCACCTTCCTGGCCACGGTCAGCGGCGACGTCGCCGCGCCCGGGGTGCACGAGGTGGAGCACGGTGCGCCGCTTCCGCAGCTCATCGACGCCGCTGGCGGCCCGACCGCCGGGGTGCAGGCGGTGCTGGTCGGCGGCTTCCACGGCGCGTGGGTGCCGGGTGCCAGCGTGTCGTCGACCCGGATGAGCACCTCGAGCCTGGCCCCGCACGGCGCCTCGGTGGGGGCCGGGGTGGTGCTGGTGCTCGGGTACGACCGCTGTGGGTTGCGCGAGAGCGCCGGCATCGCGTCATACCTCGCCGGGCAGTCGGCCGGCCAGTGCGGTCCGTGCGTGTTCGGCCTGCCACGGCTGGCGCAGTCGCTGGCCCGGCTGGGACATCCCGATGGCGATCCGGCGGTGGTCGACGAGGTGGTCCGGATGACCGCACTCGTCCGGGGCCGGGGCGCGTGCACCCACCCGGACGGCACCGCGCGGTTCGCGATCAGCACCCTGCGCGCGTTCGCCGAGGACGTCGAGGAACACGGGAGGGGCCGCTGCCGTGCCACGCCTGCACATTGACTGGACGCGCTGCGACGGCCACGGCCTGTGCGCGGAGCTGCTGCCCGAGCTGCTGGGCCGGGACGAGTGGGGCTACCCCGTCCCTCGCGCCGCCCTCGACCTCGACGCGCGGCTGCTCGAGCACGCCGAACACGCGGTCGACGCGTGTCCGCTTCTTGCACTCAAGATCATCGGTTGACCGGAAAGTACGTGACTTAGAACCGATCCGGAACCTTCCGTCCTGCCTGATCCGGGTCCGGTTAGACCCGCGCGTCGAGCGCGACGACCTTGTCGTGGACGGGAGCGGCTCGGCGCGCCTCTGCCGCACGGAGCAGCACCTGTGCCGGGAACTCCCCACGCACCACCAACTGCGCGACCGGCGGCGCCTCCCGGACGCGCTCCCGGGCACGGGTGACCGCGCGCTCCTGCATGCGCCGGGCGCGCTGCTCGGCCTTCACGGCGAGCTCCGCGCTGTTCTCGAGCCGGAACGGGTTGTCGAAGTACCACGCACGATGTGACCGCCTCCACCGCGCTGTGCCGGCGCACCGCCTCCCGCATCGCGAACACCAGGGCGGCGACACTGGCCTGGGAGTCGTCGACCCCCACCACGATCACACTCGAGCGGTCTTGCGTCATCGTCAGCACCTCCTGATCGTTCGCGCGCGCTCCGCGCACTCCCAAGCCTCGCCGCGCCGCCCGGCGGCGATGGGCAGGGCCACACGGGGTCGGCGTTTCGGGACTTTGGTCCCGCTCGATGCCAATCGGTTGGCCCTAGGCGGTTCGTCGCCGCCCGGGGAGATTGGTGCCTGGAGCCGAGGCAGGAGGCAGGAGGCATCGTGAACACACAGCTCAGCGCATCCACGGAGCCCATCCAGCGGTCGGCCGTGCCCACCATCGTGGTCGGCGTGGACGGCTCGGAGAAGAACGCACCCGCTGTCCAGTGGGCGCTGCGGGAGGCAGCGGAGCGGCACGGCCGGCTGGTGCTGGCCAGTGCCTGCGCGACGTACGCCGGCACCACCGCCGGGTACGACGGCTGGTACCCCTACGAGCAGATCGTCGAGGAGACCAGGACCGCGCTGGAGCAGCTGCGGGAGCGGCTGGCCGGCCCGGTGTCGGATGTCGCCGTGCACGTGACGACCGGAGGGCCGCTCCCGGCACTGCTGAGCGAGGCTGAGGCGGGTGCGGACCTGCTGGTGGTGGGGCAGCGCGGGGCCGGAGCATGGACCCGGGTGGTCGTCGGCAGCACCTCCATCGCGGTGGCCGGCCGGTCGCCAGTGCCGGTCGTGGTGGTGCCGGACGCCTGGACGGGCGCGGAGACGACCGGTCCGGTCGTCATCGGGCTGGCGCTCGAGCCCGGGCGCGTCCCCGCGGAGAGCCAGGCCGTCGTGCGGTTCGCCTTCGAGCGGGCAGCCCGGCTGGGAGTGCCGCTGGTGGCGCAGGTGGCCGTCGAGGTTCCGCACCTGAAGGCCTGGTCGGTCCAGCAGATCGAGACCTGGCGGCACGCCCACGAGGAGGAGGCCGCCCGGTTCCTGGCGACCTGGCGCGACCGGTTTCCCGAGGTCGAGGTGTTCAGCCGCGCGCAGGTCGCCCAACCGGCGTCCGCACTGCTCGATGCCGTGGACACCGCGCAGATGCTCGTGGTCGGCAGGCACACCGGGCGCCACCATTTCGGTGGCTTCGCGCTCGGGTCCACCGCCCGGGCGGTGCTGCACTACGCGCGGGTCCCGGTCGCCGTCGTACCGGCTCCGACGGTCACCGAGGAGAGCCCGGCCGAGGCTGAGGCGGTACGCGGCTGACCCAGTCGGGGCGCCTGATCGAACGGCACTCAGTCGAACGGCCGGGGCACACGCTCACGGGGCACTCCGCGACCCGCAGCAACGCGCGGGTCAGCGGCTCCGGGACCATCACCACCTCGCCCGCGGAGTGTCCCGCGACCCCGCTGCTCACGGAGCCGGTGAACACCGCAGCCGGGTCAGGTCCAGGTCCCGCTGCTCCATGACGACCATGCGGGCGGTCCGGCTGAGCCGGACGAGCGGGTCAACCACGCCGCCGCCGTGCGGCACCAGGGTGACGGGCACGGTGTCCTTGGTCATCATCTTGAGCCGGGTGGCGGCGTGCACCACGAGGTGGAGACCGACCGAACCGACCGTCACCTTCTCTTCTCGACCCCTCTGCTGGCGGGACATCTGTCCTGGTTCCAGCCTTGCGAGCGTGCCCGTCGGCGCGAAGGGGCCAACGTCCCGAGACCGGAGGCCCTCCGGGCGAACGTGAGGACGCGGCGCGCTCGCCCGTCCCGGGGCTTTCGACCCGATCTGCCGTTACCGACGGCCCTGCCCGGTGGCGCACTCGCCGCGCACAGTGGTGATGGGCCCAGAAAGAGCCCGAGCACGAGACGACGACTTGGAGCAGGCAGCATGACAACCACGATCCCCGACCGGTCGCGCATCATCGTCGGGTACGCCCACACCCCGGCCGGCCACGCCGCCCTGCGTTGGGCGGTCCGCGAGGCGCAGCGCACCAGCGCCGAGGTCGAGGTCGTGCACGTCTTCGACCTGAGCCGGCGCGCGGACGCGGTCTTGTGCCGCGACCGCGAGGAGCTGCGCGGAGAGGCGCGGCGCCGCGCGGCGCAACGGGTCCGCGAGGAGCTCGCCGGGATGGGTCTCGTGCCGCGCGTCCGGTTCACTTCGCTGGTGGGCGACGTCGAGGCGACCCTCGCGGCCGCCGGCCGGCGAGCCGGCCGCCTGGTGCTGGGCGAACCGGGGAGCCGCAGCGACAGGTCGCTGCCGGTCCGGCTCAGCACGCGGTGCACCGCGCCGGTGACCGTGGTCTCGGAGGCCGGCACCACCCACGAGGCCACCGCCAGCTCGGTGCGCTGACCGCCCTGGTACGTCCACGATTCAGACGAGGACGGTTACGGTACGCCGACCCGAAAAAGAGGCGCAGATGGGGCGTTCGCGGCGCGTGGGTGGCCGCATCTCCACCACTTTCGGTCCGTGCGGATCAGCCCTTCAGAATGGCCCGCTCGTGGGTGACGCTCTCGATGTCCGTGGCGGCCGCGTCGACCAAGCGGTGGCCGAGCGCCGAGAGTGCCCGGGCGACGGCGAGCTCGTCGCCGATCTCCGGGACGTCCGTGTCCGTCGGGTTCAGGCGAGCGGTGCCGTTGGCCGTGAACTCGATGCGGTCGTTGGTGCGCAGCCGCGCCTCCGCGTGGGTGCTTCCGTCCCGCTCGCCGATGAAGATCTCCACCGACCAGGTCTTCGTCATCATGACGGCATCCCGTCCTCGTGTCTCCCGGCCCGGCCCCGGGGCCCACGCTTGCGTGAATCGTGGTGCCGGGCGCCGACACCTCCATGACACCGTGGCCGGATGTCGCCGGTCAGGGCCGAAGGTCACGATCTGTGTGCCTTGTGGCAGCCCGGTACGCCTCGTCGACCGCCCAGACGAGCAGCGGGAACGGCGCGATGAACAACACCGTCTGCCACGGCAGCGGCGCGGTGCCGAGCAGGTCGTTGGCCGCCGGCAGGTAAACCAGCAGCGCGGTGAAGGCGATCTCGAAGGCGATGCCCCCTAGCAGCAGTGGGTTGGTGGCCAGGCCGACGGTCAGAAGTGACACCCGGTCGGTGCGTGCCGCGAACGCGGTGCCGATCTGGCAGGCGACGATGGCCGCGAACGTCGCGGTGGTGGCCTCCAGGTACACCGGGTGCAGTGCGGTGCCGGGCCCGGTGGCGGCCCCCGCGGTCCAGCCGCCGCGCAGCAGGGTGAAGAAGTACGACGCCATGGTCAACGCCGCGGAGGCGACGCCGAGCAGGGCCCATGACCTCAACAGCATCCGACCGGTGACCAGCCGCTCGTGCCGGGAGCGCGGCGGTTGACGCATGATGCCGGGCTCGGCGGGCTCCCGGCCGAGGGCGAGGGCGGGCAGCGTCTCGGTGCCCAGGTCGATGGCCAGGATCTGGACGACGGTCAGCGGCAGCGGCACGTGGCCACCCGAGAGGGCGAACACCAGGAACGGGACGACCTCGGGGACGGCGTGGGCGAAGATGTAGAGGATGAACTTGCGGACGTTGTCGAAGATCCGCCTGCCCTCCTCCACCGCGGTCACGATCGTGGAGAAGTTGTCATCGGTGAGCACCATGGTCGCGGCCTCCCGGGCCACGTCGGTGCCGGAGAGGCCCATCGCCACCCCGATGTCGGCCTTGCGGAGCGCGGGGGCGTCGTTGACGCCGTCCCCGGTCATCGCCACCACCTCGCCCTGCGCCTGCAGGTTGGCGGCGACCCGGAGCTTGTTCTCCGGGCTGCTGCGCGAGCAGATCACCTCCGCCGGGGAACGGAGCAAGGCCTCGAGGTGGGTCTCGGACATCACGTCCAGGTCCCGTCCGGACACCACCCGGACGCCCCGGCTTCCGATGCCCACCTCGCGGGCGACCTCGGCGGCCGTGCGTGGGTTGTCGCCGGTGATCACCACGACGCGCAGCCCCGCGTCGTGGCAGGTGCGCACCGCGTCGGCCACTTCCGGGCGGGGCGGGTCGAGGAGGCCGACCATCCCCAGGTAGCACAGGTCGCGCTCGGCGTCCTCGCGGTGCTCCGGCCACAAGGGTCCGTCGATCTGCCGCCGGGCCACGGCGAGCACCCGCAGGCCCTGCCGGGCTAGCCGCTGCACCGCCTCCTCGACCCGGGCCCGTGCCTGCGGGTCCCACGGCTGCTCGCCGTCCGCGGTCAGGTGACGCGTCGAGTGCGCGAGCACCGACTCCGGGGCACCCTTGACGTGCACCACCAGCCCCGGACCGCCGGCCTCGGCCAGCCGGTAGCGGTCCACCGTGGAGGACATGCGCACCGCGGCCCGGAACGGGTACACGTGCAGTCGCTGCACCGAAGGTGCACCTGTCGAGATCAGGTGGACCGCCTCCACCAGCGCCACTTCGGTGGGATCGGTGGAGGCGGCGCTGCCGTCTCCCGTGGTGACCGCGCACGCGGCCAGAGCCTGGGCGAACGCACGGACGGTGGGGTCGCCGGAGGCGCGCGGGTCCAGCTGCACGTCCCTGCCAGCGACGACCACCGCGACCGGGGCCATCTTGTTCTGGGTGAGCGTCCCAGTCTTGTCGGTGCACACGACGGTCGTCGAGCCGAGGGTCTGCACCGCGGACAGCCGCTTGACCACCGCCCCGCGGGCCGCGAGATGGCGAACGCCCATGGCCAGCGCCAGGGTGATGGTCGGCAGCAGCCCTTCGGGCACGTTGGCCACCAACAGACCGATCGCGAACAAGAACGCCGAGGTGAAGTCCAGCCCGGCGGCCAGGCCGAGCGGCAGGAAGGCCAGCCCGGCCAGGGTCGCGACTGCGGCGATCAGCCAGGCGACCCGCTTGACCTGTCGCTCCAGGGGGCTCTGCTCGACGGCGCCGGCCTGGGACAGCGCGGCGATCCGCCCCAGCTCGGTGCGGTCGCCGGTGGCGTAGATGACCGCTCGGCAGGTGCCCGCGGTGCAGCTGGTGCCGCTGAACAGCAGGTCCGCGGCCTCCAGGTGCGGGACCGCCGGGGCCACCGGCTCGCTGGTGCGGGACACCGTCGCCGACTCACCGGTGAGCGTCGACAGGTCCACCTCGACCTCGCCGCTGAGAATTCGGGCGTCGGCGCTGATCCGCTGCCCCTCGCTGACGATGAGGATGTCTCCAGGGACCAGCCGGGCGGCCTCGACGGTGGTCGCCACCCCGCCGCGCAGCACCGTGCTGTGCAGCGGCAGGTAGCTGCGCAGCGCCTCGACGGACCGCTCAGCCTGGCGCTCCTGCAGGATGGCGAACGTGGCGTTGAGCACCACCACGGCCACGATGGTCCAGCCCAGCACGGTGCTGTGCGAGATGAAGGCGAGCACGGCCGCCAGCTCCAGGAGCAGGGCGAGTGGGTGGGTGAACTGCGCGCTGACCACCCGCCACCACGGCGGACCCTCACGCCTGGTCAGCAGGTTCGGGCCCCACTGCAACAGCCGGCTCTCGGCCTCCCGCTCCGACAGTCCGCTGGCGCGGGTGCGCAACTGCCGGATCACCAGCGCGCTCGGACCCACCGGGTCGAGTGGGGGGATCGGCACCCCGTCCGGGTGCACCGACCCCCAGTCCCGATGCCCGTGCTGGACCATCGACGGCTCAGGTCGGTGGCGGTCCGGTGGCGGCGCGCGTCCCGGGCCGGCTGAGCGCGGCCACGAGCGTGACGACTGCGATGGCCAGCAGCACGAAGCCGACGACGAGGAAGGTGATGAACAGCCAGGTCGCGATCGGCACCGTGGCGCCGCCGCGGACGTTCGCGGCCACCCCGCGACTACCGTCGGCGTTCATGACCACGAGGGTCCACTGCCCGTTCTGTACGGGCCAGGTGACGGTCTGCAGTCCGGACCCGGCGCTGGAGGCGACCCAGATCCCCGCACGCGACGGCAGCCCGCTGGGCACGCCGCCCGGGTGGAACCGGTAGCTGGGGTGCGAACCGGTGGAGAGCACGGTGGAGCGCGCCACGTCGGCGAGGTAGCCGGCGGCGGCGCCCGTCCTGGCGATGCCGACGAACACCGGCGCACCGCCGGCGGGGTCAACGGTCACCTTCGCGGTTCCCAGCACGCTCCGCGGCAGCGCGGAGGCCGGTTGCGCCTGGATCTGCACGTTCGGGGAGACCAGCGCGGAGCCCGGCGAGGACAGGCTTGACTGCGGGGCCATCAGGAACCCCTGGTTGTCGCGGAAGAACCGGTCGGCGATGCCCAGGGTGGCCCCCGCGGCGATCAGACCCAGTGAGACCAGCAGCACCACGGACCCAATCACCACGGCGGTGACCCGTCCGCCGCCCCACTCGTTGCGCCGTGGGGCCTGGTACATGGTGGCGGTCGGCGGGGCTTGGTACGTGGTGGTGGTCGGTGTCCCCGGATCCGCCGGTGGCGCCGTCGGGCCGGTGGTGCCGGCAGAACCAGCGGCCGGGCCGGATGCCGGAGCGTCGAACTGGTCCGCGCCCTCGTACGGGCCGCCGCCCGCCGGCATGGCCAACCGGGTGCCGCCGGGGTCGGGGCCGCCCATGTCCAGCCGGAACGGCGGGTACTCGTCGGTCATCAGCGACGCGTAGGCAGCCACCCGCAAGGCCCATCGGTTCATCCCCAGGACGAAGTCGAAAATCTGCTGCGGGTAGCGCCCGGTGAACGCAAGGACGATGGCTGCGACCAGGACCAGCAGGCCGATGAGCCCCGGCGCGCCTCCGGTGTTGTCGGTGGTCTGCCACAGGGCCCAGGTGCCACCGCCGACGAAGATCCCCACCACCAGGTAGTGCGGGATCGCGAGCAGCCACGACTTCACCAGGACCAGGCCGCGCGACAGGTGGGTTGGATAGTCGACGTCGAAGTGCGCCGGATAGTCCGGCACGTCCGCGAGTGTGAACGGTGGATACCGGTCGGTGCCCAGGGCGCCGTAGGTGTAGTAGGAAACGCGCCAGGTCCACCGCAGAACCCCGACGTTGAACTCGAACAGGCTGGCCGGGTAGCGCCCCGTGAACAGGATCGCGAAGAACGCGACGATGCTGACCACCACAAACGCGATCC
>DASTWW010000118.1:0-5425 GCA_035765755.1 Nocardioidaceae bacterium
AGAGCGAGGACACGTCGGATCGCGCGCACGTCAGACTCCCTTGGGTCGGGCCACCATCTCGAGCAGCCGCCCGGCCCACTCGACGACCAGGGCGAGCAGCGCGACGAGCAGGGCGCCGCTGATCAGGATGGAGTACCGGAACAGCGTGACGCCGGTGGTGATGAACGCACCGAGGCCGCCGGCGTTGATGAATGTCGCGAACGTGGCGGTGCCGACCACGAGCACCAGCGCGGTGCGCACCCCGGACATGATGACGGGTACGGCGAGGGGCAGCTCGATGCGGAACAGCACGCCGGCGCCGGACATGCCCATCCCGCGCCCGGCCTCGACCAGCGTCGGGTCGACGCCTTGCAGACCGGTGATCGTGTTGCGCAGCACCGGGAGGATCCCGTAGAGCGTGAAGGCGACCACCCCGGTCCAGAACCCGAAGCCCAGCCAGATTGCCAGCAGCACGACGAGCCCGATCGCGGGCGCCGACTGACCGGCGTTCGCGATGCCGACGACGACCGGCGCCGTCCGGCGCAGCCCCGGGCGGGTCATCGCGATGCCGAGCGGGATGGCGATGACCAGCACGAAGAACGTGGACACGGCGGTGATCTCGATGTGCTGCCAGGTCAGCAGGCCGACGGTCTTCCAGGCCAGCTGGCGGCGCTCGATGGAGTCCAGGTCCGCGGTCATCCGCCAGCCGACCCAGGCTCCCAGCACCACCAGGATCAGCACGGGCAACCCGAACAGCAAGATCGCGGTCTCGCGGTCCAGGCGACCCCGGTTCTGCTGCCCGGTGCCTTCCGCTCCCTCCGTCGAACCTCGTGGGTCCGCGGGGGGCGTCGCGACCTTAGTCATCCGCGCCCTCGTCCGCGGCGTGCCTGTCCTCGGTGGCGGCGACGAACGCGGTGACCGCGCCGAAGTCCACCACGCCTTGGTACTCGTCGCGCGGCCCGGTCACCACCGCCGCACCGAAGCTGGAGTTCAGCATCGAGTCCAGGGCGTCATTGAGGGTGGCCCGCCGGTCGATGGCGATCAGCTCGTCCTCGCCGCGCGGCAGCACCGTCTCGTTGTCGCCGAGCTCCCGCAGCCACACCCAGGCGCGGGGGCGGCGGCGCTCGTCGAGCACGATCACCGAGCGGTCCCCGTTCGCCTTGGCCCGGGTGACCACCTCGGCCGCCCGCTCGCCGACCCTCGCCGTGGTCGGGCGGCGCAGCTCGACCTCGCCGACGCGGCGCAGGGTGAGCTGCTTCAGCGTGGAACCGGCGCCGACGAAGTCCTCCACGAACCGGTTCGCCGGGGCGGCGAGGATCGCTTCGGGGGTGTCGTACTGCGCGACCTTCGCGCCCTGCTGGAGGATCAGGATCCGGTCACCGAGCTTGATCGCCTCGTCGATGTCGTGGGTGACGCACACGATCGTCTTGCGCAGCTCCTCCTGGATGCTGAGCAGCTCGTCCTGGAGCCGCTGCCGGGTGATCGGGTCGACCGCACCGAACGGCTCGTCCATCAGCACCACCGGCGGATCGGCGGCGAGGCCGCGGGCCACGCCGACGCGCTGCTGCTGGCCGCCGGAGAGCTCGCGGGGGTAGCGGTTGCGGTACCGCCCGGGGTCGAGGTTCACCAGGTCCAGCAGGTCGTCGACGCGGTCGTTGATCCGCTTCTTGTCCCACTTCAGCAGCCCGGGCACCAGCGCGATGTTCTCGGCCACCGTCATGTGTGGGAAGAGGCTGCCGCCCTGGATGACGTAGCCGACCTTGCGACGCAGCCGGTCGGCGTTCTGGGACCGGATGTCCTCGCCGTCGATCAGGATGCTTCCCGAGGTCGGCTCGATGAGGCGGTTGATCATCTTCAGCGAGGTGGTCTTGCCGCACCCCGATGGGCCGACGAACATCACGATCTCGCCGGCGGGGATGTGCAACGACAGTGACTCGACCGCCGGGACCTTCTGGCCGGCGTACTTCTTGGCCACCTCCGACAGCTCGATCTCGGCGCCACTCACCTCGACGGCGGGCCGGTCCTCCTCAGGCAGGGTCACGGACATGTCAGACACGGATTCCCTTCGAGGTGGTGTAGCGACCGAACAGCAGCAGCAGCGCGTCGAGCGCCAGGGCGAGGATGACCACGCCGACCGTGCCGGCCAGCGCGGAGTACAGCGCCGTGGCGCCACCGATCTGCGACAGCCCGGTGAAGATGTAGGCGCCGAGTCCCGGACCGAGCACGTACGCCGCGATGGCGATGACTCCCATGGACATCTGCATTGACACCCGGATCCCGGCCAGGATCACCGGCCACGCCAGCGGCAGCTGCACCCGCAGCAGGATCCGAGCCCGGCTCATCCCGAGCCCGCGCGCGGACTCCAGCAGCGTCTTGTCGACGCCGGCCAGGCCCACCACCGCGTTGCGCAGGATGGGCATCACCGCGTAGAACACCACGGCCGGGAAAGCCGCGGCCACACCGAGGCCCAGGATCGGCAGGAACAGGCCCAGCAGCGCGAACGACGGGATGGTCAGGCTGACCGCGCTGATGGCGTTGGCCACCGGGTCGAGCCGCGGGACGCGGGTGACCAGGACCGCGAGCACCAGGGCGATGAGGGTGGCGACGAAGACCGCCTGGACGGCGAAGCTGACGTGCTGGTAGCCGGAGTAGAGCAGGCTCCACCGCTCGCTGGCCAGATAGTCCCACACCCGCTCGGCTCACCTCCGAGAGTTCTCGCTCGTCGGTTCGCCACCCTGGCACGGATTGCGCGGATGGTCCAGTTCGCCCGGAGGTCGGCGGTCTGCTCGGTGGCCTGGTTCAGCGGCCGGCGATGTAGGAGAGCAGGTCCTGCCGGGTGACCACGCCCACCGGGCGGCCGTCCTCCTGGACCAGCAGCGCGTCGGCGCTCTCCAGCGCGGCAACGGCCTCGGAGACCGGCTCCCCGGCGCCGATGGTGGGCAGCGGCTCGCTCATGTGCTGCTCCACCGGGTCGGTCAGCGTCGCGGTGCCGGCGAACAGCGCCTCCAGCAGCGCCCGCTCCGACACCGACCCAGCCACCTCGGCGGCCATGATCGGCGGTTCGGCGCGCACCACGGGCATCTGCGAGACGCCGTACTCCTGCAGGATGTGCACCGCGTCGGCGATCGTCTCGTTCGGGTGGGTGTGCACCAGCGCCGGCATGCCACCCTGCTTGCCGCGCAGCACCTCTCCCACGGTCTGCTCCTGGGCGCTGGCGGAGCCGAAGCCGTACTGGCTGAGCCACTCGTCGTTGAAGACCTTGGTCAGGTAGCCGCGGCCGGAGTCCGGCAGCAGCACCACGATCACCTGGTCCTCGGCGCCGGGCTTGCCGGAGAGCTCCTGGGCCAGCCGGACGGCGGCGGCGACCGCCATGCCGGAGGATCCGCCGACGAGCAGGGACTCCTCGCGCGCGAGCCGGCGGGTCATCGTGAACGAGTCCCCGTCGGAGACCTCGATCACCCGGTCGGCGATCGACTTGTCGTAGGTGGTGGGCCAGAAGTCCTCGCCCACACCCTCGACCAGGTAGGGCCGGCCGGTGCCGCCGGAGTACACCGACCCGGCCGGGTCGGCGCCGACGATCTGTACGTCGGGGTTGCGCTCCTTGAGGTAGCGGCCGATGCCGCTGATCGTGCCGCCGGTGCCGATGCCGGTCACGAAGTGGGTGATCCGGCCGTCGGTCTGCTCCCAGATCTCCGGGCCGGTGGACTCGTAGTGCGAGAGCGGGTTGTTCGGGTTGGAGTACTGGTCGGGCTTCCAGGCGCCCTGGATCTCCTGCACCAGCCGGTCGGACACGTTGTAGTAGGAGTCCGGGTGCTCGGGGGGGACGGCGGTCGGGCAGACGACCACCTCCGCGCCGTACGCCCGCAGCACGTTGCGCTTGTCCTCGCTGACCTTGTCCGGGCAGACGAACACGCACCGGTAGCCCTTGGCCTGGGCGACCATCGCCAGCCCCACGCCGGTGTTGCCGGAGGTCGGTTCGACGATCGTGCCGCCCGGCTTCAGCGACCCGTCCTGCTCGGCGGCCTCCACCATCCGCAGCGCGATGCGGTCCTTCACCGAGCCGCCCGGGTTGAGGTACTCGACCTTGGCAAGCACCAGGGGCCCGTTGTCAGCGACGGCGTCACCGACCACCTTGCTGAGGCGGACCAGCGGGGTGTTCCCGACGAGCTCGAGCAGCGAGTTCACGTAATGCACACCGGGAGTCTAGGGGGTGCCTCGCCACGGCCCGGCGCCGCGCATCGGGGCCGGGAATGCGGAGGCGCCTCCTGGAGTGTCTCGATACTGTTGAAGCGTGGGAAAGGTCGCCGCTGCACGGAAGCTCGCCGCCGCCGCCGCGTTCGGCGGCGGTGGCCTCTCCGTGCTCGGGGCATCGCTGTACGGCGTGCTGCGCGGCGAGGCGCTGCTGGCCCGCCGCACCATCGGCAAGGCCGACGGGGCGACTCCGGACGCCACCGGGTGGTACGGCCGCGGACGGTCCGGGAAGGCGCTCAAGGTGGCGTTGATCGGTGACTCGTCGGCGGCCGGGTACGGCGTGGAGACGGTGCTCGAAACCCCGGGGGCACAGCTGGCCTCCGGGCTGGCAGAGGCCGCCGACAGCCGCGTGTACCTGAAGTCGGTGGCCTTCGTGGGTGCCCAGAGCCGCGACCTGCAGGGCCAGGTCGAGCAGGTGCTGCCGCTGCAGCCGGACGTGGCGGTGATCCTGATCGGCGCCAACGACGTGACGCACACCGTCCGGCCCTCGGAGTCGGTGCGGCTGCTCGAGCACGCCGTGCGCCTGCTGCTCGACGAGGGCACCCGGGTCGTGGTCGGCACCTGCCCGGACCTCGGCACGGTGGAGCCGATCGCCTTCCCGCTGCGCCAGGTGGCCCGCGCGTACTCCCGGCGGCTGGCCGCCGCCCAGACCATCGCCGTCGTCGAGGCCGGCGGCCGCACCGTGTCCCTCGGCTCCGTGCTCGGCCCCGAGTTCGCCGCCGCGCCGGCGCTGCTGTTCGGACCGGACCGGTTCCACCCCTCCGCGGCCGGCTACGCCCACCTCGCTTCGGTGCTCCTCCCGTCGGTGCTCGCCGCGCTGGGCGTGCTGGCCGAGGAGGACCTTGCCCCCAGTGCGTTCCGGCGCGAGGCGGTGCTGCCGATCTCGTTCGCCGCGGTCGAGGCAGCCGCCCGGCCGGGCACCGAGGTGGACGGCACCCGGATCGCCGGCTCGGAGCGCGGCGATCGAGGCCGTTGGGCCCGGCTGCTGCGCCGCCGGCGTCACCCCCGCGCGGAGGCCGAGGCACCCGATGCGGACGAGACCTCGCCGGAGGCCGCCCCGGTCGAGAACTGACTCGGCGGTGCTTGGCACATCCTCGTGCCGGGTGCCGGGGATTGATTTTACTTTGCGAGGCGGGATCCGGGGGTTCTCGGCGCCGTAAACTGTCGGTGGGCTTGCCTATATTCGCTGTCATGA
>DASTWW010000119.1:0-2745 GCA_035765755.1 Nocardioidaceae bacterium
CTCGGCGGCGGCTGCGAGCTCGCGCTGTGCGCGGACATCCGGATCGCCGCCGAGGACGCCAAGCTCGGCCAGCCGGAGATCCTGCTCGGCATCATCCCCGGGGCGGGCGGCACCCAGCGGCTGACCAGGCTGGTCGGCCCGTCCAAGGCCAAGGACCTGATCTTCACCGGCCGGCACGTGAAGGCCGAGGAAGCGCTCGCGATCGGGCTCGTGGACCGCGTCGTACCCGCCGAGAAGGTGTACGACGAGGCGGTGGCCTGGGCCCGGCAGTTCACCAACGCCCCGGCGATCGCGCTGCGGGCGGCCAAGGAAGCCGTCGACCGGGGCATCGAGGTGGACCTGGACACCGGCCTGGAGATCGAGCGAGCCCACTTCGCCGGGCTGTTCGCCACCGAGGACCGCACCATCGGGATGCGCTCGTTCGTCGAGAACGGCCCCGGCAAAGCAGCGTTCGTAGGCCGGTGACCCGGGTCGGCTATCGTGCGGGATAGCGAGGCAAGGAGACACCAGTGACTGAGGCGGGCAGGAGCACCGGGTCGGCCGAGGCGACCGAGGCCTCGACGTCCGCCCCGGCCCGGCGGCGTCCCTCCGGACAAGCCGTCCGCGGTGCGATCGCCACCGTGCGCAGCCGCGTGGCCGCGCTGGTGTGGCTGGCCGCCGTGGTCTGCGCACTGTTCCTTGCGGTCGGGGCGCTCGTGATCGCGCTGAAGATGAACCAGCACAACGACATCGTCAGCTTCATCACCGACGTCGCCGGGAAGCTCGACTTCGGGGACTTCAAGAAGTTCCACGGGGCGAACGCAGCCACCAAGAGCGCCTTGGTGAACTGGGGGATCGCCGCGGTGATCTACCTGGTCATCGGCAAGGTGCTGGACCGGCTGATCCGTCCCTGACGTGTGAGCGAGCCCACCCGCCCACGTGTTCCACCGCTAGCTACGCGCTAGTAACCTCGGTTCGACACCAACTGCACAGGAGGGGCCTTCGGGCCAGACCGCCAATGAACATTGTCGTATGTGTCAAGCACGTCCCGGACGCGACCGCGGACCGGCAGTTCGAGGCCGACGGGACCGTGGACCGGGTCGGCGTGGATGGGCTGCTGTCCGAGCTCGACGAGTACGCCGTGGAGCAGGCGCTCCAGATCAAGGAGAAAGGCTCCGACGACACGGTGGTGACCGTGTTGTCGATCGGCCCGGAGCAGGCCACCGACGCGATCCGCAAGGCGCTGCAGATGGGTGCCGACAAGGGCGTGCACGTGGTCGACGACGCGATCGCCGGCTCGGACGCACCGGCCACCTCGCTGGTGCTGGCGAAGGCCATTGAGAAGATCGGCAGTGACTCGTCGTGGGACGTGGTGATGTGCGGGATGGCGTCGACCGACGGTGGGATGAGCGTGGTGCCGGCGATGCTGGCCGAGCGGCTCGGGGTGCCGCAGGTGACGCTGGGCTCGGAGGTGAGCCTGGAGGGCAACACGCTGCGTATCCGCCGCGACGGGGACACCGCCACCGAGACGATCGAGGGCAGCCTGCCGCTGGTGGCCAGCGTCACCGACCAGTCCGGTGAGGCGCGCTACCCGTCCTTCAAGGGGATCATGGCGGCGAAGAAGAAGCCGATGGAGACCTGGTCGCTGGCCGACCTGGGCGTGGACGCCGGGCAGGTCGGGCTGGCCGCGGCGTGGACGTCGGTGGAGTCCACCGAGGCGCGCCCGCCGCGCAGCCAGGGCGAGATCGTCACCGACGAGGACGGTTCGGGCGCCAAGGCGCTGGTGGACTTCCTCGCGTCGAAGAAGTTCATCTGAGAGGGGCTGGCACTGTGAGCGAGATCCTGGTTCTGGTCGACCACGTCGACGGTGTCGTCGGCAAGACCACCAACGAGCTGCTGACCATCGCCCACCGTCTCGGTGAGCCGTCGGCGGTGTTCATCGGGTCCGATGTGTCCTCGGCGGCCGAGGTGTTGAAGGCGTACGGCGCGGAGAAGATCTACGCGGTGTCGTCAGCCGATGACTCCGATTTCACCGACTACCTGGTGGCGCCGAAGGCGGAGGTGCTGGCCCAGCTGGTGCAGCAGGCCCAGCCCGCGGCGGTGCTGGTGACCGCGAACGGCGAGGGCAAGGAGATCGCCGGCCGGTTGGCGATCAAGACCGAGTCGGGGCTGATCACCGACGCGGTCGACGTACAGCCCGGTGACGGTTCGCCGGTGACCACCCAGTCGGTGTTCGCGGGCAGCTACACGGTGACCGCGAAGGTCACCAAGGGCACCCCGATCATCGCGGTGAAGCCGAACGCGGCCACCCCCGAGCAGGCCGAGGGCGCCGGGGCCGTCGAGCAGGTGTCGGTGAGCATCTCCGACGCGGCCAAGGCCGCGAAGATCGTCTCCTCCGAGCCGCGGGCGGCCTCCGGCCGCCCCGACCTGGAGGCTGCGGCGATCGTGGTGTCCGGCGGTCGCGGCACCGGCGGCAACTTCGAGCCGGTCGAGGCGCTGGCCGACGCGCTCGGCGCCGCGGTGGGTGCCTCGCGGGCCGCGGTCGACTCCGGCTGGATCCCGCACGCCTACCAGGTCGGGCAGACCGGCAAGACGGTCTCCCCGCAGCTGTACGTCGCCACCGGCATCTCCGGCGCGATCCAGCACCGGGCCGGCATGCAGACCTCCAAGACCATCGTCGCGGTCAACAAGGACGAGGAGGCGCCGATCTTCGAGCTCGTCGACTTCGGCGTCGTCGGCGACCTGCACAAGGTGCTGCCCGCCGCC
>DASTWW010000120.1:0-32218 GCA_035765755.1 Nocardioidaceae bacterium
CAGCCATCACGCACGGTCCCTTGATCAGCACCTCACCATCGTCGGCGATCTTGGCCTCGGTGCTGGGAAGCGGCGTGCCGACGGTGCCCAGCTTGTAGTCGTCCGGGTCGTTGACGAACGCGCCGGCGGCGGTCTCGGTGAGCCCGTAGCCCTCGATGATCAGGATGCCGGCGGCGTGGAACCAGGCCGCGACGTCGCGGTCGAGGGCCGCGGCGCCCGAGACGAAGAACCGGAGCCGGCCGCCGAACCGCTCGCGGATCTTGGCGAACACCAGCCGGTCGAGCACGGCGCGCTGGACGCGCAGCCACGCGGGCACCGGGCGGTTCTGGAAGCGAAGACGGTCCGCCTGCAGCGCGACCTTGAACGCCTGGTCGAACAGCTTCTCCTTGACGCCGCCGTCGGCCCTGACCATCGTGACGATCCGGCCGTAGGCCTTCTCGAAGACGCGCGGCGCGGCCGCCATGAACGTCGGTCGGACCACGGCCAGGTTGTCGATGATCTTGTCGACCCGGCCGTCCACCGCGGTGGCGAAGCCGCAGGCGAGCTGGCTGGAGAGGAGCACCTTGCCGAAGGCGTGCGCGAGCGGCAGCCAGAGGTACTGCAGGTCGTCCTCGGTCAGGGTGCCGCGCGACTGGATCGCGGCGCCCTGGTAGGTCCAGGTGGAGTGCACCAGCCGCACGCCCTTCGGCCGGCCGGTGGTGCCGGAGGTGTAGATCAGCGTCGCCAGCGAGTCCGCGCTGCTGCCGGTGACCCGCTGCTCCACGACGTCCGGCTGCTCGCCCAGCAGCTCCTCGCCCAGCTTCTCCAGGTCGCTCAGCGAGATCACCCAGTCGCCGTCGGCGGCGCCGTCGAAGGTGACCACCGTGCGGACCTGCGGGATCCGGTCACGCTGCCCGCGCAGCTTGGCCAGCTGTACGTCGTCCTCGGCGAACACCACCCGGCTCTCGGAGTCCTCGAGGATGTAGCCGATGTCGTCGGCGATCGTGGACGGGTACAGCGTGGTGGTGGCCGCCCCGGCGCACATCACCGCGAGGTCGGCGAGCACCCACTCGTAGCGGGTGCTCGACGCGATGCCGACCCGCTGCTCCGGCTCGATGCCCAGCGCCACCAGTCCGGCAGCCAGCCGAGCGACCCGGTCCCCGGCCTCCCGCCAGGTGACCGACTCCCACTCCTCGCCGACCGGGTACCGGAACGCCTCGCGCTGCGGGGTGTCCCGCACCCGGTCGAGGAACTGCCGGCCCACCGTCGGCGGCCGGTTGTCGATCACCCTTTGGTCGTAGCGGACGGCGCTGGTGGACATCGTTCTCCCTGCCTCGTCGTCACAGCTCGCCCGGGGCACGGCCGGCGCGCCGGGGTCGCTGCCTGTGCAGGACAAAGTAGAGCACTTTGCTACTGACCGGTAGGCGTCCCGTCCGCGAAGAGCAGCGAGTCCAGCCCCCGTCGTACCCCCACCCGCTCGGCGACCCTGCGGATGGCGAGCAGGGTGCCCGCGACGTACGGATCGGCGGTCAGTCCCGGGTCGTGGCGCAGCACCAGCCGCTCGCCCGGGCCGCCGAACACGATCTCGGTGGACACCACGAAGCTGGGCAGGCGCACGGAGTGGACGCGCGTGCCGTCGACCTCCGCGCCGCGGGCCTCCGGCGGTCCGTGCAGGTCCGCGGTCGGCACCGTGGCGTGCGGCTGCCGTACCTGCGCCAGCGTCTCCGCCAGCTCCCGCGCCGTCCCACTCGGCACGTCCGGCTTGGTGTCGCTGGCGTAGTCGATGACCTCCCACTGCGACAGGTGCTGCGCGGCCGTCGTGGCAGCGCGGCGCAGGACGGCGGCCATCACGGAGAAGTTGCCGGCAGCCACGACACCGACGTTGCGGTCGTGGGCCAGCCGGTCCAGCTCCGCGAAGTCGGCGGCGGTCAGCCCGCTGGAGCCGACCACCGCGTGCACGCCGGCGTCGACGGCGGTCCACACGTTGTCCTTCACCGCGGTGGCGCTGGTGTAGTCGACGAGCACGTCGATCTTCGCCGCTTCCAGCGCCTCCCGGACGCTTCCGTGGACGTCGCCCGTGCTCGTCTCGGCACCGGCCGCCTCCGCGAGGGACCGGCCGGCGGCGCTCCGCGCGACTCCGGCGGTGAGTGCGAGGTCCTCGGCCGCGTCGATGGCCTTGACGATGGGTGGGGCGGTCCAGCCGGTGATCCCGGCGAAGCAGACGTTCAGCATGGCCCGACGTTAGACGGCTCAGGTCGTGGCGGGGGTCAGGGCCTCCGTCCGCCCTCCGTCGTACGCCTGGGCCGCCTTCAGCGCCCGCGGCGGCAGCCCGTCCACCTTGAGCAGCTCGGGCAGCAGGCTGCGGTCGGTGGTGAACGCCTTGAACATCGTCGAGACGGTGACACCGTGGCCGGGACGGTGCTCGACCACGATCGGGTCGCCGGCGCGCAGGGTGCCCTCCTCGAGCACCCGGAAGTACGGCCCTGGCCGGGCCAGCTCAGTGAACCGCTTCACCCAGCGGGCGTTGTCGTAGCCGGTGACGCCGAGCCAGTTCTTGAACACGTTGCACGGGATCCGGACCTCGATCACCTCCAGCAGCGTGGTGCCGATCCGCCAGCGCTCACCCAGCTCGGCCTCGTTGACGTCGATGCCGACCGTGGTCAGGTTCTCCCCGAAGAGGCCGGGCGGAATGTGCCTGCCGAGCTGCGCGCCCCAGTAGTCGAGGTCCTCCTGCGCGAACGCGTAGACCGCCTGGTAGATCCCGCCGTGGTTGACAGTGTCCGCGACCTGGTCACCGTCGATGCCGAGCTCGCGTACGGTGACCGGCTCGGGCACCGACCGCTTCTTGATGGCGGTACGACGGAGGTTGCCGGCCCACGCCTCGTCCTGAGGCAGGCCGATGTTCACCGAGAGCACGTGGGGATGGGGCACGCGCGCATCTTGCCGGATCCGCTTGCTTCGTGCAGGCGAATTCCGCTCAGACGAGCTCGTGCCGGTGCCGACGGTCGGCTGGCATCGCCGCTTCTTCAGGAAATGCTCTTCAGCACACGCTCGGCCAGCACTACATCGGGCTGCACCGTGCTGAGGTCGACGGCGAAGCTCGAAGTCGCGGACTTCCCGCTGGTCCACGTCATCGTGAGGCTCACCTGGTCGTCGGGGAGCCTGGTCATGGTGATGGTCGCGCTGTCTCCTTCGCTGTCCCACACGAGCCGCCTTTCCGGCACACCGCGAAGGACGTCGACAGCCGCGAAGACGACCTGGCCCACGACGTCCACGACATAAGAGATGGGGACGTTTGCACTTCCACTCGGCGAGCCCGCAGACAGAACTCCCCACCCGTGCTCACCGATGGTGAGCTTGAGCTGTGTCAGATGGCTTCCCCGCACGACGATCTCACTCAACTCTCCGAGGGAAGGATGGGCACAGCCTCAATCCCTACACCGAACGCTGCATCAGAACCAACGATCTCGCCGGGGTGCGTCTGTCACGTGCGTCTGTGGAAGCGGGTCTTGCCGTCGGGGAGGTATTCGACCTGGTAGCGGGGGTCGTGGGCGCGGTGGTGGTGCCAGGGGCACAGCAGCACCCCGTCCTTGACGCTGGTGCTGCCGCCCTTCGACCAGGGGGTCTTGTGGTGGCCCTCGCACAGCCAAGCCGGCTTGGTGCAGCCCTCGGCGGTGCAGCCCTTGTCCCGGATGCCCATCGCCAGCCGCTGCGGTTCGGTGTGCAGCCGGACCTTGCGGCCCAGGTGCAGCACCTCTCCGCGGCTGTCCAGCACCGCGGGCACGATGCCAGCCTCGCAGGCCAGCCGGCGGGCCGCACCGGCCGAGACCTCGGCGCCGGTGTCGAGCAGGCAGGCGCCCTCCAGCTCCCCGCGCAGCTGCTCGAGAGTCATGGTCACCACCACGGTGGCGTTCACCCCACCCAGCTTCGGCAGGTTCTCGGCCGGGAACCGGCCGATGTAGGCGGTGAACGCCTCCCCCAGCCTCTCCGGCCGCGACAGGCCCCGCCACCGCTCCCGTTCCGCCTCCCGCTCCGCCTCGTCGGGGTGTTGCCAGTCGTCGGCGCCCAGCGGGTGCCGGTCCGGATGCATCACCCGCCCGGCCTGCCCGGTGGCGGCGCGGTGCCGGGCGCTCATCAGCGCCTCCAGGCCCCGGGTCAGCACGGTGGAGGTCAACGCCGAGATCTTGAACCGCCCCGAGACCGTGCCGTCGCCGTTGTCGTGCAGCTGCAGGAACGTCTTGCGGGCCGCCTCGCGCTCCTCGCGGGTCAGCTTCTCCCCCAGCCGCCGGTCGGCCTCCTCGGGATCAAGCACCTCGAACAGGTGCCGCCCCAGCGCCGTCAACGCGACCGCGTCGCACTCGCTGGCCGCGGCCAGCAGGAACTCCTCACCGTCCCGACGAGTCGCCGCGCCGACCGTGGGCGGCAGCGCCCGCACCGCCTTCACGACCACCCGAGCCTGCTCCTCCAACACCGTCCCGGCCGCGAGTGCGGCCCGGGTGGCGTCGAACTCCCCACCCAAAGCCTTGGCCAGCTTCACATCCGCGTGCGCACCCGGCCGGGTCTGCCGGGTCCGGCCCGCCAACCACGCCCCGGTCGAGGCCGACGCATCCCGGCTGGCCACCTCCCGCTCGTCCGCAGCGGCCAGCGCCCGCAACCGCAGCTCGGCGACCCGGGCCTGCACCCGCGACAACGCCAGCACCGCCTCCGCCGCCTCGTCCTCGCTCAACGACAGACACGAGGCGTCCCCCACCCGGTCCAACGCATCGGTCAGCGCCCGCGTGAACCGCACCAGCACATGCCCGGTCCCGGTGCCCGGCGGCTCGGTCGTGGTCGAAGTCATACCGACAACCTAGACACAAGCACCGACACTTTTCGATGTGACGTTCGAGTGAACCCAGGTGCCTAGATGGCGCTTCCAGCATTCGGCTAACAGGGTTGGTGTGAAGTTGATCCTGCCGATGTTGCCCTCGTAGTGTTGATTTTCTCGGGTAGTGAGGGTCGGGTTGGTGGACGAGAAACGCTGGCTTGCCGGCACCCACCAAGTTGGTGTGGACCCGACCGCCTTCAGTCCTGCTTGGACGGGTTCATCGTCCGGTTCAACCGCCGTAACGCCCGCCGTCGCGGCCTGCTCTTCCTTCGGCTGTTCGAGAGAGCAGTCGCTGAGGGACCTATCCGGTACGTCGACGTGGTGGCCCACCCGCCCCACCGGTCGGACAGCAAAGCCCCCGGCGAAGCGCAGGTGGCCCGGCACCCTCGCGGTGAATCCGGTGAACCGACCCTGGCGCGAACTTGCCTAGCTAGGCGACCCGACGAGCCGTCTACCCGCACTCAGGGTTGACTCGCGCACATTCCATCGCTGGTCAGGTCCTTGTACCACCGACTGCCTGAGCTCGTCCCCGGGTCAAACTTCTGGGTGAGCACCTTGTGGGTGGAGTCGTTGCGGAACGTCACGGGTATCGGCCAGGGGCGGCCTCCGAGGCCGTCGCAGCCCAGCACCTTGTACTCGAGTGTGACCGAAACCGTCTTGTGGCCACCGACGGTGATGGGCAGCTTGGGTGAAAAGCCCTTCAGGTGGCGCGAGGAGTCTCGGGCGCCTACGGACAGCAGGTCCAGTCCGGGACCGCTTCGCCCGACGTTGGTGATGGTGGCCGACACGTCTCCCAGGTTCATCAGCTGGAACGCGTAGGAGGCTTTGTGGGTCGTCGGAATGGTATTGCTGCCCGTGTTCTCCCCGGGAGCGAACCGAACCCACTGGGCCTGCGGCGTGGCCTGCTGACGGGATAGGACTAGGGCCACCACCCCTGCGATCACGAGCACCGCAACCACCAGGCCGACCAGCAGCCAGCGGCCGCGGTGAGGGGCCGGATCACCAGCGGAGAGCTGATCGGGTTCAGTCAGCGTCATGGCTCACACATTGCCGGCTGACCATCAGCTGGCAATGGGCCCTCCCTTTCTCGGTCACGAGCCGCCCACGGCTCTCAGCCACGCATGGTCAGCAAAAGCCTGCGGGCCCCAACTGACGATGTCAACGACTCCGCACAAAGCGTCATCAAACCGGGTACCTACTCCAGGACCGCCAGCCACGTCCGGTCACGCGCGGTAGCGAATCCACAGCCCAAGAAATCACTGCAGCGATATGGATAGCCACCTACCGGATACGGCGGCCGAACGGCTGGCTTGGACTTCGAACCGATAAGTGCCGCGTTACGGCCGAGAAGGCGCCGCATCAACCCTTACCAACCCTGTTAAGCGAATTCTTCGTTTCCATAATGCTGTCAAACTCACCGGCCAGCGACTGATCTGCTCCTCGCTCCGGGTGCAGGCCTGAGCCACGCCGGGGGACCTGCACCCACCCCGGGACCGCCGAGCAGCGCGAGCATTCGAGCGCGATAGGTGAGCCTCGAGTGGGCCGGCTCAACAAGCAAGCCCGAGCACGTGCGCCGCGAGCGGCCACCAGTGACGCGCTTGCAGCTGCGCCCGCGCCGCGGAGGGCGAGAGCCACTCTCCCTGGCCGTCGCAATCGTCCGGAACCTCGCAGTGAAACATCATGGAGCGACGGCCTGCAGCGTGTAGCTGTGAGGCAGCCGCCACGGCCGGTCGGCCAGTCGCCACTCGCCGTTCGGCAACGGCTCCATGAGTCCGGGCAGCGCCTCCCACGGCACGCTGTCGTGCTCGACCAGGCCGGTGATGCGCAGCCCCTGGTCGAGCAGCGCGGTGACGATCTCGCCGAGGCCGTGGTTCCACTCATGGGTGATGTTGTGCTCGAACTCGACGTCGGTGTCGACGTACGTGCCGCCCTCGTCCCAGACCGTCGGCTCCTCACGCTCGAAGTACGGGTGGTCGACAACCAGCAGCCCGTCCGGACGCGCGTCCGCGAGAGCCCAGAGCATCGGGTGCCCTTCCCGGATGAACAGCCGGCCGCCGGGGGCGAGGAGCCGCGCCACGATCTCGGCCCAGCGTCGTACGTCTGGCAGCCAGCACAATGCGCCGATGCCGGTGAAGACAAGGTCGAAGGCGTGGTTGGGCAGGACGGACGCCGCGTCGTACACATCGGACTCGACGAACTCCACGCGGTCACCGATCGACGCGACGAACGACCGGGCCTGCTCGACCGCCGGCCCGCTGAAGTCGACCCCGGTCATACGGACGCCCAGCCGCGACAGGGACAGCGTGTCGGTGCCGATGTGACACTGCAGGTGCACGCCCCGTAGCCCTTCGACCGAGCCGAGCAGCGGCAGGTCGAAGCGCACCACGTCGGAGATGAACTCGGGGTCGCTGCGGAACCGGTCCAGCGCGTAGTCGGCTGATGCCGCGTGCGCCGGCACGCGCTCGTCCCAGCTGGCGCGGTTGACGGTGCGGTAGTCGTCGTCCACGGACGTGACGCTATCGCTCGTACGACGGAGGGGCCGGGTGCTATCGCCCCGCGAGCCACGCCTTCGCCTTGCGCGCCGGCGCGCGGGACAGCCAGGCGTCCTGGACCGTCTCCGCCAGCTCGTCACGGGTCAGTTCGCCGATCCGGCTCCCTCGCAGCAGCACCGACCGGTGCCCGTTGAAGTGCGGCGTGGTGAAGAACGGCGTGCTGTCGTCCTGGACGAGCGCGTCCTTGTCCTCGTCGGACGCGACCCAGAAGATGATCACGTCGCGGTAGCGCTCACCGGAGATCGGGTCGACCGCGTCGGGCCGGGGCGTCCGGAAGTACACGAACGACTTGCCGGCAACCTTGTAGACCGGGTTCTCGGCATCTCCCTCGACCACCACGTCGGGCATGCCGCGGGCGATCTCGTGCACATCCTCGATCCGAGCCGGCCGTGATCGGTCCACCACACGGGCAGCCTAAGGCCAGAGTGGACGAGAAGCTCAGGGATGCGCGCCCGGTGGCGGGTTCAGGTGGTAGCGCGCGACCACGTCGTCGAGCCACGGCGGCGTCTCGAACACCAGCCCGTGCTTCGCCGCGAGAGCGGCCATTCGCTCAGGATCCGGCGCACCAGCGGCCATCATCTCGCCCATCCCCCAGAAGAAGTGCTCGAAGCCGGCCGGGCTGATTATCTCGATCATCCGAGCCGGAACGGACCCCGCGTTCCACATCGTGTGCGTCTCACCGCGAGGCTTGGTGATGTAGCCGCCCGCACCCAGCACCACCTCACGGTCGCCGGACCGAAAACCGATCTCGCCGCCGATGACGATCGAGTACTCGTCCTCGCGGGTGTGCAGGTGCGGCGGCACGCACGCACCGACCGGGAACGGGTGCTCGACGATCGAGACCTGGCCGTTCGTCTGGTCGCCGAACAGCTTGAACACCACGCCGATCGAGCCGAGGCTGCGTTCCTCACCCTCGCCGGGGCGTACGACGGTCAGCAGCGGCGCCTGGACAGCTTCCATCATCCTTCTCCATTCGGAGTACACTCATGTTCATCCAAATGTGGTCTGTCAGAGAGCCGGTGTCAATACTTTGACTGAACGGATGCGTTCGCCGAAAACGCGGCCTTACCGGAAGTCGAAGCGCGCCGAGGACGAGGACCGCACCAGGGCACGGATCGTGGATGCCGCCGAGGCGTTGCACGGCAGTCTCGGCCCGTCCCGCACCAGCATCTCCGCGGTCGCCGAGCGGGCCGGAGTGACCAGGGCGACGGTCTACCGACACTTCCCCGACGACGAGTCGCTGTTCTTGGCCTGCTCGAGCCAGTGGCTGGAAAGGCAGCCCGTCCCGGACCCGAGCGCCTGGACGTCGTACGACGAACCGACGGCTCGGCTGCGCGCCGGTCTGACCGACATCTACCGCTACTACCGGGCCGGCGAACCGATGATCACGCTCGTCCTGCGGGACGCCGACGCCGTGCCGCAGCGCGTCAGGCAGGCCCGGCTGGAGCAGGAGCAGCAGTGGATCCTCACCCTGCTTCAGCCGTTCCCGGGTCGGCGCCGCAAGACGGTCCGTGCAGCGGTGGCTCACGCGATCGCGTTCACCACCTGGCGGTCGCTGTGCGTCGCACAGGGGCTGTCGGACAGGGCGGCGGCCGACCTGATGGTCGGCATGGTCACCGCGGCGACCTGACTCCGTCCACGAGCGCCCGGACTTCGGCGACCTGCTCGTCAACCGGCCACGCCAATGTCGCGTCGCCGACGGTCAGCTCGCTCATCGTCCAGCCGGGCACCTCAGCGGGCCGGCACCATCCGAGCAGAGCCACCTTGTCGCTCTCCATGACGGTGAGGTTGGCGTCCTCGAGCACGTCGGCGGGCGCATCGACGAAGAGGCGGAAGGCGTTGGTGGGCGGGGGCTGCGGAAGCACACGGACCCCGTCGAGCATGTCGAGCCCGGCCGCGAGCTCGCGGGCCCGGTCGACGTACTCCTGCATACGCGGAAGCCTCGTGGCCAGACCGTGCCGCGCCGAGACCGCGTAGGGCAGCAGCGTGAACAGCGTGCCGCCGTGCCGGGTCCGCCACCGGCGCGCCCCGGCGACCAGGTCGGCCGGTCCGGCGAGCGCGGCCCCGGCCATGCCGCCGAGTCCCTTGTAGAACGAGACGTACACCGAGTCCGCCAGGGCGGCGATCTCCGCGTGTGGCCGGTCGTAGTACGGCTGGCTCTCCCACAGTCGCGCGCCGTCCAGGTGCAGCGGAACACCGCGCTCTCGGGCCCGCTCGCTGAAGGCGACGAGCTCCTCCCAGGCAGGCAACAGGTACCCGGCGTCGCGAAGCGGGAGCTCGATGCTCACGGCGGCCAGCGGGCCGGTGAGTGCGTCGAGGTCGGCGACCGTCGCCGGCCGCGGTTCGTCGGTGAGGTGCTCTACGCGCAGCCGGTGCAGCTGCGCCAGCGCGTCCAGCTCGTGCAGGACGAAGTGCGAGAGCCCGTGCACCGCAACGGCATCGGTCGCCGAGCGCTCCACCCAGGACCGCAGCGCTGCCTGCTGCGCCATCACACCGCTGGGCATGAAGGCGGCATCCTCCTTGCCGAGCAGCTCGGCGACCTCACGCTCCAGGGCGGCGACCTCGCCCTTGGTGCCGTACCTGTCGCGCTCCTGCTCGGTCGCGGCGCCAGCCACCTCCCGCAGCCAGTCGGCAGGGGCGATCTCGCCGTGGCCGGTCAGCAATCTGGTGCAGCCCAGTCTGGCGGCGGTGCGGCGTTCGGCGCGGTTCTCGTCCTCGGTGGGCATGGCATCACCGTAGACGGCACTCCCTCGCCGGTGTGGTTCGGCGCCGGCCACTGTCGCGTCGTCCGGGGTGCTCGGTCAACCGAGGGTGGCCAGCTCTTCCGGGCTCAGCTGCAGCGTGCCGGCGGCCACGTTCTCGGCCAGATGGGCCGGATCGCTGGTTCCCGGGATGGCCAGCAGATGCGGTCCCCGGCTCAGGGTCCACGCGATCCGGACCTGGGCGGGGGTCACGTCGTGGGCACGGGCGATATCGGCCACGCAATCGCTGGGCCTGACACCGCCTGCTTCCCGCGCCTCCCCGGCCAACGAGAAGAACGGCACGAACGCGATCCCCTGCTCCCCGCAGAACCGCACCAGCTCGTCGTTGACCCGGCCGAAGTCGACGCCGTACCGGTTCTGCACGGCCACCACCGGCGCGATCGACAACGCCTCCTGGAGGAGCTCTATGCGGACGTTGGACAGGCCCAGCTGCCGGATGAGTCCCGCGTCCCGCAGCTCCACCAAGGCACCGAAGTGCTCGGCGATCGAGTTCAAACCTTGCTGGCGCAGGTACACCAGGTCCAGACGGTCACGGCCGAGCTGGCGAAGGTCCTCCTCCACCAGTCCCCGCAGCTGGTCCGGTCGCGCCAGGCCGGCGCGCGTGGGACCAATCTTGGTGGCGATCAGCAGGTCGTCGGAGTACGGCGCCAGCGCGAGCTTGACGAGCTCGTTGGCGCAGTGCAAACCGGTGAACGCGGTGGCTCCCCGCTCCGGATCGGCGTACGTCGGATAGAACTCGGCGGTGTCGATGTGGTTGACACCCAGCTCGACCGCGCGCCGCAGGAGGGCGACGGCGCGCTCACGATGGCCGGCATCGCGCATGTCGAACGGACCACTTCCGGCGAGGCGCTTGGTCCCGAAGCCGATCCGGTTGACGGTCACATCGCCGATCGTCCAGGTCCCGGCGGCAGCAGCATTGATCTGGTTGGGAGGCATCCGGGGAGAGTAGTCAGGGCGCAGCGGCGGGCACATCGGCCGAACAACCGATACCGCCAGCGCTCGAAACCTGCTAACTTCAAATGCGTACTCGGAAGACGCCCTGGGACCGAGCTCCTTGGTCGACATGACCTGATCGCTGATCCGCATCTCGCCATGACCGATCCACTCCCGTTGCTTGCCGAGGTCCTTGAGCACTCCGGTCCAGCCATGCGACGCGAGCCGGTTCGCGGCGTGACGATGTCTGCCCGCAAGACCCGCTCACGCCTCGGCCAGTCCGTCGCGACGGTGTGCGTCCACAGCCAGTCAAGGAGCTCGACCACATGGCCCGTCACGCCCGGGCGCAGTAGGACCCGCGGTAACGGGGTGTGGCTGGCGACGCGCAGGTCGGCACGATCCGCCTGTCGCCAACGCCTCGACGAGCGCGAGCTCCTGGGCGAAGCTCGGACTCGGGTGCGGCGCCGGTAGTGCGATGCAGTCGCCATCCGGCCCGGCTTCACGCGCTCCGACGTACAGCCAAGCCCACCTGGTTCGAGCCCGGCTGCAACTGAGACTGCTCGTCACCAGTCCGGCGGATAGCAGCGCTGCCGATACCTGCAGACCGCCTCGTGCAGGGTACGGGGCCACTCCACCCCGGCCTGCCTGGCGATGGGCGGCGCCTCGGCCTCGAAGAGGTCCACGGCAGCGCTGTGAGCGTGCACCACGGAATGTCGATCCGGCTGCGGCACCGGCAGGGCCTCGAGCAGAGCGCGGTGCCGGCTGCTCAGCTTGGAGCTCCACTGCTTGGGCCCGGTCGGCGGCTGCGGCCGGTTGGACTGCGCGAACAGCTCGTACACGAAGTAGTGCAGTTGTTGCACGGCCACCACGCCGAGCAGCCAGTCCCGCCGGACGATCACCACTGGGAAGTTGGCCATCTGGCGGAGCGCCTCAGTCACGTAGAACGCGATGGTCTGCGGTTCGGGGCCGGGATCCTGGACCGCGGGCAACCGCCCGGCGCACCCTTTCTTGTCGAAGACGGCGATCCTCCGGACTCCCGGAGAGGAGGCGAGCGTCGCCTCGGACTCGACCAAGAAGTCGATTCGTTCACAGGAGGAGGTGAGCACGTACCAACCGCTGGTCGAGCCCATCTGCTGAATGCTGACCGGCTCGACGACCGCGCGGATCCACGACTCGTGCTCCCGGGCGAAGGTCTCAGCGTGCCGGTCCTCGATGGTCAGGCAAAGGTCGAGATCACTGCCCGCGTCCTGACCGTGCCGTGCGACCGCACCGGTGACCCACATCGCGACAACCCGAGGGTCGGCCTCGAAGTGCGCGGCAGCCTGACGCAGACGCTCCTGGTAGGCCGGAGGCATCGGCGACAGGTCAGGAAGCTCCACGTCGACAGAGGCTATCTGTTCATGGGGCAAGATCCTGGTCATGCCCTCACGCAATCGTGCCGCGAACGTTCATCTCCTCGCAGGCCTGAACGGTGCGGGCAAGACAACGCATGCGCGCCGACTGGAGCGGGAGTGCCCGGCGGTGAGGTTCACGCTGGACGAGTGGATGCTGCGGCTCTACCAGCGCAGGTACGACGATCCCGAGTATCCGGACTTGGCGGACCGGTGCAGGGGCCTGATCTGGAAGACCGCCCAGCAGGTGCTCTCGACAGGCATCGACGTGGTGCTGGACTGGAACCTGTGGAGCCGAAGCCGCCGGCAGATCTGGCGCGACAAGGTCGAGTCGGCCGGCCACCACCCGGTGCTGCACTATCTGGCCGGCCTCTTCCAGCCCCCGGACAGCACTGAAGGCATGGAGATCCGGGTTGTGCAGCAATGACCACACAAAACAGTTCGACCGGTCGGGCACACTGAGCCGCGTGACGCTACCTCCCGACGTGCTTCGCGCAGCCACCGGCGTGCCGGTGGCGGAGCATGTCTGCGAGCGGCCTCTCCTGGGCAGCAGCGGAGCGGCGACGGCCGAGGTGGTCCGCTTGGCTGGCTCCGTGTCGCTCCACGGCGAGTCGCGCTCCTTCAGCATCATCGGAAAGTCGGTGCGCCCGGTGACGTCGGGACGACATGCGGAGGCGTCGAAGCGCTGCGACCACCTCATCGCGGACGAAGACGACACGGTCGCCATCGACTGGGGCACGGTGGGCGTCGCGCCCGCCGGCGCCGACCTTGCCCACCTGGCGCTCAGCTCGCTCGCTGACCCAATGCCCGCCTACCTGAGGGCGTCATCGGCAGGTCCGGCGGAGCAGGACGTACTGCTGGGCTACCAGACCACGATGGCTCTCACCGGGGCCATCCGCCTGCACTGGATGCTCAGCAACCAGGTGCCGGTGCCTGACGACTACGTCGACTTCGTCTGGGCGCACCGTCCTCGGCAACTGCGGTCGAGGAGGGTATGACACCGGGGCACCGTCGTAGGGTGTGAGCATGAACCTGCTGGTCGCCTCGACCACTCTCCGACTCGACGTGATCCGCGACCTGAAGGCCGCCGGCTACGTCGCCAGCGCCCCCAAGGAGGAGGATCAAGGCGACAGCGGATACACGCTGTTCGTCGAGGGAGTGCCGGCCGGCGAGCGGGATCGCGTCCTGGAAATAGCGCGGAGCGTGGACCCCGCGGCCCAGGAGCAACGTCGTCGGACTAGCCGCCCTTGACCGCCAAGGCTTCATAGGCAGGCTGCAGCTCCGCCCACCGAGCAGCCGCGTCACAGCGGGCGCGCCCGGCGAGGTGCGCCGCGAGGTCTTCGACATGGACCTGTATCCCAGCCCCGTAGGCGGCGAGGTGGTCCAGGGGCATGCCCCGCTCCTCGATGACCAGCAGGGTCTGCTCGCCGTCGGCGGCGAGGGTGGCCTCGATGACATGCACGTCGTCCTCGGCCTCCTGGGTCCGCACCAGCAGCCGCTGAGGGGGCTCGCACAGGTCCACCCAGCCGATGCCTTCCCAGCCGCTGGCATAGAAGCGTGCCCGGAACTCTCCGCCGAGGCGGAGGTCGCCCTCGATCTCACCCAGCCAGCGCGCGAGGCGTTGGGGATCGGTGAGGGCCGACCACACGTCATCGATGTCGGTGTCGATGCGGGATTCCATGCGCACGACACCCTTGCCGCCGGCTGACCGGAGGCTGCCGATGATGCGGCCGCTCCCCTGCGCGCTGCTGGTCATCTGGTGCTCCTTCGTTCGCGTTTTCCTCGCGCCACCTCGGTGTGCAAGGCATCCAGCCGTTGCTCCCACAAGGCGCGGTACCGGCCGAGCCACTCGTCGACCTCAGCAAGGGGTTCAGGGCGAAGACCGTAGATCCGGCGCTGTGCCTCCTGGCGCACCTCGACCAGCCCCGCTTCTCGCAGCACCCGCAGGTGACGCGACACCCCGGGGCGGGCGATCGGCAGCAGCGCCGCCAGCTCCCCTGCGGTGGCCGGCCCGTGGGTCAATGCCTCCAGGACCGTCCGCCGGCTTTCGTCGGCCAGTGCCCGCAGGACAGCTTCCACCCAGAGATTGTATCCAGGCGGTTACGTAACCGTCAAGGTACATAATCCGCAATGGTCTCTGCCTAGTCCTGGACCGCCTTGGCAATGGTCACGCACCGGGTGATCCACTCGCGGTCCTCGTCGTCCAGCGGCCGCCCGGCCCGTTCCGCGTCCTCGATGGCCCAGAGCGCGTTGTGGATCTCGCGGACGACCACCCAGTCCCGGGCGCGCTCCTCGTCCAGCTCGGCGGTGTCCACGAGCAGGAAGAACCGCCGCCGCACAGCTTCCCGGATGTTGCCGGACGCGACAGCCTCGTCCCACCGGTTCCAGAGCATCGGGGCGAGCTCGTAGTGCGGGTCTCCGGACATCGGCTTGGGGTCGATGACCAGCCACGGCTCGCGGTCCCCGCCGAGCACGTTCTCAAAGTGCAGGTCGCCGTGGATCATCGTCCCGGTCGCGGACGGGTCGGAGACGAACTCCTTGCCCAGCGCGATGGCCTGCTCCACCAGCCGTCGCGGGATCGGCGCGTCGGTGGGCAGCGCCTCCAGGCCGGCGGTCCACCGGGCGATGTAGTCGGTCAACGGGCGCAGCTGCGGCGGCGCCGGGACGTGGATCTTCCGGTAGAGACCGGCCACCACCTCGCATGCATCGTCGACCGGGAGCCTCCGTAGGTCCTCGTCGGCGTGCAGCCGCTCGAGGAGCATCACGTGCCGACGCGGGTCGGCGCGGTACATGCGCACCATCCCGTTGCCGCGCAACGTCTCCAGGCCGAGGTGCTCGTGCTCCTCCTCGTCGTGGGGCCAGGAGAGCTTGAGCATGGCCGGCAGGCCGCCCGTCGTACGCACGGGGACGACGAGCGCACAGAACCCGTGCCGGGGAGCGCCGTCGTAGGTCAGCTCCCAGTCCGAGACCACGTCCCGCACCAGCCGCGGCAACGCGTCCAGCCAGGGCTGCCAGCCCTCCTCACGGTCGCCGAAAGCGAGCAGCCCGGCCGGGATCTGGAACGGGATCAGCCCGCCGGTCGAGCCTGTCGGGACCAACGTCTACTTCTTGCCGCCGCCGGCGTCGGAGGACAGCGCGGCGATGAAGGCCTCCTGGGGCACCTCGACCCGGCCGACCATCTTCATCCGCTTCTTGCCCTCCTTCTGCTTCTCCAGCAGCTTGCGCTTCCGGGTGATGTCGCCGCCGTAGCACTTGGCGAGCACGTCCTTGCGGATCGCGCGGATCGTCTCGCGGGCGATGATCCGGGACCCGATCGCGGCCTGGATCGGCACCTCGAACTGCTGGCGCGGGATCAGCTCCCTGAGCTTGCCGGCCAGCGCGACGCCGTAGGAGTAGGCGGCATCGCGGTGCACGATCGCGCTGAACGCGTCCACGGTGTCGCCGTGCAGCAGGATGTCGACCTTGACCAGCTCGGAGACCTGCTCCCCCGTCGGTTCGTAGTCCAGCGACGCGTAGCCCTTGGTGCGCGACTTCAGCTGGTCGAAGAAGTCGAAGACGATCTCGGCCAGCGGCAGCGTGTAGCGCAGCTCCACCCGGTCCGCGGACAGGTAGTCCATGCCCTGCAGCTGGCCGCGCTTGGACTGGCAGAGCTCCATGATCGCGCCGATGTAGTCGCTGGGCGACAGGATGGTGGCGCGTACGACGGGCTCGCGGACCTCCGCGATCTTGCCCTCGGGGAACTCCGAGGGGTTGGTCACCTCGTGCTCGGTGCCGTCCTCCATGGTCACGTGGTAGACCACGTTCGGCGCCGTGGAGATCAGGTCCAGCCCGAACTCGCGCTCCAGCCGCTCGCGGACGATCTCCATGTGCAGCAGGCCGAGGAAGCCGCACCGGAACCCGAAGCCGAGTGCCCCGGACGTCTCGGGCTCGTAGGACAGCGCGGCGTCGTTGAGCTGCAGCTTGTCCAGCGCGTCCCGCAGGTCCGGGTAGTCGTCGCCGTCGATCGGGTACAGCCCCGAGAACACCATCGGGTGCGGGTGCTGGTAGCCGCCGAGCGCGGTGGTGGCCGGCTCGTTCTGGGAGGTCACCGTGTCACCGACCCGGGACTGGCGGACGTCCTTCACGCCGGTGATCAGGTAGCCGACCTCGCCGACGCCGAGGTCGGGGGTCTTGGTGGGCTCCGGGCTGATCACGCCGACCTCGAGCATCTCGTGCCCCGCACCGGTGGACATCATCTTGATCCGGTCCCGGTGGCTGAGCTTGCCGTCCACCACCCGCACGTAGGTGACCACGCCGCGGTAGGTGTCGTAGACGGAATCGAAGATCAGCGCGCGCGCCGGCGCGTCCGGGTCGCCGACCGGCGGCGGGGTCTGCGCGACGATCTCGTTGAGCAGCTCCTCCACACCGTCCCCGGTCTTGGCCGAGACCTGGAGCACCTCGGACTCGTCGCAGCCGATGATGTGCGCGAGCTCGGCGGCGTACTTGTCCGGCTGCGCCGAGGGCAGGTCGATCTTGTTCAGGACTGGGATGATGTGCAAGTCGGCGCCCAGCGCGAGGTAGAGGTTGGCCAGGGTCTGCGCCTCGATGCCCTGCGCGGCGTCGACGAGCAGGATCGCCGCCTCGCAGGCGGCCAGCGAGCGGGACACCTCGTAGGTGAAGTCGACGTGGCCGGGGGTGTCGATCATGTTGAGCACGAAGCCCCGTCCGTCGTACTCCCCCGCGGTGACCGTCCACGGCATCCGCACGGCCTGGGACTTGATGGTGATGCCGCGCTCGCGCTCGATGTCCATCCGGTCGAGGTACTGCGCCCGGGCGGTCCGCTCGTCGACGACGCCGGTCAGCTGCAGCATCCGGTCCGCCAGCGTCGACTTGCCGTGGTCGATGTGCGCGATGATGCAGAAGTTCCTGATGATCGCCGGATCGGTCCGCCCGGGCTGCGCCACCCGGCGGAGCGTCCCCGGGGTGGCCTTCCCTGCAGCACTGCCGGCATTCTGCGGCGCGGGACTGTTCGGCGCTGGATTGCTCTGGGGCACGGACTTCTTCCGGTGTCGACGTCGTAGGGGGCCTACCGATGTCGGTACGGCAACCGCGACGTATAGGTCGCGTTATCGACACGATATCGGTACGACGGGAGTGGGACCGTGGCCGGAGAGGGGGCAACCGGGACAATGGCGGCATGACACCGGCAGCCGACGACAGGGGCAAGCGGCCGTCCCCGCCGCGCGGCGTGTCGCTGTCCCCGGGACCGCTGCCCGATCCCGGGGACCTGTCCCGCCCCCGTGACCCCGCCAGCGCGCCCCAGATCCCGCACGGGCAGACCGCCCGCCGGCTGGAGTGGGTGCACCTTCCGCCCGTCGTACGCCGCCTCGTCGAGCAGCGCCTCGGCAGCCGTGTCGCGCGGGCCGAGTCCGCCGGCGGCGGGTACTCCTCCGGCTTCGCCTCCGTGCTCACCGGCGAGGACGGCAGCCGGATCTTCGTCAAGGCGGCCAGCAAGAAGGCGCAGGCCGCGGCTGCGGCGGCGTACGCCGAGGAGGCGCGCAAGCTCCGGTCGCTGCCGCTCGGCCTGCCGGTGCCACGGCTGCTGTGGGTGCACCAGGACGACCTGTGGGTGGTGCTCGGGCTGGAGTACGTCGACGGGCGGGCCGCGACCCGGCCCTGGCGGGCGGACCAGCTCGGCCGGTGCCTGGACGTGCTGGAGGCTCTGAGCAGCTCCCTCACCCCGCCGCCCCCCACCGTGAAGCTGCGCCCGCTCGGCTCGCCGGAGGAGTTCGGCGAGATGACCGACGCCTGGGAGCAGGTGCGCGCGCTGACCCCGGGCTGGCCCCACCTGGACGAGGCGGCCGCGCTCGCCGCCCGCTGCGAACAGGCGCTGCAGGGCAACACGCTGGTGCACACCGACGCCCGCGACGACAACTTCCTCCTCGGCCCGAGTGGCGCGGTGCTCTGCGACTGGAACTGGCCCGCGCTCGGCCCGGCCTGGGCGGACACCGTGCTGCTGCTGATCTCGGCGTTCGGCGACGGGCTGGACGCCGACGCGCTGCTCGCCGAGCGGCCGCTGACCAAGGACGCCGACCCGGACGACGTGGACACCCTGCTGGCGCTGGTCTGCGGCTACTTCCTGCTGCACCGCCACGACCCGCCGCGCACCGCGTCGCCCTACCTCCGGGTGCACCAGGCGTGGTACGCCGACGCGACCTGGGCCTGGCTGGCCCACCGCCGCGGATGGGAGTGACGCCGCGCGCGGCGGGCACCCGGATCGGCTACGCAGACATCCCGGAGCGGGTCCGCGCGTGGGTGGAGCAGACGTTGGGCGCCCCGGTGGTGGGCACCGCGGAGCAGATCGGCGGCATGTCGCCGGGGTGCGCCACGCGGCTGCGTTGCGCCGACGGGACCCGGGCGTTCGTCAAGGCGGTCGGGCCGGAGCTGAACGCGCTGACCCCCGACCTGTTCCGGCACGAGGCGACCGTGCTCGAGCACATCGGCACCGACCCGCTGTGGGCGGGCCTGCTCGCGTCGTACGACGAACCGGACGGCTGGGTCGCGCTGCTGATGGAGGACGTCGAGGGCCGGCACCCGGACCTGCGCGACCCGGCTGAGGCGGAGGTCGTCCTCGAGGCGACCGACCGGTTCGTGGACCGACTCGCCGGGCTCGGGAAGGGCCTGCAGGTCGCGACGCTCGAGGGACAGCTGGCCCGCTACACGCAGATGTGGCCGCACCTGGAAGGCGTGGCCACGCTGCCGGGCTGGGCCCTGAAGGCAGTGCCGCGGATGCAGGCTGCGCTGGGGGGCCTGCGCGAAGCCGCCGACGGCGAGCACCTGTGCAACTTCGACGTTCGCAACGACAACCTGCTGCTACGCCCGGACGGGTCGGTGGTCTTCGTCGACTGGGGGATGTCCCGCGTCGGTGCGGCCTGGCTGGACCCGCTGGTGCTCCGGCTGGAGTGGGCCGAGCTGCCGCTGTTCGACGCGCTGGTCACCACGTCTCCGGCGCTCGCGGCGCTGAACGAGGAGCAGGTCACCGGCTTCCTGTACGCACTCGGCGCCTGGCTGGCCTACCGCGCGGCGGTCGACGACACCGGCCCGCCCGGCCTGCACGCGTTCCGTACCCTGGAGTCCGCGCGGTTCCTCGAGGGCGCTCGGCGCCGACTGGGCGCCTGATCGCCGATTTGGGCGCCCTGCGGGCCCGCTGGTATCGTTGCCCTTCGCGTGTCCGGACCTGTGTGCCCGGCCACGACCCCGTACCGATTCCGAGAGACACAGTCGAGGCTTGCCCCGTGGCGAACATCAAGTCCCAGATCAAGCGCAACCGGCAGAACGACGCTGCGCACGAGCGCAACAAGTCGGTGAAGTCCGCGCTCAAGACGGCGATCCGCAAGTTCCGCGAGGCCGCCGACGCTGGTGACGCCGAGCAGGCCCGCGAGCTCGCCAAGGCCGCCAACCGCAGGCTCGACAAGGCCGCGTCGGCCGGCGTGATCCACAAGAACCAGGCCGCGAACAAGAAGTCGGCGGTGTCTAGGCGGGCCGCCGCGCTCTGACGCTTCACGTTCCTCGAAGGCGCCGCACTCCTCGGGAGGCGGCGCCTTTTCCTTGTTCCGTGCCTGGTGCCGTGACCGGCAACGGTCGCGCTGCTGGTCATGCCGCGGGCTGGTGGCCACTCCCCGGACTGCCTGGCCCGGCGCAACAACAGGTCGGGTGACCCGTCATTGCGACCGCCTCGCCCCTGGGGCAGCCACAACAGGTCGGCTGACCCGTTGTCGCAGTCCTCGGCGGTCAGCGACCGGTGCGCGCACCGGTCACGGTGAGCACCATCCGCTCCAAGGAGTACGACGCGTCGCTGGCGGCGCCCTTCACGTCCGCATCGGCCTGCGCCACAGCGCGGATGGCCCGGGCCAGGCCGGGCTCGTCCCAGCCCCTCGCCTGGTCCCGGAGGATCCGCAGCTTCCACGGCGGCACCCCGGCCTCCCGAGCCAAGTCCGCCTCCCGCATCCCACGCGGCGCGGACTTGTACCTGGCCAGCCCGCGCAGTCCCGAGGCGAACGCGCTGGTCACCAGCACCGGCGCGGTGCCGCTCTCCAGCGCCCAGCGCAGCTCCTCCAGCGCCGCCGCCGTGCGGCCGTAGATCGCCGCGTCGGCGACCGCGAACCCCTTCACCTCGGCCCGGCCGCCGAAGTACCGGCGCACCACCGCGGCGGTCAGCGGCTCCCCCGCGGCGTCGCTGCACAGCTGGTCCGCGGCGCCCGCGAGCGCCCGCAGGTCCTGGCCCACCGACGCGACCAGCAGCTCGGCGGCGTCCTCGGCGATCCGGCCGCCGTGGGAGCGCACCTCCGCGGAGACGAAGCGGGGCAGCTCCTTGGCCTTCAGCGCGGCCGACTTCACCTCGGTGACCCGCTTCTGCTTGCGGAGCTTGTCCAGCAGACCCTTGCCCTTCTGGCCGCCGGAGTGCACCAGCACCAGGCCCACGTCGTCGACCGGAGCGGCCGCGTAGTCGAGCAGGCCCTGGTGGGCCTCGTCCGGCAGATCCTCCAGGGCACGCACCACCACGCACCGGTTGGAGGAGAACAACGACGGCGCGGCCAGGTCCGCGAGCACGCCCATGCTGATCTGGTCGCCGGTGCTCTGGCTGATCTCCGCCTCCGCGTCGTACTCCCGCACCGCGGCCAGCGCCGCGCTCACCGTCCGCTCGTTGAGCAGCTCCTCGGGACCGGTCACCAGGATCACGTGGCCGAGGACGTCCGGCCCCTTCGGTGTCGCCATGATGCGCACAGCCTGCCACAGCCCGGGGACAGGTCAGTGGCGGGTGACCACCGCGAGCCGGTGGTCACGCACCACGACCGCGACGGCGCCGTCGCGGTCGGTACGACGCACCAGCATCCCGTCGTGGTGGAGCAGCCGGACCGTGCTGGGAGCGGGGTGCCCGTAGTCGTTGACCGCCCCGACCGAGATCACCGCCAGCCGGGCGCCGAGCGAGCCGAGCAGCGCCGGGTCCTGGTACCTGCTGCCATGGTGCGGCACCTTCAGGACGTCCACGTGCAGTCCCGGGTAGTCGCGGTGCAGGATCTGCTGCGCCTCGGGCTCCATGTCCCCGCTCATCAGGATCGACATCCCCCGCACCTGGACCAGCAGCACCAGGCTGGCGTTGTTCGCGATCGACCCCTCCTCGGCGTTGTCGTCGCCGAACACCTCCCGCGCCGGACCGAGGACCTGCCAGGTCAGCTCGCCGACCCGGTCCACCTCGCCGTACGACGGGACCCGCACGGGCACCTGCGCGGCGCGGGTCCACCGCCCCACCTCGGCGGCGCCTTCCGGCGGAACTCTCGTCGCGGTCACGTCGACGACCCCCACCGGCCAGCCGGCCAGGACTGCGGGCAGCCCGTCGATGTGGTCGGCGTGGAAGTGGGTGAGCACCACGGCCGGGATGCGTTGCACGCCCAGCCGGGTCAGGCAGCGGCTCATCAAGGGCGGGTCGGGGCCGGTGTCGACGACCACGGCGGCGCCGTGTCCCGCGTTGAGTACCAGCCCGTCGCCCTGCCCGACGTCACAGGCGATCAGCACCCAGCCGTCCGGCGGCCAGCCGGGCGTCGGCAACGGCCGGGTGACCACGACCGCGAGCAGCACCGCACCGCCGGCGCACCACCAGCGGTGCGCGAGCAGCCGGGGCAGCGCGAGCGCCGCGACCAGGCAGACCCCGGCCAGCACGGCCACCGGCACCCACCCCGCCGACCAGTCCAGCGCCGCGGTCGGCAGCCGGGCGCTGTGCTCGGCGACGGTGACGATCCACCAGGCGAACCAGCCGGCCACCCGACCGCACAGCAGCCCCAAGGGCGGAACGACGAGCACCACCAGCCCGCCGACCAGGCCGAGCACCGTCGCGGGGCCGACCGCGGCGGCGACCAGCATGTTCGCCAGCACCGCGACCAGGCTGACCCGGCCGGAGATCGCGGCGATCACCGGCGTGCACACCAGCTGCGCGGCGAACGGCACCGCGATCGCCTCGGCGGCCCAGCGCGGCAGCCAGGTCATCAGCGAGTCCCGCCACGCCGGGGCGAGGAACAAGATCCCGGCTGTGGCGAGCGTGGACAGCACGAACCCGAGCGAGGTGGCCAACCAGGGGTCGAACAGCAGCAGCGCGACCACCGCGACGCCGAGCGCGCGGCCGCCGCGCTGTCGGCCGTTGGAGCCCATCCCGATCAGGGCGACCGAGCCCATCGCGGCGGCCCGCAGCACGCTGGGCTGGCCGCGGGCGAGCAGCACGAAGCCGAGCACCCCGAGGGCGCCGACCACCACCAGGCCGCGGGCCCGGACCCCGGCCCAGCGGGCCACGATGAGCAGGAAACCGACCAGCAGGGTCAAGTTGGTGCCGGACACCGCGGCCAGGTGGGTGAGCCCGGAGACCTGGAAGTCCTGCACGAGCTGGTCGGACATCGCGGTGTCCTCCCCGTCGACCAGTGCCGGCAGCAGGGCCCCCTCGTCCGGCCCGAGAGGCGCCGCGGCGGCGCGGATCCCGGCCCGCACCGCCGCGGCCGCGTCCAGCAGCGGCCCCGGCTCGGCGAGCACCCTAGGGGCTCGCGACGTGGACAGCACGGCGGCGAGGTCGGTGCTGTCGGACGGCTTCAGCCGGCCCTCGATGCGCACGGTGCTTCCCAGGCGTACGACGTGCAGGGAGCTGTCCCCGAACACCAGCACCGGGACGCTCGTGCCCTGGACGGCCCCGTGAGCCGACACGTGTTCGGCGCGCACCCGGAGCATCCCGAACGGGCCGTACCTGCCCTGCTTCACCACCGGGTCCGAGGTCACCGTGCCGGTGACGGTGGCGAACGCCTGGTGCCGGGCCAGCACGGCCACCGGGCTCGCCCGGACGGCGTGCACATGCAGGACGGCCACCCAGGCGGCCGCCGTGGCCACCACCAGCACCCCGACCGTCGTACGTCGTGCCCAGAACCGGCGACCACCCCGCGGTGAGGCAGCCCAGAGCGCACCGACCAGCACGGCACCGACCAGCACGGCACCAACCAACGCCGCACCGACCAACACCGCACCGACCAACACCGCGGCCGGCAGCAGGAAGCCGGCGAGCGCCCCCGCCCAGGCGGCCACGGCCAGCAGCACCGCCCGCAGGTCCGGGACGGTCACAGCGTCACGAACGGCGCGATCTCCGCCAGCGTGGCGTCCCCGATCCCGGACACGTCGAGCAGCTGGTCGACCGCGGTGAACGGGCCGTGCGCGCTGCGCCACTTCAGGATCGCGGCCGCGGTCACCGGCCCGACCCCGGGAAGCGACTCGAGGTCCGGCTCGGTCGCGGTGTTCAGGTTGATCATCCGGGTGGTCGCGGCCGCGCCCGGCGCGGACGCCGCCGGGGCCGCAACTCCGGCCGGCGGCGGCAGCCCGACGAGCACCTGCTCCCCGTCCACGAGCCGCCGGGCCAGGTTCAGTGCGCTGAGGTCCACGTGGCGGCGCACTCCCCCGGCCGCCTGCAGCGCGTCCACCACGCGGGCCCCGGCCGGCAGCGTGACGATGCCCGGGTGACGGACCTTGCCGGCCACGTCGACGACCAGCCGGCTCGGGGAGGGCGTCGGAGCGGCTGCTGGAGCGGCTTCCGGGGCGGCCGCCGGCGTGACCAGGGCGGCCGGCTGCCCGCCGACCCGGGCCGGGTGGTGCACCGAGGACGAGAGGGGCACGACGCTGCCGGCCGGGCGAGCGCGCAGCACGAACCACGCGCTCGCGCCGAGCGCGGCCGCCACGAGCAACGCCACCACCGTCAGGTGGGACGCGCCGAGCTGGACCCGCCCCTGCAGCGCCGGCGGCAGCCGGTCGTGGAACCACCCGCCGACCCGGTCGGCCGGCAGGGTGGCGCGTCGTGCGTGCCGGCCGGGCGCAGCACCTGCGGTGTGCCCGCCGGGCTCCGGCCCTCCCCGCGCTGGGCGTGGCGCGGAAGAGGGCTGCGATGCGTCGCGGAGCCCGGCGAGCTCGGCGCTCAGCAGCTCCAGCCGTCGCCGGGTCATCTCGGCGACCTGTTCGCTGGCTGGGGTGCGGGAGCGCATGCGCCGAACCTAGGAGCCGCGCCCGGGCGCCGGAAGGACCTCTTTCCCGCCTGTGGACAACCCGGTTGCCGCGGCGGCTGTGGACCCGGCCGGGTCAGCGGCGAGCGACGACGACGGCGACCATCCCCGGCCCGGCGTGCGCGCCAATGACCGGACCGACCTCGACCGACAGGACCTGCCGGCCGCTCAGCTTCTCCGCGAGCCGTCCGCTCAGCAGCTCAGCCAGCCGCGCAGCCTGCTCCGGGTTGGCCAGGTGCGCCACCGCGAGGTCCACCTGCGCCGCGCCCGCGGCATCGACCGCCAGGTCGCCCAGCCTGGTGAGCGCGCGCGCCGAGGTGCGCACTTTCTCGAGGGTGTCGACGCGGCCGTCGGTGACGGTGAGCAGCGGCTTGACGGCGAGGGCCGAGCCGAGCAGCGCGGCGGCGGCGCCGATGCGCCCGCCCCGGTGCAGGTACTCCAGCGTGTCGACGTAGAACAGCGACGTGGTCGCCTCCGCCCGGGCGCGGGCGGCCTGTGCCGCCTGGTCGGCGGATCCGCCGCCGTCGAGGACGTCGGCAGCGGCGAGCACCGCGAAGCCGACGCCCATGCCCACCTGCCGGGTGTCCACGACGCGCACCGGCACCGGTGCCTCGCGGGCCGCCGCCTGCGCCGACTCGCAGGTGCCGCTCAGCTCCCCGCTGAGGTGGATCGAGACGATCTCCGCGGCTCCCTCGGCGGCGACCTTACGGTAGGTCTCCGCGAAGGCGGACGGCGTCGGCCGCGAGGTCCGGACCCGGGTGCGGGCGCGCAGCGCCTCGGCGATCCGCTGCGGCGTCGCCGGACCGTCCGCCCCCTCGTCGTACGACGTGTCGCCGACCACCACCTGGAGCGGCACCACCGTGATGCCCCGCTCAGCCGCAGTCTCGATGGGCAGCGACGCGACCGAGTCGGTGACGAGAGCGACCGGCGGCGGCATGAAGCGAACGTTACCGGGCATCCTTCAACGGCACCGTCGACGAAGGAGGTCCCATGCGCGTGGTGATCGCGGGCGGACACGGGAAGATCGCGCTCCGCCTCGAGCGCCAGCTCACCGACGCCGGTGACCAGGCGGTCGGCGTGGTGCGCAACCCCGACCACGTGGCCGACGTGGAGGCCGCCGGTGCGCAGGCGGTGGTCCTCGACCTCGAGCAGACGACCGTCGACGCACTCGCCGAGGTGGTCCGCGGAGCCGACGCCGTGGCGTTCGCGGCCGGCGGCGGGCCGAACAGCGGCGCGGCGCGCAAGGAGACCGTGGACAAGGGCGCGGCGGTGTTGCTCGCCGATGCCGCGGAGCGGGAAGGGGTGCGCCGCTACCTGATGGTCTCCTCGATGGGCACCGACCGGGCAGACCCGGACAGCGACGACATCTTCTCGGTGTACCTGCGGGCCAAGAAGGCCGCCGACGACGACCTGCGCGGCCGCGACCTCGACTGGACGATCGTGCACCCGGGCCGGCTGACCGACGATCCCGGCACCGGCCGGATCCGGGTCGGCAGGCTGGAGCGCGGCGAGGTGACCCGAGACGACGTGGCCGCGGTGCTGGTGGCCGCCCTCCACGACGACCGCACCGTCGGCAAGGACTTCGACCTGCTCGGCGGCGACCAGTCGATAACCCAGGCGCTCGCCGGGCTGTGACCGCGCGGTCGGGAGAAATTTGGGCCGTCCAGGCTCCTCCCCCGCCATGTTGACGCCCCCGCTGAGAAGCGCCTACCGTCGCTCGGTCAATATCCAGAACGCTGTTCAAGGTTGTGAACACCGTCGTCCGGAACTCGGTCCGTCCGAAGGAGACACCATGAGCACGCAGGCCCACGGGTCCACGGCACCACCTGCCACCGGTCCCCAAAAGGTACGACGTGGAAACCTGCGGTGGATGGTGGTGGGGATGTGCTTCCTCGGCACCTCCATCAACTATCTCGACCGCGCCAACATCTCGATCGCGATGCCGAACATCGTCAAGGAGTTCGGCATCTCCCACACCGTCGAGGGCCTGATCCTCGGCGCGTTCTTCTGGACCTACGCCCTCTTCCAGCTGCCCGCCGGCCACTTCATCGACAAGCTGGGCGCCCGGGTCATGTACACGTTCGCGGTGGTCTGGTGGTCGGTCTTCACCGCCCTGACCGCGGTGTCCACCGGGTTCGCCTCGCTGTTCGGCTTCCGCCTCGGCCTCGGTGTCGGGGAGAGCGCCGCCTACCCGGCGAACGCCAAGGTGGTCAGCAAGTGGTTCCCCAAGCGCGAGCGCGCCCTGGCGACCAGCATCTACGACAGCGGCGCCCGGTTCGGCAGCGCGGTGGCCCTGCCGATCGTCGCGTTCATCATCGCCGGCCTGGGCTGGCGCGCGTCGTTCGTGATCACCGGCGCGATCGGCGTCATCTGGGCGATCGGCTGGGCGGTCTGGTATCGCGACCCGCGCCGCAAGGCCAGGCTCCGCGAGACCGAGCTGCGCTACATCGAGGAGGGCGGCGCCCGCGCGGACAGCGAGTCGTCCTCGGAAGCGGCTGCCTCCGGCTCGCGGCTGCGCTGGCGGGACCTGTTCCGCTACCGCACGGTGTGGGGGATGATGATCGGCTTCTTCTGCCTCAACTTCGTCATCTACTTCTTCATCACCTGGTTCCCCACCTACCTCACCGACGCGCGGGGGTTCTCGCTGCTCGGCACCGGCATCTACGGGACCATCCCCGCGATCGTGGCCATCTTCGGCGGCTGGTTCGGGGGCTGGGTATCGGACCGGATCTACGACCGGACCGGTGACCTGAACAAGGCGCGCAAGATCTGCCTGGTCAGCGGCATGCTGTTCTCCTCGGTGATCGCGCTGGCCGTGATCGTCCCGAGCGCAGGCATGGCGCTGTTCCTGCTGTCGGTGTCCTACGCCAGCCTGACGTTCGCCGCGGCCAGCATCTGGTCGCTGCCCGCGGACGTGTCGCCGACCGAGCACCAGGTCGCCTCGCTCGGCGGCATCCAGAACTTCGCGTCGAACCTGGCCGGCGTCGGCAGCCCGTTCTTCATCGGTGCACTGTACGACGCGACCGGGTCGTTCGTGATCCCGCTCGTCGTGGTCGGCGGCATCGCGCTGGTCGGCGCCGCGGCGTACGCGATCATCATCAAGCGGGTGGAGCCGCTGGCGGTGATCCGCCGGGACGCCGACGCCGCCGCGGCGTAGCAGTCAGGCGCTCAGCCGGTGACCAGGTTCACCAGCTTGGGCGCGCGCACGATCACCTTGCGCACTGGCCGGCCCTCCAGGGCTCGTTGCACCTGAGGGTCGGCCAGTGCCATGGCCTCCAGGTCCGCCTCGGAGATCGAGGGGCTGACCTCCAGCTTGGCGCGCAGCTTGCCCTGAACCTGCACGATCGCGGTGACCGTGTCCTCGACCAGCAGCTCCAGGTCGACCTCCGGCCACTGCGCGCGGGCCACCGTCGGCGGGTGACCCAGCCGGGCCCACATCTCCTCCGCGGTGTACGGCGCGACCATGCTCAGCATGACCGCCACCGCCTGGGCGGCCTCGCGCACCGCGGGGTCCTCCGGGCCGCAGCCGCTGTCGATCGCCTTGCGGGTGGCGTTGACCAGCTCCATGATCCGGGCCACCACCACGTTGAACCGGTGCGTGTCGACCAGCTGCTCGACGTCGTGCACCGTGCGGTGGGTGGCCTTGCGCAGCGCGACGTCGCCGCCGTCGAACGCGACGCCCGACTCGGAGGTCACGTCACCGCTCAGACGCCAGGCGCGCTGCAGGAACTTCAGCGAACCGGCGGGCGACATGTCCGCCCAGTCGATGTCGTCCTCCGGCGGGCCGGCGAAGACCATGGTCAGCCGGACGGCGTCCACGCCGTACTGGTCGATCATCTCCCCCAGGTCGACGCCGTTGCCCAGCGACTTGCTCATCGCCTTGCCCTGGTTGATCACCTGGCCCTGGTTCAGCAGCGCCCGAAACGGCTCCTCGAAGTCGACCATGCCCATGTCGAACAGCACCTTGGTGAAGAACCTGCTGTACAGCAGGTGCAGGATCGCGTGCTCCACGCCTCCGACGTACTGCTGCGCGGGCATCCAGCGCCGCACCGCCTCGGGGTCGAACGGCCCGTCCTCGTAGTGCGGTGAGCAGTAGCGCAGGAAGTACCACGAGCTGTCCACGAACGTGTCCATCGTGTCGCTGTCGCGCTTCGCTGCTCCCCCGCACGACGGGCACTCGACGTTCACCCACTCGTCGGCGGCCGCCAGCGGCGAGGTGCCCTTGGGCTTGAGATCGGCGCCCCGCAGGTCGGGCAGTACGACGGGCAGCTGGTCGTCGGGGACCGGCACCTCGCCGCACGACGGGCAGTGCACGATCGGGATCGGGCAGCCCCAGAACCGCTGACGGGACAGCAGCCAGTCACGCAGCCGGAAGTTCACCGCGGACCGGCCGCGGCCCTCGGCCTCCAGCCGCTGCACGATCTTGGCGATACCGCTGGCCTTGTCGGTCAGGCCGTCCAGGTCCGCGGAGTTCACGTAGGCGCCGTCACCCGGCGTGGCTACGAACGTCTCCGCGGGGTCCGGCTCACCGGTGTCGACCACCATCCGCACCGGCAGGTCGAACGCCTTGGCGAAGTCCAGGTCGCGCTGGTCGTGCGCGGGCACCGCCATCACCGCGCCGGTGCCGTAGTCGGCCAGCACGTAGTCGGCGGCCCATACCGGGATCCGCTCCCCGTTCACCGGGTTGGTCGCGTAGCGGCCCAGAAACACGCCGGTCTTGGCGCGCTCGGTGGATAGGCGGTCGATGTCGGTCTCCCGGCGCACCTGCTCCAGGTACGCGTCGAAGGCCTCCCGCTGCTCGGGCGCGCAGATCTGGTCGGCCAGCCGGGCGTCGGCGGCCACAACGAAGAACGTCGCCCCGTACAACGTGTCCGGCCGGGTGGTGAACACGGTGACGGTTCTGTCGACGCCCCCTGCGGTGCTCTCGATGTCGAAGTCGACGTAGGCACCCTCGGACCGGCCGATCCAGTTGCGCTGCATGGCCAGCACCCGGTCCGGCCAGCTGTCCTTCAGGCCCTCCATGTCGTCCAGCAGCCGCTGGGCGTAGTCAGTGACCTTGAAGTACCACTGGGTCAGCTCGCGCTTGGTGACCTCGGCGCCGCACCGCTCGCACATGCCCTGCACGACCTGCTCGTTGGCCAGCACGGTCTGGTCGTTCGGGCACCAGTTCACCGGCGAGGACTTGCGGTAGGCCAGCCCGCGCTCACGGAAGCGCAGGAACAGCCACTGCGTCCACTTGTAGTACTCCGGGTCGGAGGTGTGCAGCCGGCGGGACCAGTCGAAGCTCAGCCCGTAGCGGCGGATCGACTCCGCCTGGGTCTCGATGTTGGCGTAGGTGTACGTCGAGGGATGCTCGTCGCGCCGGATGGCGGCGTTCTCGGCGGGCAGGCCGAAGCTGTCCCAGCCGATCGGGTTCAGCACGTCGTACCCCCGCAACCGCCAGTAGCGGGCGATCACGTCGTGCAGCGCGAACACCTCGGCGTGCCCCATGTGCAGGTCGCCGCTCGGGTAGGGGAACATCGTGAGCGCGTAGCGGCGCACCTCGTTCGGCTCGGACGGGTCGTCGCGGGCCCGGAACGGGTTCATCTCCTCCCAGACCTTGCGCCACTTCTCCTGCACCGCGACCACGTCGTACGCGGAGCCTCCGGGGCGTTCGGGGGTCGCAGTGTCCGTCGTACTGCCGCCGCTCTGGCTCATCGCGGTTCCTTCTGTGCTGATTCCTTCTGTGCTGATCCCTTGGGGGCTGATCCCTTGGGGGTTCACTCTCGCGGTCATCGGGTCTGCTCCTCGTCGTGCGACGCTCGTCACTGGGGCACAAAAAAACCCCTCGGGCAGAGGGGTTGCCGCGTCGACGTCAAGCCTTGGTCAACGCGGCCGGCCAAGAAGCAGAGCCTTGCGCATGCCCACATGGTACCGCAGCGCGGTTCTTACCGATATTGGTATGTCTACCGCGACGTATAGGTCGCGTTTCCGACACGTTGTCGGTGCGTCTACCGCGACGTATGGGTCGCGTTTCCGACACGACATCGGTACGACGGAGTCAGGGGACGGTCACGAAGGAGAGCCGGCCGATGCCGTACTGCGGGAAGCCGATCGCCAGGTCCAGACGCCGGCCCAGCGCGCGGGCCACCGCGGCGACGTCCGCCGGCGGGTCGACCTGCGGAGGATACGACGCGTAGCGGCGCACCCGGTCCCCGAACAAGACACCCAGACCGTCGAGCAGACCGTCGAGCCGGTCGGCCAGCCTCGAGTCCAGCCGGCGCTGCTTCCAGACCTCCTCAAGTCCGCCGGCCGGGAGACGGGCGACGCTCGCGGCCAGGTAGGCCGAGCAGCGCAGGTCCGCGCTCACCACTGCGCGGGTGCGCATCCGCTCGTCGACGTACACCGCGTGGGTGGCCGGTTCCTGCGACCCGGGTGCGTAGGGCACACCGGGTGCGACCTGGGGTGTCCGGCCCAGCAGGTCCTCGAGCAGGTCCCGCACTGCCTTGGGCGTCGGAGGGGCGGTGACCATGCCTCATCGTAAGGGCCGCTCAGGCTATGGTCGGGGACCATGAAGGTTCTCGTCACCGGCGGCGCCGGCTACATCGGGTCCACCACGGCCAAGGCCCTCGAGGAGGCCGGGCACACCCCGGTCATCCTGGACTCCCTGCTCACCGGGCCGCGCGTGTTCGTGCGCGACCGGATCTTCTACGAGGGCGACATCGCCGACCGGGACCTGCTCACCCGGGTCTTCACCGAGCACCCGGACATCGAGTGCACCATCCACATGGCGGCCCGGATCATCGTGCCGGAGTCGGTGGAGCAGCCGTATGAGTACTACCGCGACAACGTCGCGAAGTCCCTGGAGCTGTTCGACCAGCTCGTGAAGCTCGGCAAGCCGCGGGTTCTGTTCAGCTCCTCGGCGTCGCTGTACGCCATGGTCGAGGACTTCGAGGTCACCGAGGACTCCCCGCTGGAGCCCGGCTCGCCGTACGCCCGGACCAAGCGGGTCATGGAGATGGCGCTCACCGACATCGCGGCGGCCACCGACCTCCGCGCGATCATCCTGCGGTACTTCAACCCGATCGGCTCCGACCCCGACCTGGAGTCGGGCATCTATGTCAAGGAGCCAACGCACGTGCTCGGCCAGCTGGTGATGGCCGCGCAGCGGCAGAAGGACGCGTTCACCATCACCGGCACCGACCTGCCGACCCGCGACGGCACAGGGATCCGCGACTACATCCACGTGTGGGACCTCGCCCGCGCTCACGTGCGGGCCGTGGAGCGCTTCGACCAGGTGATCGCGAGTGCCGGTGCACCGAGCGTCGTGATCAACGTCGGCCGCGGCGACGGCGTCACCGTGCGCGAGCTGGTGGCCGCCTTCGAGCGGGTTTTCGGCCGCGAGGTCCCGATCACGGAGGCTCCGCCCCGGCCCGGAGACGCCGTGGGCGCCTTCGCCAACGTCGACCGCTCGGCGTCCTTGCTGGAGTGGAAGACCGAGCTGTCGGTGGACGAGGCGATCGCTTCCGCGCTGGCCTGGGGCGAGAAGCGGCACGAGGTCCTGGGATACGAGTGAGCCGTCCGTCGGGGCGCCGGTACGCCGTACCCCTCGCCGCCGTGGCGGCGTGGGCGGTGGCGACGGTGACCGTGACGGCCGCCCCCGCGGCTGCCAGCCACGACTTCCGGATGCGGCACGCCG
>DASTWW010000121.1:0-21533 GCA_035765755.1 Nocardioidaceae bacterium
GCCGACCTCGACCTCGAAGTAGTCCGCGCGCTGGCTGATCTGGAACCCGTGCTCGCGGCCGTCCTGGCCGATCCCGACCCGCCCCGCGCCGCACACCACCTGGCGGCTGACGAAGAACGGGGTCAGGTGCCGCACGATCTCTCCGAACGGGGTGCTGCGCCGCATCAGGTAGTTCTCGTGAGCGCCGTAGGAGGCGCCCTTGTTGTCGGTGTTGTTCTTGTACAGCAGGATCGGCTGGGTGCCGGGGATAGTCGCGGCCAGGTGGGACGCGTCGAGCATGATGCGTTCGCCCGCCTTGTCCCACTTCACCACGTCGCGCGGGTTGGTGCACTCGGGCGTGGAGTACTCCGGGTGCGCGTGGTCGACGTACAGCCGTGCCCCGTTGGTGAGGATCACGTTGGCCAGCCCCAGGTCCTCGTCGGTGAGCTGGGAGGGGTCGGCGACCTCGCGGGACATGTCGAAGCCGCGGGCGTCGCGCAGCGGGGACTCCTCCTCGAAGTCCCACCGGGCCCGCCGGGCCCGCAGCGTCGAGGTGGCGTAGGCGTTGACGATCTGCGAGGACGCCACCATGGGGTTGGCGGTCGGCTGTCCCTGGACGGAGATCCCGAACTCCGTCTCGGTCCCCATCACTCGGCGCACGCTCATGTGTCGAGCCTACGCGTTGGGCGGTCAAGAAAGCGCCACGCCATCGGTCCCTACGCTAGACGGCATGACTGCCGTCGACGACCACTCCGACCGGGCCCTCGCCGCCGCGGGCACGCTCGGACTCAGCTACGAGGTGACCCGGCACGGCCCGGTCCGGTCGCTGGAGGAAGCGGCGGCCGCGCGTGGCCTGGAGCCGGCGCAGGTCGTGAAGACCATCGTGGTGCGGCTGTCCGACGACGAGTACCGGTTCGTGCTGGTTCCCGGTGACCGCGAGATCGCCTGGCCGAAGCTGCGCACGCTGCTCGGCGTCAACCGGCTGTCCATGCCGAGCGCGGACATCGCCTACCAGGCCACCGGCTACGTGCGGGGCACCATCACGCCGTTGGGGAGTACGACGGCCTGGCCGGTCGTCGCGGACACGGCCGTCACCGGCAAGGTGTCCCTCGGCGCAGGTGCGCACGGTGTCGCGGTCACCGTCGACGCGGACGAGCTGGTCAGCGCGCTCGGCGCGACCGTGGCCGACGTCACCGATCCTTCCGGTGGTTGAGCAGCGGGCGTCTCGAACCGTCAGCGCAGCCGCTGCGAGCCGGGCTTGTGCACCCGCTTGTCGAAGCCCCGGATCCCCCACCAGGTCACGACCCCGGCGAGCACGAGAGCCACGACGAGGCCGATCCAGAAGAACATCCCACACCCTTCGCACTTGGGCCGTCGTGCCCGCGAGCAAGTATCCCTCGGGGCACGACGCAGCCAAGCGTCGGGGCGTCAGAGGTACTGGCCGGTGTTCGAGACGGTGTCGATGGACCGTCCCGGCTCGGTGCCCTGCTTGCCGGTGATCAGGGTGCGGATGAACACGATCCGCTCGCCCTTCTTCCCGGAGATCCGCGCCCAGTCGTCGGGGTTGGTGGTGTTCGGCAGGTCCTCGTTCTCCTTGAACTCGTCGACGCAGGCCTGCAGGAGGTGGTTGACCCGAAGGCCCTTCTGGTGGTTGTCCAGCAGGTCCTTGATCGCCATCTTCTTGGCCCGGTCGACGATGTTCTGGATCATCGCGCCGGAGTTGAAGTCCTTGAAGTACAGGACCTCCTTGTCCCCGTTGGCGTAGGTGACCTCGAGGAACCGGTTCTCCTCGGTCTCGGTGTACATCCGCTCCACGGTGGCCTGGATCATGCCGTTGACGCACGCCTCCGGGTCGCCGCCGAACTCGGCGAGGTCGTCGCCGTGCAGCGGCAGGTCCGCGGTGAGGTACTTGGAGAAGATGTCCCGGGCGGCCTCCGCGTCCGGACGCTCGATCTTGATCTTCACGTCGAGACGGCCGGGCCGCAGAATGGCCGGGTCGATCATGTCCTCGCGGTTGGAGGCGCCGATGACGATGACGTTCTCCAGCCCCTCCACACCGTCGATCTCGCTGAGCAGCTGCGGCACGATCGTGTTCTCGACGTCGGAGGAGACCCCCGATCCGCGGGTGCGGAACAGCGAGTCCATCTCGTCGAAGAACACGATCACCGGGGTGCCGCCGTTGGCCTTCTCGCGAGCCCGCTGGAACACCAGCCGGATGTGCCGCTCGGTCTCTCCGACGTACTTGTTCAGCAGCTCGGGGCCCTTGATGTTGAGGAAGTAGGACTTCCCCTCCTGACCGGTCTTGTCGGCGACCTTCTTGGCCAGCGAGCTCGCGACCGCCTTGGCGATCAGTGTCTTGCCGCACCCGGGCGGGCCGTAGAGCAGCACGCCCTTCGGCGGCTTGAGCTGGTGCTCGCGGAACATGTCCGGGTACAGGTAGGGCAGCTCGACCGCGTCGCGGATCTGGTCGATCTGCTTGATCAGACCGCCGATGTTCTCGTAGCCGATGTCGGGGACCTCTTCGAGGACCAGCTCCTCGACCTCCGACTTGGGCACCCGCTCGTAGACGTACCCGGACCGCGGGTCCAGCAGCAGCGAGTCGCCCGCGCGCAGGTTCTGCCCGCGCAGCGGCTCGGCGAGGCGTACGACGCGCTCCTCGTCGGCGTTCGCGATGACCAGCAGCCGGTCCCCGTCGGCGAGGAACTCCTTGAGCATCACGACCTCGCCGACCTTTTCGAAGTCGAGCGCCGCGACGACGTTGAGCGCCTCGTTGAGCATGACCTCCTGGCCGCGGCGCAGGTCGTCGAGGTCGACGGAGGGGCTCACGGTCACCCGCAGCTTCCGGCCGCCGGTGAACACGTCGATGGAGTCGTCCTCGTTGCGGGAGAGGAAGGTGCCGAACCCGGCGGGCGGCTGGGCGAGCCGGTCGACCTCCTCCTTCAGCGTCATGATCTGGTCTCGGGCCTCGCGAAGCGTCTGGGCCAGGCGCTCGTTCTGGGCGGTCACCGCGGCCAGTGACCGTTGGGTCTCCGTCAACCTCTGCTCCAGGGCGCGGGAGTGCACCGGCCCCTCCGAGAGCCGCCGGCGGAGGTCGGTGACCTCTTCCTCAAGGAAGCTCAGCTGGCTCCGCAGCTCCTCCGGCGTGCGCGACCCAGCCCGGCCCGATCCACTCTCTGATGCTGACATCAGTCACCTCCGCAGCATGGGTGCTCTGCGATCGACCCTACCCGCGTAGCGCGGCATTTGAAGGGGCAAACCGCGATGTGTCGGCTGCGTTCGCGGAGCACAGAAGGTGATGTTGCCAACCGGGACCCCGGCCAAACACCCGGCTCAGGATTCGAGCGGCTCCTGGTCCGCTCCGGCCGGCAGGTCGCCGGGCCTCGGGCCCTGGTAGTCCTCGCCGTACGCGCCGGGTGCCGGGCGCCGTTTCTTGGCCGGTGCCCGCTCCCCCGGCGCCATCCGGCGGGTGGTCACGAGGAAGCCGGTGTGGCCGATCATCTTGTGTCCCGGCCGGATCGCCAGGCCCTCGACATGCCAGTCCCGGACCAGGGTCTCCCAGGGCTTGGGCTCGGTGAAGCCGCCGTGCGCCCGGATGGTCTCCACCACCCGGCCCAGCTGGGTGGTGGTGGCGACGTACGCGCACAGCACGCCCCCCGGGACCAGCGCGTCCGCAGCGACATCGACGCACTCCCAGGGGGCCAGCATGTCCAAGATGACGCGGTCCACGCTGCCGGGCGGCTCTCCCTCCGGCAGCGCCTCCACCAGGTCGCCGACGGTCAGCTGCCAGGCCGGGTGCTTGCCGTTGAACCACTGGGTCACGTTGCGGGTCGCCACCTCGGCGAACTCCTCGCGGCGCTCGTACGACGCGACCCGGCCGTGCGGCCCGACCGCGCGCAGCAAGGAGCAGGTCAGCGCACCGGACCCGACCCCCGCCTCGACCACCCGGGCCCCGGGAAAGACGTCGGCCATCGCCATGATCTGGGCCGCGTCCTTGGGGTAGACCACCGCCGCGCCGCGCGGCATCGAGACCACGAACTCGTTGAGCAGCGGGCGGAACACGAGATACTCCCCGCCCGCGGAGGAGACGACCGTGAACCCCTCGGGACGGCCGATGAGGTCGTCGTGGTCGATGGAGCCGCGGTTGGTGAAGAACCGCCGGCCCGCCTCGAGGCAGATATTGTGCCGCCGGCCCTTCGAGTCGGTCAGCCGCACCCACTCCCCGGCGCGGAGCGGGCCGCGGTGGACTCCCGACCAGGTCTCGGGGGTGACGTCGTCGGCGGCGGGCATGGCCGCAGCCTAGCCAGCGCCTACCGGCTGGCCGCGAACGCCCTGTCGACATCCTGGGTGACCAGCACGCCGTAGACGCTGCCGTCCGGCTCGACCAGGAGGTACTCCGTGGCGGGAGTGGCCTGCATGGCCCGGATCAGCGGCTCGCCGCCCAGGTCGGCGGAGAAGATCATGCCCGCCTCCATCGAGCGGGACACCGCGCTCACCGGCAGCCACGGCCGGCGCTCCTCGGGGGTGGCGACCAGCGCGGCCTCGTTGACGATGCCGGTCGGCCGGCCGCTGGAGTCCACGGCCACGATGCTGCCCGCCTGCTCCTCCTGGGCGCGCCGGACCGCCTCAGCGACCGGCAGGTCCTCGGGCACCTCCAGGGTGCGCCGTGCCAGCGAGCGGGCCTGCAGCGCGGGCAGCCGCCGGCGCACCTTGGCGGACATGATCGCGGCCGTGGCGCCGCTCCACAGGAACGCGGCGATCACGAAGGCGAGCAGGTAGTTGCCCAGCGTCGCCTGGTTCCCGGTCAGACCGGCCTGTACGACGGGGAACAGCATCGCCAGCACGGCCACCACCCGACCGGCCCATCCGGCGACGAGCGTCCCGGTGTGCTGGTTGCCACTGACCTTCCAGACCGCTGCCCGGAGCACCCGGCCGCCGTCCAGCGGCAGGCCCGGGACCAGGTTGAGTGCGCCCACCACCAGGTTCGCGGCGGCTAGCGCGTCCACGGCCAGGCCGATCAGCCCGCCCGGGGCGACCAGCCGTAGACCGAGGAAGACCAGCCCGACGCCGACCGAGGTCAGCGGCCCGACCACCGAGATCCCGAACTCGCGGAACGGCGTGTCGGCCTCCCCCTCGATCTCGGTCGCGCCGCCGAGGAAGTGCAGCGTGATGGACCGGACCGGCAGCCCGTAGCGCTTGGCCATCAGTGCGTGAGACACCTCGTGGAGGAGCACCGAGAGGTAGAGCAGCACCGCGAAGGCCAGCCCGGCGACGTACGTCCAGCCGCCCAGCCCGGGCGCGACGCTTTGGATCTGCGGGGCCATGGCGATCGCGATCAGCACCGCGATGGCCAGCCATGAGGCGCGCACCAGGACGTCGATGCCGCCGATCTGGCCGACGCGGAGCGTGCCCGGCGGCCGCGGCGGGCGCGGGGCACCCTGGTCGACGGAGCGCTGGTCCACGACACAACGCTATCGCGGCGGCCACGGTCCTGAGGTTGTCGGCGCGCTGGCCTACTGTGTGGCCCATGGCTGTACAAAATGTCCGGATGCGGGGCGAGGACCCGGGGCGCACGGTGGTCGACGGCGTCGAGGTGGTCGGTGCCCTGTCACCGAGCCGGGCCGGGGACTTCATGACCTGCCCGCTGCTCTACCGCTTCCGGACTGTGGACCGGCTCCCGGAGCCGTTCTCCCCCGATGCCGTGCGGGGCACCGTGGTGCACCGGGTCCTGGAGGACCTGTTCGACCTGCCCGCCGCCGAGCGCACCCCCCACCGCGCCGCGGACCTGCTGCAGCCCGCGTGGGAGGCCGTGCTGGAGGCCGACCCCGAGATCGCGGAGATGTTCGGCGCCGAGGGTCCGGAGATCGGCGCCTGGCTGGCCTCCTGCCAGGACTCGTTGGCGGGCTACTTCAGGCTCGAGGACCCGACCCGGCTCGAGCCGGCCGAGCGGGAGCTGTACGTCGAGACGCTGCTCGACTCCAAGCTGCTGCTTCGCGGGTTCATCGACCGGCTGGACATCGCCCCCACCGGTCAGATCAGAGTGGTGGACTACAAAACTGGCCGAGCGCCAAGGCTGGAGTTCGAGGCCAAGGCCCTGTTCCAGATGAAGTTCTACGCCCTGGTGCTGTGGCGGACCCGTGGCGTGGTGCCCGCGCTGCTTCAGCTCATCTACCTCGGCAACGGCGAGGTGCTCCGCTACGCCCCCGACGAGGGCGACCTCCTTGCCACCGAGCGCAAGGTCAAGGCGCTCTGGACGGCGATCGAGCGCGCCCAGCAGACCGGCGACTGGCGGCCCCGGCGCAGCGCGCTGTGTGGCTGGTGCGCGCACCAGGCGCTGTGTCCGGAGTTCGGCGGCACTCCGCCGCCCTTGCCGGACCCGGACGCCGATTCCGCAGGGGCACCCGCGAGCTGACCCCGTCCCGGGAAGCCTCAGGCGCGGTCGTGGTTCTCGGGGCGTGACGGCTCGGTGGTCACCGGCTGCGGATGCAGCACGCAGGCGACCTCGACTCCCCCGGCCGGCCGGAGCAGCGGGTCGTAGCCGTGGTGGAACGTCACGTCCACGCCGCCAGCGCTCTCGGTGACCGACTCGACTCCACGCCAGAACGGCTCGTCGGGGTTCTCCTGCCGCATCCGGTCGAAGATCTGCTTCACCCGTGTGGAGGAGCCGGCGGTGCCAATGGTGACCTGCTTCTGCGGGGTGTCCAGCCGGTCCAGGTCCCCGACCAGGGCGCTCTCCTCCTCGTAGACCGCCGGGTCCTGCCGGGTCCAGTGCTCCTCGAGCACCGAGCGCAGGTCCCGGGACTCCCAGCCGCACTCGGCCACGGCCACCGGGCAGCGCGGGTGGAACGAGCAGCCGAGCGGCGGGCTCGCCGCGTCCGGGATCTCCCCGCGGGGCAGCTCCCGCGGCACCATCCGTCGCGGGTCCGGCTCCGGGATCGCCTGGAGCAGCGCCTTCGTGTAGGGGTGCTTGGGGTCGGCGAAGATCTCCTCGGCGGGGCCGATCTCAACGATCCGGCCGAGGTACATGATCGCGATCCGGTCGCAGAAGAACTTCGCGGTCGCCAGGTCGTGGGTGATGTAGACGTAGGTCAACCCGAGGTCGTTCTTGAGGTCGAGCATCAGCTGCAGGATCTTGGCACGCACGCTCATGTCCAGCATGGACACCGGCTCGTCGGCGACCAGCACCTCCGGGTCCAAGATGATGGCCCGGGCGATGACCGCGCGCTGCTTCTGCCCGCCGGACAGGTCGGAGGGGTACTTGTCCAGGAACCGCTCTGCCGGGCTGAGCCCGACCCGTTCCAGCGACTCCACGACGCGCTGGTGCAGCTCGGCCCCGGAGGCGATCCCGTGGATCCGCAGCGGGTGGCCGATCGCGGTCTCGATGGTCATCGACGGGTTCAGCGCGGCGTGCGGGTCCTGGAAGACCATCTGCAGGTCGGTGCGCAGCTGACGCAGCTCCCGTCCGTGCATCGAGGAGACCAAGCGCTCGCGGGCCTGGCCGTCCTTGCCGCGCGGCCGGTAGGTGATGCTGCCGTGGGTCGTCGGTGCGAGGCCGAGCAGCGCCCGGCCCAGCGTGGTCTTGCCGCTTCCGGACTCCCCGACGAGGCCGAGCACCTCGCCGCGATGCAGCGACAGGTTGACCCCGTCGACGGCCCGCACCGACCCGCTGTCCAGGCCGATCAGCCGGGACAGCGCGCCGCCCCGCAGCTGGAAGTGCACCTCGAGGTCGGAGAGCTCCATCAGCGTGGAGCCTGCCGCCTCCTCGGAGGCGAGGGTCTCAGGCTTCGTCGGCAACGGAGATCTCCTCCTGCGTCAGCGGTGTGGTCTGGTGCTCGGTCAGGTCGTCGGCGAAGCCGTTCGCGAGGTCCGCGGCCCAGCACTGGGTGCGGGTGCCGCCGGGCATCTGCCTCATGACCGGGTGGGTGTTCCGGCACACCTCCATGGCGTCCGGGCAGCGCGGGTGGAAGTGGCACCCCGGCGGCGGCTCCACCAGGTCCGGCGGCGCACCGGGGATGTAGTTCAGCCCCGTGGTGGACAGCGAGATGGTGGAGCGGAGCAGCTCGCGGGTGTAGGGGTGCTTCGGGTCGGAGAACACCTCGCGGGCGTCGCCGATCTCGACGATCTCCCCGGCGTACATCACCGCCACCCGGTCGCATGCCTCGGCGATGATGCCGAGGTTGTGGGTGATCAACAGCAGCGAGGTCTCGTAGGTGCTGCGGAGGTCGTGCAGGATCCGGATGATCTGCGCCTCGACCAGCACGTCGAGTGCCGTGGTCGGCTCGTCCGCCACCACGAACGACGGCCGCAGCACCAGGGCGAGCGCGATCATCAGCCGCTGCCGCATCCCCCCCGAGAACTCGTGCGGGTAGGAGCGGTACCGCGTCGGCGGGATGCCCATCACCCGAAGCGCCTCCAGAGCCCTGCGCCGCATCTCCTGCTTGGAGATGCCCTTCTCGTGGGTCTTGAGGGTCTCCTCGAAGTGCTGGGAGATCCGCATCAGCGGGTTGAGCCGGGTCAGCGGCTCCTGGAAGATCATCCCGAGCTCCGTGCCGCGCATCGCGAACATCTGCTTCGGAGGCAGGGCGAGCAGGTCCTCGCCCTTGTAGCGGAGCTCGCCGTCCATCTTGGCCCCTTCGGGCAGCAGTCCGAGCAGCCCCCGGCCAAGCGTCGACTTGCCGCAGCCGGACTCGCCGACCAGGCCGAGGATCTCGCCCTTGCGGAGCCGGAAGCTCACCCCGTCCACCGCACGCACCGCGCCCCGCTCGGTGCCGTACCAGATCCGTAGGTCCCGGGCGTCGATGACCGGCCCGTCCTCGGCGCCGGCCTGGTGGCCGGTGCGGACGTCCTCGTCGCGAAGCTCCATGTCTTACACCTCGACCTCTCCGCGGGCCAGCGTGGTGCTGGGCTCGCGTGTGGGCATCACGAAATCGCGGAGCCGGCGCTTCCGCAGGGTCGGGTTCACCGTCTCGTTCAGGCCCTCGCCGACCAGGGTCAGCCCGGTGACCAGCAGCACGATCGCCAGGCCGGGCCACAGCGCGGTCCACCAGATGCCTGCGGCCGCGTCGTCCAGGGCCCGGCTCAGGTCGTATCCCCACTCGGCGGCCTGGGTGGGCTGGATGCCCAGGCCCAGGAAGCCGAGCGCCGCCAGGGTGCTGATCGCGTCGGCGGCGTTCAGGGTGCCGATCACGGGCACGGACTGGATCACGTTGCCGAACAGGTAGCGCCCCATGATCGTGCCGTTACGGGCCCCGATCGCGCGCGCCGCCTCGACGTACGTCGCCTCACGGGCGCTCACCGTGGTGCTGCGTACCACCCGGAAGTACTGCGGGATATAGATCGCGGTCAGCGCCAGTGCCGCGGCCAGGATGCCTCCACCGAGCGGACCCTGCAGCAGGAACGCGAACACGATGGCCAGCAGCAGCGACGGGAACGCGTAGAGCGCGTCCATCAGCAACACCAGCGTACGGTCGGTCCAGCCGCCGACGAACCCGGACATCAGCCCGAGCGGCACCCCGACGATCACGGCCAGCGCCACCGACAGGGCCACGACGATGACCTCCGTGCGCGCCCCCCAGATCACCCGGGACAAGATGTCGTAGAACTGGTCGTTGGTGCCCAACCAGTGCTCCGACGAGGGCGGTGCCATCTTCGGGAAGGCGTGCCCGTTGGCACTGACCTGGTTGAAGCCGAACGGCGCGATCCACGGTGCGAAGATCGCGAAGACCAGGAACACCGCGGTGATGACCAGCCCGGCGACCAGGATCCAGCGGGCCAGGCCGGAGGTGTTGCGGAATGGGGCGAGCAGCGTCTTGAGCATGTCGGACTCCCTAGTACCTGACCCGCGGGTCGATCATCGCGTTGACGATGTCCACCAGCACGCTGACGATGATCACGACGACCGCGAAGAACGTCACCAGGCCCTGCACGGCGTTGTAGTCGCGGGCTTCGAGGTACTTCACCAATTCGTTCCCCAGACCGGGCCAGTTGAACGTCTTCTCGGTCAGCACCGCGCCCGCCATGGTCAGGGCCACCTGCAGCCCGATCACCGTGATCACCGGCACCAGCGCGTTGCGGAACGCATGCCTGCGGATCACGAACTTCTCCGGGACGCCACGCGCCCGCGCGGCCTCGACGTAGTCCCCCTGCAACGACTGCAGCAGGTTCACCCGGACCAGCCGGATGAAGACCCCGCACAGCAGCAGCCCCAGGGTCAGGCACGGCAGTAGGTGGTGCTGCAGCACGTCCAGAGTGGCCGGGATGTTTCCCTGCAGGATGCAGTCGAGCAGCAGGACGTGCGTGATCGGATGGACCAGGAACTTGGTCTCCGGTGACGCGATGTCGTACGTCGGCCACCCGGTGGGCGCCACCAGGATCACCAGCAGCAGGCCGGTCCAGAAGATCGGGGCAGCGTAGGTGACCACGCCGAAGATCCGGATCACGACGTCGGGAGCGGTGTCCCGCATCCGGCCGGCGATCAGGCCCAGCGGGATCCCGATCGCCAGCGCGAAGATGAACGCACCGAGGGTCAGGGTCAGCGTGGCGCCGCCGTTGTCGCGGATCACGTCGATGATCGGGCGGTTGTCGGAGATAGTGTGCCCGAAGTTGAACGTCACCACGTTCTTGAGGTACTCGAAGTACTGCACGTACAGCGGCTGGTCCAGACCGAGCTGGTGGCGCCGCAGCGCGATCGCCTGGGGATCCAGCTTGCCGCCGACCGCGGCGGTCACCGGGTCGCCCGGCGCCACTCGCAGCAGCAGGAAGACCACGGTCACCAGGATCAGGATCATGGGAATGACCAGCAGCACCCGCTGGCCGATGTAGCGGGGTAGCGACCCCGAGCCCGCGCTCATCAACGTCCTTTCACAAGTGCCCGCCCCCGAGGGTGCCCCTTCGTCTCCGCAGCGAAACGGGGAGGACGCGACGACCGCGCCCTCCCCGTCCGCTCTGCTAGCCCTTCTTGCCGATCAGCCAGAACCTGAAGATGTACGTCGGGTCCAGCGTCTGCGCGATCCCGGTCATGTCCTTGCCGGCCACGGCCACGTTCTGGCCGTTCCAGGACGGCACCAGTGGCACGTCCTGCGCCACGATGTCCTGGATCTGCCCGAAGGTCTTCTCCCGCTCCTGCGGGTTGGTGCTGCCGAGCTCCTGGTCCAGCAGCGAGTTGACCTGCGGGTTGTTGTAACCGTTGGCGTAGAAGCCACCGTCACGCAGGAACGGCGTGAGGTAGTTGTCGGCATCCAGGAAGTCCGGGTACCAGCCGAGGATGTACAGGTCGTAGGCGCCCTGCTTGTAGAGCGTCTGGTACTGCTCCCACTCGGCGTCGCCCACCGAGGCCTTGAACAGTCCGCTGTTGTTCAGCTCGCGGGCCAGCTCGTTCGCCTCGTCCACGGTGTTCGGCCCGTAGTGCGTGGGCGTGTAGCCGAGCTTGATGGTGATCGGCGTCTGGATGTGTGCCTTGTCCAGCAGCGCCTTGGCCTTGGACACGCTCGGGCTGCCGTACTTGGTCTTGAAGGAGTCCTTCTGACCGGCGAAGCCGGGCGGCACGATCGAGTACGACGGCTGAACGGTCCCGTCGTACGCCTTCTGCGCGATCGCCTGGCGGTCGATGAGCTGGGCGACCGCCTGCCGGATCGCCAGCTGCTTGCCCACCTGGGTCTTCAGGTCGAAGACCCAGTAACGGAACTCCGAGCCCTTGCCCCGGATCACGTTGACGTCGGAGTTGGACTCCAACGAGTTCAGGTCGGTCGGGCTCAGCGTCCGCCAGGCGATGTCCACCTGGCCGCTGGCGATGGCCTGCTTCAGTGGGGCGGGATCGTTGAAGTACTGCACGAAGATGCGGTCGGTCTTCGGCTTGTGCGCGCCCGTGTACTTCGGGTTCGCCGACAGCACGGCCTGCTCGCCCGCCTTGTACTGGCTGAGCTCGTAGGGCCCGGAGCCGATCACCTTGTTGTCGGGCAGCAGCTTGTCAGCGGGGAAGACCTGCTCGTCCACGATCGATGCGGTCGCCGTGGTCAGCACCTTGATGAAGGTGGTGTCCGGCTTGTTCAGGTGGAAGACCACCGTCGTCGGGTCCGGGGTCTCGATCGCGCCCGAGGCCAGCTTCGGGTTGTTCGGGTCGCTCGCGTCGGTGATCGAGCCGAGCAGCACCGCCGAGCCGTTCGGGTCGTTGATCGCGATGTTGCGCTCGAACGAGAACTTCACGTCCGAGGAGGTCAGCTTGTCCCCGTTGGAGAAGGTCAGCCCCGGCTGGAGGTGACAGGTGAGCGTCTTGGGGTCCTGGTAGGTGCAGGACTTGGCGGCGTCGCCCTGCGGCGTCGTGCCGCCCGGCGGGATGTTCACCAGCTGCTGGAAGATGTTGTACTGCATGTTCCAGGAGCCGAAGTCGTAGGAGCCGGCCGGGTCCATCGCGGTGACGGTCTCGGTCGTGCCGAGGATGAAGCTCGAGCCCGAACCGGTTGCGCCGCCCCCGGAGCCGCCGCCTCCGCAGGCTGCCAGCGTGGCCACCATGGCGCCGCCCACGGCTGCGGCCAGGAGTCCTCGTCTGCGATTCACGTCTATCCACCTCACGTTGCGGGCCCTTCGCACGGATGCCAGGGCATTGCGCAGGACACTACCGTTGCGCGTTTTCCGCACGCCAGGGGGTGCGGCGCCCCGGCGTGTCCCGATCTCACAACGATTTTCGGACACGCTCAGGGACCGCGGTTGGCGGGGTCAGTCCTCCGGTTCGTAGCCCAGGTTGGGGGACAGCCAGCGCTCCGCCTGGGCCAGCGTCCAGCCCTTGCGGCGCGCGTAGTCCTCGACCTGGTCGCGGCCGACCCGCCCGACCACGAAGTACTGCGACTCGGGGTGGGAGAAGTACCACCCGGAGACCGACGCGCCCGGCCACATCGCCATGCTGTCGGTGAGCTCGATGCCCACGTGCCGCTCCACGTCGAGCAGCTCCCACAGCGTGCGCTTCTCGGTGTGCTCCGGAGACGCGGGGTAGCCGGGGGCGGGCCGGATGCCGGCGTAGCGCTCCTTCAGCAGGCCTTCCTCGTCGAGCCGCTCGTCGGGGGCGTAGCCCCAAAGGTCGCGGCGGACCCGCTCGTGCATCCGCTCGGCGAGCGCCTCGGCCAACCGGTCGGCCAGCGACTCCAGCAGGATCGCGCTGTAGTCGTCCAGGCGTTCCTTGAACTCGGCGATCTTCTCCTGACTGCCGAGCCCGGCAGTCACCGCGAACGCGCCCACGTAGTCCCGCAGCCCCGACTCGCGGGGGGCCACGTAGTCCGCCAGGCAGCGGTTCGGGATGCCGGACCGGTGCGCGCCCTGCTGCCGCAGGTGGTGCAGCGTGGCGGCCACCTCGCTGCGCGCCTCGCTGGTGTAGACCTCGATGTCGTCGCCGAGCGAGTTCGCCGGGAACAGGCCGACCACGCCGTTGGCGTGCAGCCAGCGGTCCTCGATCAGCTCGTCCAGCATCCGCTGGGCGTCCTCCCACAGTCGGCGCGCCGCCTCACCAGCAGTCGGGTGGTCGAGCACGTCGGGAAAGTGCCCCTTGATCTCCCAGGCGTTGAAGAACGGTTGCCAGTCGATGTAGCGGCGGATCTCCTCCAGCGGGTAGTCGAGGAAGGCCCGCACATGCTGGCGGCCGTCGCCGGGGGCCCGCTCCCCCATCACGTCGTAGGCGTCGCGGTAGTGCTGCATCAGCAGCCGCGGTCGCGGCGGCCGGTAGCCGGCCCAGTCGATCGGGGTCCGGTTGGCGCGCGCCTGCTCCAGGTCCAGGATCGGCCGGTCGGCGTGCTTGGCGGCGTGCCGCTCCCGGATCGATGTGTAGTCGGCCTCCACGTCGGCGAGCAGGGTGGGCCGGCGCTCGTCGGAGAGCAGCGAGGCGACCGTCGGCACCGAGCGTGAGGCGTCCTTCACCCACACCACCGGGCCGTGGTAGCGGGGGTCGACCTTCACCGCGGTGTGCGCGCGCGACGTGGTCGCGCCGCCGACGAGTAGCGGGATGTCGAAGCCCTGCCGCTCCATCTCGGCGGCCAGGTTGACCATCTCGTCGAGGGACGGGGTGATCAGCCCGGACACCCCGACCACGTCGGCCTCCTCGGCCCGGGCGGCGTCCAGGATCTTCTGCGCGGGCACCATCACGCCCAGGTCGACCACGTCGTAGTTGTTGCACTGGAGCACCACGCCGACGATGTTCTTGCCGATGTCGTGGACGTCCCCCTTGACGGTGGCCATCACGACCTTGCCCTTCTTGGTCTCCACGTCCCCGGGTTGTTTCTCGGCCTCGATGAACGGGATCAGGTAGGCCACTGCCTTCTTCATCACCCGCGCCGACTTCACCACCTGGGGCAGGAACATCTTGCCGGACCCGAACAGGTCGCCGACCACGTCCATGCCGGCCATCAGCGGGCCCTCGATCACCTCGATGGTCCGACCGCCGCGCTGCTCGATCTGCTTGCGGAGCTCCTCGGTGTCGGACTCCGCGTAGTCGTCGATGCCCTTGACGAGTGCGTGCGTGATCCGCTCGGCCACCGGCAGCGAGCGCCACTCCTCGTCGGCCGGGTCCTGCCGGCTGCCCTCGCCGGAGAAGTTGTCCGCGATCTCCAGCAGCCGCTCGGTCGCGTCCGGCCGCCGGTTGAGGACCACGTCCTCGATGCGCTCACGCAGCTCCGGGTCGATCTCGTCGTAGGGAACCAGCGCTCCCGCGTTCACGATGCCCATGTCCATGCCGGCGGCCACCGCGTGGAACAGGAACACCGCGTGGATCGCCTCCCGCACCGGGTTGTTGCCCCGGAACGAGAATGACACGTTCGACACCCCTCCGGAGACCAGAACCCCGGGCAGGTGCTGCTTGATCCAGCGGGTCGACTCGATGAAGTCGGTGCCGTAGGCCGCGTGCTCCTCGATGCCGGTGCCGATCGCGAAGATGTTGGGGTCGAAGACGATGTCCGAGGGCTCGAAGCCGACCTCCTCGGTGAGGATGCGGTAGGCGCGTTCGCAGACGGCGGTACGACGTGCGACCGAGTCGGCCTGGCCGTTCTCGTCGAACGCCATCACGACCACCGCCGCGCCGTACTTGCGGCACAGCCGGGCCTGCTCGACGAACCGCTCCTCGCCCTCCTTCAGCGAGATGGAGTTGACGACGGGCTTGCCCTGCACGCACTTCAACCCGGCCTCGATCACCTCCCACTTCGAGGAGTCGATCATGGTCGGCACCCGGCAGATGTCGGGCTCGGAGGCGATCAGCTTCATGAACCGGTCCATGGCCTCGACGCCGTCGATCATGCCCTCGTCCATGTTCACGTCGATGACCTGGGCGCCGGCCTCCACCTGCTGGCGGGCCACCGACAGCGCGGTCGGGTAGTCGCCGGCCTTGATCAGCTTGCGGAACCGGGCCGAGCCGGTGATGTTGGTGCGCTCCCCCACGTTGACGAACAGGGAATCCTCGGTGATGGTCACCGGCTCGAGGCCGGCGAGGCGGCATCCGGGCCGTACGGTGGCCGGCACCCGCGGGGCCCGGCCCTCGACGCGGCGGGCGATCTCCCTGGTGTGCTCGGGGGTGGTGCCGCAGCAGCCGCCGACCAGGTTGACCAGACCGCTTTCCGCGAACTCCTCCAGCACGCCGCCGGTCTCCTCCGGCGCCTCGTCGTACTCCCCGAACGCGTTCGGCAGCCCGGCGTTCGGGTAGCAGGACACGAAGCAGTCGGCGATGCGGGCCAGCTCGGCCAGGTAGGGCCGCATCTGCTTGGCGCCCAGTGCGCAGTTGAGGCCGACGGCAAGCGGGCGGGCGTGCCGGACCGAGTGCCAGAACGCCTCGGTGACCTGCCCGGACAGGGTCCGCCCGGACGCGTCGGTGATCGTCCCGGAGATGACCACCGGCCAACGACGGCCGCGCTCGTCGAACAGCGTCTCCAGCGCGAAAATGGCCGCCTTCGCGTTGAGCGTGTCGAAGATGGTCTCCACCAGGAGCAGGTCCGCTCCGCCGTCTACGAGCCCGCGCGCCTGCTCGTGGTAGGCGTCGACCAGGGCGTCGAAGGTGACGTTGCGCGCTCCGGGGTCGTTGACGTCCGGGGAGATGGAAGCCGTGGTGTTCGTGGGCCCCATCGAGCCGGCCACGTAGCGCGGCCGGTCCGGAGTGCTGGCGGTCATCGCGTCGCACTCCACGCGGGCCAGCCGGGCGGCCTCCAGGTTCATCTCGTAGGCGAGCTCCTGCAGCCCGTAGTCGGCCTGGGAGATCGCCTGGGCGTTGAACGTGTTGGTCTCCAGCACGTCCGCGCCGGCGGCGAGGTACTCCCGGTGGATGGCGCGCACCACGTCCGGCCGGGTCAGGTTCAGCACGTCGGCGTTGCCGCGCAGGTCCTGGGGCCAGTCCGCGAAGCGGTCCCCGCGGTAGTCGCCCTCCTCCAGCGCGTGCCGCTGGATCATCGTCCCGGTTGCGCCGTCCAGGACCAGGATCCGTTCGCGCAGGACTGTGCGCAGCTCCTCGGTGAGGTCGGGGCGGACGGACGGCTCTGCCAAGGGGCTTCCTGTCTGGTCGGTGTCGCAGCCAATGAGCCTAGGCGCGCCGGAGACCTACCCCCGGTGCGTCCCGGATGACGGAACGGTGTCTCATCCTACGACCGTCGCGGTACGCGCCTCCCGGACCTCCGGTTCCGGCGGCCGGTCCGGTCTAGGCTTGGAGGCGTGATCGAGATCGAGGAAGTCCCAGAGCTCAGATCGCCCGTGCTCATCGCCGCGTTCGAGGGCTGGAACGATGCCGCGGACGCGGCATCGTCGGTCCTCGACCACCTGATCCAGGTCTGGGACGCGCGGGTGGTGGCCGCCATCGACCCCGAGGACTTCTACGACTTCCAGATGAACCGCCCCGTGGTGGGCACCGACCCGGCGGGGATGCGCCGGATCACCTGGCCGTCGACGCAGATCTCCATCGCCTCCCCGCCGGGCGCGGACCGGGACGTGATCCTGCTGCGGGGCATCGAGCCGAACATGCGCTGGCGGCAGTTCTGCGCCGAGCTGATCGCTGCCTCGCAGGAGCTCGGCGCGAGCCTGGTGGTCACGGTCGGCGCGCTGCTAGCCGACACGCCGCACACCCGGCCGATCCCGGTGACCGGCACCGCGACCGAGCCGGAGCACGCCGACCGCATGAAGCTGGAGCAGTCCAACTACGAGGGGCCGACCGGCATCGTCGGGGTCTTCGGCGACGCCTGCGCCCGCGCCGACCTCCCGTCGGTGTCCTTCTGGGCCGCCGTTCCGCACTACGTGGCACAGCCGCCCTGTCCCAAGGCGACCCTCGCGCTGCTCGGCCAGCTCGAGGATCTGCTCGACCTCAGCATCCCGCTGGCCGACCTCCCGGAGGAGGCCAAGGCCTGGGAGCGCGGCGTCGACGAGCTCGCCGAGGAGGACGAGGAGATCGGCGACTACGTGCGGGCGCTCGAGGAGACCCGCGACACCGCGGATCTCCCGGAGGCGAGCGGCGAGGCGATCGCCCGCGAGTTCGAGCGCTACCTCAAGCGCCGGGAGTCCGACGAGGACTAGGACCCTGGGCTAGAGCGCGATGCCGAGTCGCGCGTCGACCAGCGCACGGGTGACCGAGGCTCCCTCCCCGTCGCCCCGGTGCCAGCCGGCAGCCCAGGCGTCGAGGGCATCGAGCGCGGCGGGTGCGTCCAGGTCGTCGGCCAGGCTCCGGCGGACCACCCGCACCAGGTGCTCGGCCTGGTGCTTGGACGTGTGGTCCAGCGCCTTGCGCCACGTGGCCAGCCGGCGCTCCGCGCGCTGCAGATCCCAGTCGGTCCACTCCCAGTCGTCGCGGTAGTGGTGGCCGAGCAGCGCCACCCGCACCACCATCGGGTCCACGCCCGCCTCCCTGAGCCGGGAGACCAGCACCAGGTTGCCCTTGGACTTCGACATCTTCTCGCCCTGGTAGCCCACCATCCCGGTGTGCACGTAGGTGCGTGCGAACGTCAGCCCGTCGAAGGCGGCCTGGGCCTCCGAGGCGCTCATCTCGTGGTGTGGGAAGACCAGGTCGCTGCCGCCACCCTGCACGTCGAAGTTCTCGCCCAGGTAGCGCAGCGCGATCGCGGCGCACTCGACGTGCCAGCCGGGCCGGCCGCGCCCCAGGGCGCTGTCCCAGGCCGGCTCCCCGGGCCGCTCCGCCTGCCACAGCAGGCAGTCCACCGGGTCCTTCTTGCCGGGCCGGTCGGGGTCGCCGCCCCGCTCGGGCAGGATCTCCAGCATCTCGGCCTCGGACAGCCCCGACACCGATCCGAACCGCTCGTCGGAGTGCACGGAGAAGTACAGGTCGTGGTCTACCTCGTAGACGTAGCCCTTCTCGCGCAGCTGCTCCACCAGCTCCACCACGAGCGGGATCGCCTCCACCGCACCGATGTAGTCGTCGGGGGCGAGCACCCGCAGCGCGGACATGTCCTCACCGAACAGCTCCGTCTCCCGGTCGGCCAGCTCTCGCCAGTCCTCACCGGTGGCGGCGGCCCGCTCCAGCAGCGGGTCGTCGACGTCGGTGACGTTCTGGACGTAGCGCACCGGGTGGCCGGCGTCCCGCCAGGCCCGCTGCAGCAGGTCGAAGGCGACGTACGTCGCGGCGTGGCCGATGTGGGTGGCGTCGTAGGGCGTGATCCCGCAGACGTACATCCGCGCCTCGCCCTCCGGCTGGAGCTGGACGAGCGACCGCGATGCGCTGTCGAAGATGCTCACCGCCCGGGCACGACCGAAGCCCTCGAGCGTCGGCACCTCGGGGCTCGACCACGCACGCATGAGGGCAGCCTAACGAACCCCGCTCAGAACGCCGGCCACGGGATCGCGGGCCAGCGGCCCACGGGCACTGGCATGCGCAGCTCGGCGAGCAGGTCGTGGCAGCGCTGCAGCGTGGCCTCCACCTCCGACTCGGCCAGGAGCTCACCAAGCCGAAGGTTCAGCGTGCTGGCCGGGTCCTCGAGCGTCCCGGCGAGCGCGGCCAGGTCGGCCACGTCGTCGGGGTGCACCGGTTCGTCGGCCCACCCCCACAGCACCGTGCGCAGCTTGTCCTCGGTGTGGAAGCAGACCCCGTGGTCCACGCCGTGCCGGTGCCCGCCGGGCATCGCCAGCACGTGGCCGCCCTTGCGGTCGGCGTTGTTGATCACCACGTCGAGGACGGCCATCCGCCGCAGCGGCGTGCTGTCCTCGTGCACGAGGGACACCGGCCGGTCGTCACCGTCCACGGCGTCGAGCACGTGCCGGTAGCCCGGGCGGACGCGCCCCACCGGCACGATGTCGACCGGCGACTGGGACGGGTCGGGCTCCCGCCAGGCCTGCACCATGCCGGGTCCGGCTGGGCCCTCCCGGAGCACGCTGAGGGGTACGACGGACCAACCCAGCGTCTCCGAGACCAGGTAGGCCGCCACCTCGCGGCCGGCGAGCGTCCCGTCGGGGAAGTCCCACAGCGGCCGCTCCCCGCGGACCGGCTTGTACACGCAGCGCACCGACGAGCCGGCCAGCCGGACCCGGCCGTAGAAGGTCACGTTGGAGGCCGGCAGCACCCGGCCGGTCAGCTCGAGCTCGCCGCGGGCGAGCACCTCGGCCTCCTCGACCGCGGCCGTGGTCTGACGTGCGTCCTCGGTCATGGTGAGCGGCGGAAGCCGTTGGCGCGGGGGCACAGGTGCCCGGCGGGGTCCATCGGCCCACCGCAGAAGGGGCAGGGCTGGCGGCCGGCGGCGACCACCGACTGGGCCCGCTGGCTGAACGCGCGGGCCAGCGCCGCCGGCAGCCGGACGAGCAGGATCTCCTCGGGCTCCGGCTCCTCGATCTCCTCCTCGGGCTCCCCCGGGGCGGCCACCGCCTCCTCGTTGTAGGGGAACACCTCGACGACGATCCGCTCCGATTCGGCGTCCCAGGACAGCGTCATGGTGCCGGCCCGGAACTCCTCGACGATCGGCTGGTCCAGCGGCTCTGCGTCGGTGAGCCCGACCGGGGTGACCGCGGGCACCGACGAGGCGCCGCCGGTGGTGCGCATCACCTCGTCGAGCAGCTCGTCGATCCGCTCGGCGAGCACCGCGACCTGCTGCTTCTCCAGAGCGACGCTGGTCACCCGGGCGCCGCTGCGCGCCTGGAGGAAGAAGGTCCGCTGGCCGGGCGGGCCGACCGTGCCGGCGACGAAGCGTTCGGGCGGGTCGAAGCTGTGGACGACGGGTGCCATCCTCCGAGCCTAGGCGGTCCCCCGCCGCGCCGTACTCCGTGACCCACCGGGACCGGCGCCCCCGCCGACGGGCGCGTCGCTGCTCGCCCGGCGCCGGCGCCGCTTCGGAGGCTTCAGGAAACCGAGGTCGCCCTGGGAGGAGTTGGTGGACACCACGAACGGGCGCATGGGCGTGTACCGGACAACCGACACCGACGCCGGGTCCACGACGATCCGCTGGAACTGGTCGAGGTGGAGGCCGAGCGCGTCGGCGAGCACGGACTTGATCACGTCACCGTGGCTGACCGCCACCCAGACCGCGTCCACGCCGTGCTCCTCCTCGACGCGGGCGTCCCAGCGCCGTACCGCTTCCACGCTGCGCGCCATCATGTGCGCCATCGACTCGCCGTCGGGGAACGCGGCCGCGGACGGGTGGGTCTGCACGGTCTTCCACAACGGCTGCTTGGCCAGGTCCTTCAGCGGCCGGCCGGTCCACGAGCCGTAGTCGCACTCCAGGAGGCCCCGGTCGGTCACCACCCTGGCCCCGTCGGCACGGGCTCGGGTGATCTCGCGGGCGGTCTCCCGACACCGCTCCAGCGGGCTGGACACGATCGCGGCGAGCGGCAGGCTGCCCAGCCGCTCGGCCAGCGCGCGGGCCTGCTCGCGTCCGCCGTCGTCGAGGTGTACGCCCTTGGTCCGGCCGGCCAGCGTCCCGCTCACGTTCGCGGTGCTGCGTCCGTGTCGGGCCAGGATCACCGTTGCCATGGGTCCGAGGGTAGGGCACGTACCCTGAGCCGCATGATCGTTGACAGCGCCCTGTACCGCGACGGGGTCCGGGTGTCCCCCGACGGGGACAAGGCCGACCTGGACGCCGTGCTCGCGGCCCGCCAGGGAGACGGGGATTTCGTCTGGGTCGGGCTGCACGAGCCCGACGAGACCGAGATGGACCGGGTGTCCAAGGCGTTCTCGCTGCACCCGCTCGCCGTGGAGGACGCGGTGAACGCCCACCAGCGGCCCAAGCTGGAGAGGTACGACGACAACCTGTTCCTGGTCCTGAAGACGCTGTGGTACGTCGACGAGGACGACGCCGTGGAAACCGGCGAGATCGCGCTGTTCGTGGGGAGCGACTTCGTGGTCAGCGTCCGGCACGGCAGCGGCGCGGAGCTGCACAGCGCCCGGCTCGACCTGGAGCGCAGCACCGCGGTGCTCGGGCACGGCCCCTCGGCGGTGGTCTACGCGATCTGCGACACCGTCGTGGACGGCTACACGTCGGTGGCCGCCTCGCTGGAGGTGGACGTCGACGAGGTGGAGACGTCGGTGTTCTCCCCCGACCGCACCCAGGACGAGCAGCGGATCTACATCCTCAAGCGCGAGCTCGCGGAGGTACGACGCGCGGTGAACCCGCTGCGCG
>DASTWW010000122.1:0-41421 GCA_035765755.1 Nocardioidaceae bacterium
GGGCGCTGCCGCGCAGCAGGGTGAGCGCCTGGCGGACCTCCGGCCGCTCGAAGAACCGGGCCGCGCCGCGGACCACGTAGGGCACCTGCCGGGCGGCCAGCGCCTCCTCGAACGCCTCCGACTGTGCATTCACCCGGAACAGCACCGCCACCTCCCGCAGCGGCGTGCCGGCACGGCGCAGGGCGACGATCTGCTCGGCCGCCCACTCGGCCTCGTCGACCTCGTCGGCGCACTCCCGGTACACCGGCTCCGGGCCGGCGTCCTGCTGGGACCGCAGCCGGACCCCGGCGCCCGGCGCGGCGGCCAGCAGCCGGTTGGCGGCCGACACCACCTGCGGCGTGGAGCGGTAGTTGCGGACCAGGTCGATCGACCTGGTGCCGGGGTAGCGCTTCGGGAAGTCCAGCAGGTGCCGGGCGCTCGCGCCGGCGAAGGAGTAGATGGTCTGTGCCGGGTCGCCGACCACGCACAGGGCGTCCCGGCCCCCGAGCCACAGGTCGAGCAGCGAGACCTGGATCGGGCTGACGTCCTGGAACTCGTCGACGACGAAGCAGGTGTACTGCCGGCGCACCTGAGCGGCCACCCGCTCGTCCTCGGCCAGCAGGGCGGCCGCGCACAGCAGCACGTCCTCCATGTCCATCCGGCCCTGCTCGCGCTTGAGGTGCTCGTAGGTGGCGAACACCCGGGCCACGGTGGCCGGGTCCTGGCCGTTGACGCTGCGCCCCCGGGCGGCGGCCAGGGAGGGGTACTCCTCCGGGGTCACGTTGCTGACCTTGGCCCACTCCACCTCGCCGGCGAGGTCGCGCAGGGTGGCGGCGTCGGCGTCGACGCGGTTGCGGCGGGCCGCGTTGCCCATCAGGGGCAGCTTGGACTCGGTCAGCACCGGCGGCTCCCCGCCGTACACCCGGGGCCAGAAGTAGCGCACCTGTCGCAGCGCCGCGGAGTGGAAGGTGCGCGCCTGCACCCCCTCGGCCCCGAGCGCCCGCAGCCGGGTCCGCATCTCGGCCGCGGCGCGGGTGGTGAACGTGACCGCGAGCACCGAGTGCGGGGTGTAGACCCCGGTGGCCACCCCGTAGCCGATGCGGTGCGTGATCGCCCGGGTCTTGCCGGTGCCGGCGCCCGCCAGCACCCGGACCGGGCCGTGGAGCGCCTGGGCCACCTCCCGCTGTTCCGGGTCGAGCGCCTCCAGGAGCTGCTCCGGCGAGCGTGGCGGCGGGGTCATCGGGAACAAACCCCCTCGTCTGGGTTGTTTAGGGAGTGCTCGTCACGGTTCTGCGGACGGGCGGCACCAGCCTAGACGGCAGGAAGGACACACATGCCGAACGGATCGGCCCACCAGGTCACGATGTACTCCACTCCGTGGTGCGGGTACTGCCACCGGTTGCGCGGCCAGCTCGACCGCGAGGGCATCGGCTACGACGTGGTCGACATCGAGCAGGTGCCGGATGCGGCGTTGCTCGTGGAGCGGGTCAACAACGGCAACCAGACCGTGCCCACCCTGGTGTACGTCGACGGCACGGCGCAGACCAACCCCTCGCTCGCCGAGGTGAAGGCCAAGCTCGCCGCCTTGTGAGGCTCACCAGTGGCCGGGCAGCGGCCCGCCGAACCAGGCTTCGACCAGTGAGCGGGAGATCGAGATCCCGCCGGGCAGCAGCAGCGTGCCGGCCTCGGCCTCGGCGCGCATCTGCTCGCGGGTGAACCACCGCGCGTCGCTGATCTCGTCCTGGTCCACCCGGATCTCGGTGGTCACCGCGCGGGCGAAGAAGCCGACCATCAAGCTCGACGGGAACGGCCAGGGCTGGTTGCCGAAGTAGGTGACGTCGGTGACCTGCACACCGACCTCCTCGGCCACCTCGCGGGCCACCGCCTCCTCGAGGCTCTCGCCGGGGTCGACGAAGCCGGCCAGCGTGGAGTAGCGGCCCTCGGGCCAGCTCGGCTGCCGGCCGAGCAGCGCCCGGTCCCCGTCGGTGACCAGCATGATCACCGCCGGGTCGGCGCGCGGGAACTGCTGCCGGCCGCACCCGGTGCAGACGAGCACGTGGCCAGCCGCCTGGGCTTCCAGCCGGCCGCCGCAGCGCGGGCAGTGCCGGTGCGCCGCGTGCCACTCCGCGAGCGCCACCGCGTGCACCATCAGGCCGGCGTCCCCCTGCGACAGCAGCGGGCCCACCCGACGCAGGGTGCTCCAGGTCTCGTCGGGGGCATCGTCCTGGAGCAGGGCGAAGTGCGCCCGGCCGTCGCGGATGCCCAGGAAGATGCGCAGCCCGTCGCCGGTCAGCCTGGGGCTGCGCCAGGCCACGCTGGCGTCCTCGCCGACGGGGAACCGTCCCTCGGCGATCGGCACCACCCGGGTGGTGGGGTCTGTCCACGCGTGGGCGAGCCAGGCCTCGTCCCCGCGTCGTACTCCCGCCCGGTCGTGCATGTGCGCGGTCAGCGCGATGTCCACCGCCCCGGGGGCGGGCAGCGGTTCGACGGGAGAGGTGTCGCTGGAGCTCACGCCCCCACCCTACGGTCCGGTAGCCGGTGGGCGGCCGGGGCCGGTGGCGGTGAGCAGCCGCTCCAGCGCGGCCCGGTCGGGGAGCTCCTCGGGCAGCACCAGGTCGCCACTCCGCACGTAGTAGAAGCCCGCGCGCACCCGCTCCAGCGGCACCCCGGCCAGCTCGGCCCAGGCCACCCGGTAGACCGCGAGCTGCAGCGGGTCGGCGGTCTTCCGGCGATTGGTCTTCCAGTCAACGACCAGGTAGCCGTCCCCGTCGGCGTAGACCGCGTCGATGCGGCCGCGCACCACCTGGCCGGACAGCACCAGCGCGAACGGCGGCTCCACCGCGACCGGGGTGCGCTCAGCGAACGGACCGGCGGAGAACCGGGTGATTAGCTCCTGCAGCTCCGACTCGTCGTCGATCTCCGCGTCGGCCCGGCCCGGCAGGTCGTCGGGGTCGAGGAGCAGCTGCTCGCCGAACCGCGCCTCGATCCAGGCGTGGAAACGGGTGCCGAACCGGGCCGCGGCCGACGGCTTGCGCGGCATCGGCCTGGCCAGGTCCGCGGCCAGACCCGTCGGGTCGTCGCGCAGCCGGGCCAGGGAGGTCGCCGAGAGGCTGGAGGGCAGCGGCACGGTCACCGTGTCCGCGCGGTCGCGTCGGGCCTCCTCGAGCAGCCGGTCGATCTCGGCGTCCCACTGCCCGACCCGCTCGGCCTCCTCTGCGGTGAGCCCGAGCTCGAGCGGCGGCTGCCCGCCGGCGCGGTGCAGCGCGTCCCTGGCGGCCAGGACCCGGGCCGCGGCCTCGGTGCGCCGGGCCACCTCCGCGTGGTGCGCCTCCACCGGCCACGGCCGCGACACCACCCGCTGCAGCAACGGGTTCGTCTCCCCCTTCGCGGGCCGGTCCAACCACCCCTCCGGCTGCTCACCCCAGCCGGCCATCACCTCCCGGACGGTGCGCTGGTACGGCGAGGGGCCCAGCGGGCTCACCCGGTCGGCGTTCCAGCAGTACGACGAGACGACCAGCAGGTGTCGCGCCCGGGTGAAGGCGACGTAGGCCAGCCGGAGCTCCTCGGCCAGCTCATGGGTCTTCGCCTCCTGGGCGTACTTCTTGAGATCGTCGCAGGTGGGTCCGGCCAGCGCCGGCAGGTCCCGCTCGTCGCCGCGCAGCGGGGTGGGCAGCACGCCCGGCCCGGCGGTCCACTTGGTGCGGGTGCGTCCGGTGGGGAACTTGTCCTCGGCGACCCCGACCAGGAACACCGCGTCCCACTCCAGGCCCTTGGACCGGTGCACGGTCAGCAGCTTGACCGAGTCGGCGTCGGTGGGCGTGGCCACGTCCAGCCCCGCGCCGTACTCGTCCTCGGCCTGCAGGTAGGCCAGCAGCGCCGGCAGGGTGACCTGGCCGTCGACGCCCTGGAAGTCGGCGACCGCCTTCACGAACAGGTCCAGGTTGTCCCGCCGGGCGTGCGCCGCGGGGCTGGTGGAGGAGGCCAGCTCGACGTCGATGCCGGTGGTGTCGATGATGCGGCGCACCAGGTCCAGCAGCGGCTCGGCCGCGTGTCGGCGCAGCCGCCGCAGCTCGTCGGCGAGCAGCCGGAACCGCTCGAAGGCCTCGGCGGAGTAGCCGACCTCGTCACGGTCGCCGGGGTCGTCGAGCGCGTCGCTGAGCGAGACCAGCTCGGTCGGGTCCGCGCCCTCCGCCGCGGCGGCCAGCTCCGCCCCGAGGGTCAGGCCGGCGGCGCGCGGTGAGCCGGCGTGCCCGGCCAGTCGCCGGGCCCGGCGGCCGAGCAGCGCCAGGTCGCGCGCCCCCACCGCCCACCGCGGCCCGGTCAGCAGGGTCAGCAGCGCCGCGTTCGCGGTCAGGTCGTGCAGCAGGGTGAGCGTGGCCACCACCTCGGCGACCTCCGGCAGCCGCAGCAGGCCCTGCAGGCCGACGATCTCGACCGGGATCTCCGCGGCGGTCAGCGCGTCGAACACGTCGGCGGCGTGCGCGTTGTCGCGGGTGAGCACCGCGATCTGCGACCACGGCCTGCCGCTGGCCCGCTCGTGAGCGGCCAGCACCTGCGCGGGCAGCCAGGCCAGCTCCTCGTCGTACGTCGGATGGACGACCGTCCGCACCTCACCCTTCGCGGCCTCCGGCTTCGGCTCCAGCTGCCGCACCGCGGGGAACGCGGCGTACAACGGCGCGGCGAGCGCGTTGGCCACCTCCAGGATCCTGCGGTCGGAGCGGCGGTTCACGGTCAGCGGGTACGTCGGCACGTCGACCGCACCGTCCGCGGTGGGGAAGTCCTCGCCGAACCGAAGGATGTTGGACACCGATGCGCCGCGCCAGCCGTAGATGGCCTGGTTCGGGTCGCCGACGGCGGTGACCGCGTGGCCGCGGCCCTGCTCGGCGGTCGGGCCGGAGAACAGCCGGCTGAGCATCAGCGCCTGGGCCACCGACGTGTCTTGGTACTCGTCGAGGAGGACGACGTGGTACTTCCCGCGCAGCGCGACCCCCACCTCCGGCCGCTCCACGGCCAGCCGGGCCGCCAGCTCGATCTGGTCGGAGAAGTCCATCAGCCCGAGCTCCCGCTTGAGCCGTCGGTAGGCCTCCACCAGCCCGAGCAGCTCCTCACGACGGACGAACGTGTGCAACACCTTGCGAATCTCGTCGGCCTTGGTCTTGAAGGTCTCCAGCGCCAGCGCGTCGGAGAACCGGGGGCGCTCACGCCCCTGGAAGCGGCGCACGTCGTCGGGGGTGACCAGGTGCTCGGTCATCGCGCTGTCCAGGGCGAGCAGGTAGCCGATCACCGTCGCCGGGTGGTCACTGAGCAGCTCGACGTGCCCGGTGTAGCGGGCCACCGCCCGGGCGGCGAGCTGGTAGCGCGACGCGTCGGCGATCACGCGGGTGTCCGGCTCGTGCCCGATGCGCAGCCCCTCCTCCGCCAGCAGGTTCGCGGCGAACGCGTTGTAGGTGGCGACGGTCGGCTCCTCCGGCTCCTCCCCGTGCGGCTCCCGCGGACCGCCGCGTGGGGGCAGCAGGCCGGCGCCGCGCAGCGCCGTGCGGATCCGGGTGGTCAGCTCGCCGGCCGCCTTGTTGGTGAAGGTCAGGCCGAGCACCTCGCCGGTGCGGACCTGGCCGGTCGCCACCAGCCACACCACGCGCGCGGCCATCACGGTGGTCTTGCCCGAGCCGGCGCCGGCGACCACCACCTGCGGCTCGAGCGGGGCGGTGATCGCCGCGAACTGCTGGTCGCTGAACCCGAAGTCCGCGCCCATCAGCGCGCGCAGCGACTCCGGCGTGTCCAGCAAGCGAGTCACGACAGCACCGTCCCGGCGCCCTTGACCGGGCAGATGGCCTGGAAGCCGCAGTGGTCACAGTGCTTGCCGGGGGTGGCCACGAACGCCTCCTCGCGCACCACGGACGCGGCCTGCATCAGCTGCCGCTGGATCTGGGTGTGCCCGTCCTCGCCCGGCTGCTGCGGCTGCTGGATCTGCACCTTGGCGGCGCCGGCCTTCTGCTTGCGCAGCTGCACCAGCTCTGCTCCACCGGCCCGCACCGGCCGGCCTACCAGGCCGTCGGCCGCCCCGTGGTCGACGGCGTGCTGGTAGAGGCCGAGCTGCGGGTTGGCGGGCAGCTCCTTGTCAGGTGGCGGGTACTTGGAGGTCTTCAGGTCGACGACGACGACCTGGCCGTCCTCGTCGAGCTCGAGCCGGTCGGCGTACCCGTTCAGCCGGATCCGCTGGCCGTCGGGGAGCGCCACGTCGGCGGCCAGGTGCTGCTCGGTGGCCACCACCGTGCGGGCGCCCGGGCGGCCGTGCCAGTCCAGGAACCGCCGCAGGGCAGCCTCGATCTCCGCGCGCTCCTTCGCCCGCGACCACGGGGTCCGGAACGGGATCTGCGGCCACACCGCGTCCACGTGCGCCATCAGGTCGGCGAGCAGGTCCTCGCTGCCGGCGAGCTCGCCCTTGGCGACCCAGTCGGCGAGTGCGTGCACCAGCTGGCCGAAGGCCTGCGAGGCGCTCGCAGGCAGCTGCCCGCCCGCCTCCCGCTCCAGGAACCACTTGACCGGGCAGGCGAGCAGCCCCTCCAGCGCGCTCGCGGACAGCGTCAGCGGCTCGTCCGGCAGCCGCAGCGGCTGGGCGGCCAGGCTGCGGCTGCGCAGCCCCCACCAGTGGGCGGGGTCCGCGTGCGGGGTGACCGATCCGTCCGGACCGCCCTCGGCCGACAGCCGCGCGAGGCGACGGGCTGCCGCGTCCCGGAGGGCGCCCGAAGCGGCGGGATCGGAGACGGTGCGCCGCAGCTCGGCGACCAGACCGGCCAGGGACAGGGGCCGGGTCGGGCGGCCCTGCACGTGGCGGCGGGACACCGGCCCACGGCCCTCCTCCGCGCCGGGCCCGAGCTCCTCGAGGAACCGGGACGGCTGCTCTCCGTCCTCCTCGACGGCGCGGACCGCGGTGACCAGCAGCCGCTGCCGGGCCCGGGTGCAGGCCACGTAGAACAGCCGCCGCTCCTCGGCGAGCAGCGCCTTGGTGGTGGTCGACGGCAGCATGCCGTCCGCCCCGATCCGGTCGGCCTGCAGCAGGGTGGCGCGGCGCCGCAGATCGGGCCACAGCTCCTCCTGCACGTGCATGACCACCACGAACCGCCACTCCAGGCCCTTGGAGCGGTGCGCGGTGAGCAGCCGGACCGCCTCCCCGCGGACCCCCCGCTCCGCCAGCGTGTCGGCCGGGATCCGCTGCGCCCGCAGCGAGGACAGGAACGAGGCGACGCTGGTGTGCCCGCGCTGCTCCTCGGTTTTGGCCGCCACCTCGAACAGCGCGCACACGGCGTCGAGGTCCCGGTGCGCGAGCCGGGCGCCCGGTCCCGCGGCCTCGGCCGCGCGCCGCAGCCGGCGAGGCCAGTCGGTGCCCGACCAGAGCAGCCAGAGCACCTCCTCCGCCGTGCCGCCGGCGTCGAGGACGGTCCTGGCCGAGACCAGCAGCCCGGCGAGCGCGGCAGCCTTGGCGGCGGGCCGCACCGGGACCGCGTGGGACGTGCCCGGACACAGCAGCGCCTCACGCAGCAGCACCGGTGACGGGCGCGGCGAGCGGCCGTCGCGCTCGGCGGCGCGCTTCTCCGCCAGGCGCAGCGTCCGGGCAAGGGTGCGAACCTCGGTGGCGTCGAGGCCGCCGAGCGGGGACACCAGCAGGGACTCGGCCCGGGCGGGGTCGATGTAGTCGAAATGGCCCGGGTCGTCGTTGTCGAGGTTCACCACCGCTCGCAGCGTGTCCAGCAGCGGCAGTACCGCCGGTTCCTCCACGAGCGGCAGGTCGTCGCCCGCCACCTCCACCGGAACACCGGCCGCGCCGAGGGACCGGCGCAGCGCCGGGATGGAGCGCCGCCCGGACCGCACCAGGACCGCCATCTGAGACCACGGCACCCCCTCCTCCAGATGGGCCCGGCGCAGCCGGTCGGCGACGTGCTCGGTCTCGGCGCGGTCGGTGTCGAACGTGCACACCTCGACCTCGCCGTCGCCGTACCCGTTCTCCACCGGCACCGGCTCGCGGAACGCCCGGAACGACTCCGCGTCGATCGCCCCGGTGGCGGGCAGCGAAGCCGCCACCGCCCGGGAGGCGGCCAGCAGCCGCGGCCCGAACCGGCGGGTGCTGCGCAGCGCCAGCACGTGGGCGGGTGAGCCGTCCGCGCGGCGGAACCGGTCAGGGAAGTCGAGGATGCCGCGCACCTCGGCCCCGCGGAAGCCGTAGATCGACTGGTCCGGGTCACCGACCACCACCAGGTCGCGGCCGTCTCCGGCGAGCGCCTGCAGCAGCCGGACCTGACTCGGGTCGGTGTCCTGGTACTCGTCGACGGCGACGTAGGTGAACCGGTCACGCAGCTGCCGGCGCACCTCCGGTCGTTCGGCCAGCTGCACCGCCCGGTAGACGATCTCGGGATAGTCCAGGGCGCTGTGGTCGTCGAGGATGACGTGGTACTGCTGCATGAACCGGGCCGCGGCGACCAGCTCGGGCACGCCCTCCTCCTCGGCCATCCGCTTGAGGTCGACGGGGTCCAGGCCCTTCTCCCGGGCCCGGGCCAGCACCGCCTGCACCTCGCGCGCGAAACCGCGGGTGCGCAGCGCGGCCCCGAGGGAGGACGGCCAGAGTCGGTCCTCGGCGAGCCGGTTGCCCTCGAGCATCTGTTGGAGCACCACATCCTGCTCCGGCGCCGAGAGCAGCCGCAGCGGGGCGGCGTACACCTCGGCGGGGGCGTGCTGCCGCACCAGCCCGTAGGCGAAGGAGTGGAACGTGCTGCTCAGCGTGGTCGCCAGCGTCATCCCGAGGCGGGCGGTGACCCGGTCGCGCAGCTGCTCTGCGGCCTTCCGGCTGAAGGTCAGCGCCAGCACCGACTCGGCAGGGACCCCGGACTCCAGCCGGGCCACGATGGCCTCGACCAGCGTGGTGGTCTTGCCGGTGCCCGGTCCGGCCAGCACCAGCAGCGGCCCGCCGGGGTGGTCGACCACGGCGCGCTGGTGGTCGTCGAGGGGCGGTGAGGCGGCGGCCCCACGGGTGGGCCGCTCCAGGAGGTACGTCGTCACGGGCGCATCAGACCAGACGGCGCCGACACCGCGTCGCGGTCCGGGGGCCACCACATCGCCTGGGTCAGGTCGACGCGCTCGGTGCTGCGCAGCGGCGTGCCTTCCTCCCGGTGGTGGGCCAGCGCCTCACCGTCGTGGCACAGCGGCAGACCACCGTCGGCGCGGACCACCCGCCACCAGGGCACCGGTCCGCCGTACGTCGACATCACCCGGCCGACCTGCCGCGGTCCGCCGACCCCGACCGCCTCGGCGAGCGCGCCGTAGGTGGTGGCCCGGCCGGACGGGATCTGCTCGACCAGGCAGAGCACCGCCTCGACGTACTCCTCGGGGTCCATGCGTGCCACGCGCACACGTTACCGGCGCGCGACCAGCAGCCGCGTCAACCGGAGCGTCCAGGCCAGTGTCGCCAGCAGCGCCAGCCCAGTGGCCCACCCGCCGGCCGAACCCAGCCCCGACGGCCAGAACCGGACGAGCGCCCAGATGGCCGCGGTGCCGGCCGCCACGAGCCCCGCGCGGCGCGCCCAGCGGAGCAGCAACACACGGTGCAGCACCAGCGACGGCGGGCCGTAGGAGGCGAGCGTGGTGGCCAGGTGCACCCCGAGCAGCGCGAGCGCCGCGCCCAGCACCCATCCGGTCACCGCCGGCGGCGCGAAGAGCGCCCAGTGCACGCCGAGCAGCAGGACAAGCACGAGGCAGGCGCCGGAGTCCGGGATGACCGCGACGAGCAGCGCCTGCACGAGCACGATGGCCAGGAACCACGGCTGCACGGCGCCGCCGGCCAGCCGCTCCAGCAGGAGTACGACGGACGCGCCGACCGGCGCCGATGCCCGCAGCAGCCGCTGTTGCACCGACAGCCGGCTCAGCCCGTCCAGCAGGTCGCTCCACCGGGCCGCCGGGCTGCTCATCGGCCCTCCGGCCGGTTCATCGGTGCACCAGCCTGGGCAGCGCCGCCTGCCGGCCGAGCCGGCGCAGCACGTCGTCGAGGGTGCCGGGACCCCGCCAGGCCACCACCGGGATCCCCGCCGACTGCACCCGCTCGAGCAGCAGGCCGCGTTCGAGCAGCCGGAGCCGCCAGGCCACCTCGACACGCGGGTCGCCCTCCCCCACCACGAGGTCGGGAGCAACCGGGTCGACGACCACCACGGTCAGCCCCCGGCGGGCCAGCATCACCGTCGTGGTCACCGCCAAGTCGGACAGCATCGGCGACAGCATGAGCACCACCGTGCCGCCGGAGACCCCGAAGTGCATGCGCGCCGGATCGACGCCCCGACCCTCCCCGGGCACCACACGCGCCAGGCTCTCCAGCAGCCGCCGCAGGTGCCGGGTGCCGGCGGCGACCGGGACCGAGCCCGTCGAGCGCCCGAGCAGCCGCAGGCCCACGCGGTCCCCGCGCCGCAGGTAGTGCTCGGCGATCGCCCCGGCGGCACGCACCGTGACATCGAGCGTGCTGTCCCCGCCGTCCAGGCCCCCCGGCTCGCCGAGCTCCGCGGACGTGTCGAGCAGCAGCAGGATGCCGGCGTCCTGCTCGGCGACGGTGCTGGTGACGTGCAGCGTCCCGGTGCGCAGCGACACCCGCCACTGCACCCGGTGCAGCCGGTCGCCGGGGGTGAACGGCCGAATGCTGGCGAACTCCGTGCCCTCCCCCGGGCGGCGCGCCGGGTTGGTGCCGACCAGCCCGATCGGGTGCGGGGTCGGAGCCTTCGCGTCGAAGGGTCCTGGCGTCGGCAGCGTGGTCAAGGTCATCGCGTGCGGCGGCTCCAGCCGGCGGCGGAACGCGCCCCACGCGGACGTGACCGCGACCAGTCCGTCCCCGACGCCCCGCCGGCCCCAGCGCCGACTGGAGAGCGGCACGTCGAGGGTCAGCGTCTCTTTCGGCACGTCGACCGCCAGGTCGCGCACCCCCAACGGCGGGTCGTACGCGACCCACCGGTGCGGGGCCAGCGCGACGACGGCGTGCTCCACGTCGGAGGCGTCCCGGAACGTGGTGCGCACCGCGGTCCCTTCGCCTTCGCGCAGGCTGGTGTGCAGCAGCCGCGCCTGCACCTGCGGCACCGACCCCGGCCGTCGTACGGCGGAGGCGACGGCGACCAGCAGCAACGATGACGCGAGCACCAGCACGTCCGGACGGCCGGCGAGCACCGCCACCAGGACCAGCACCAGCGACCCGAGACCGGCACGTACGAACGCGTCGGTCGGCCGCCAGGACGGCCCCTCGTCGGCCTGCATCAGTGCGGGCCCGGCTGCTGCAGCTGCTCACGCGCCGCCGGCGTCTCCACCTCGGCGAGCACCCCGTCGATGACCGAGGCACCGCTGACCTCGCTCATCCAGAGCTCCGGCCGCAGCGTGACCCGGTGCGCGAGCACCGCCGGGGCGACCGCCTTGACGTCCTCGGGCACCACGTAGTCGCGTCCGTCGATGACCGCGTAGCTGCGGGCGGTCAGCATCAGCGCCAGCGCTCCGCGCGGCGAGGAGCCCATCAGCACGTGCGGGTGGGAACGGGTCGCGGCGGCCAGTGTGACGCAGTACCTGCCCACGCTCTCCTCCACATCGACGGTCTCCACCGCCCGCTGCATCGCCAGCAGACCGGAGGCGTCGGTGACCGCGTTCAGCTCCTGCTCCTCCTGCCGCCGGCCGAGCCGGCGGGCCAGCACCTGCCACTCCTGCTCACGGCTCGGGTACCCGAAGCTGACCCGCATCAGGAACCGGTCCAGCTGGGCTTCCGGAAGTGGGTAGGTGCCTTCGTACTCGACCGGGTTGGCGGTGGCCAGCACGTGGAAGGGCGCGGGCAGCCGGAACGTGTGGCCTTCCACGGTGATCTGCCGCTCCTGCATCGCCTCGAGCAGCGCCGCCTGGGTCTTGGGCGGAGTGCGGTTGATCTCGTCGGCCAGCAGCAGGCCGGTGAACAGGGGGCCCTGCCGGAAGTCGAACTCGCCGGCCTTCTGGTCGTACACGAAGGAGCCGGTCAGGTCCGCGGGCAGCAGGTCTGGGGTGAACTGGGCGCGGGTGAACTCCAGGCCCAGCGTCTGCGCGAACGAGCGGGCGGCGAGCGTCTTGCCGAGCCCGGGGAAGTCCTCGATGAGCACGTGGCCGCCGGCGAGGATGCAGCTGAGCACCAGGGTCAGCGCGCTGCGCTTCCCCACCACCGCCTGCTGCACCTCGTCGAGCACCTCGGCGGCCATCCGGGAGACGTCGGCCGGAGTCAGTGGGTTCACAGTTCCTCGATCTGGTCGGTGAGCAGGGCGATCCGAGACAGCGTGATCCGAGGGTACGGCGGCGCGGCGGTCACGAACTGTGCCAGCTCCGGGCCCATCAGCGCCGCCGCGCGCTCCGGGTCGGCGATCCGGCTGACCCCGTGGTGGGCCAGCAGCCTGCTGTCCACCAGCTCCAGGAGGTGGCTGCGGAGCCGGTCGCCCGGCTGGCGGGCGTACAGCTGCTCACTGAGCAGGTGGGACAGCAGCATCATGCCGGCGTCCTCCCCGCGCGCCCGGATCGGCTCGTCGTCGTGCAGCGTCCAGCTCACCGGTGGGGTCTGCACATCGAGGAACAGCAGCAACGCCGCACCGGCGGCCGCCACCGCGATCGCCAGCAATGCCGGACGGGGATGCGCATCGAGGAACAGCGCGGCCGCGCACAGCACGAACCAGACCGCCACTCCGAGGGCGGTCCGGCGAGCCCAGAACCTCCTCATGCCGGCGTCCCCCGTGCCGCCGCGCCCATTGCGCGGAGCTCCTCGTCGAGCTGCCCGAGCGCCGCGCGGGCCACGTCGCGGGCGTCCTCGCCCATCGGGTGCTCGGAGAACCGCGCCTCACGGTAGAGCCGGGACAGCGTCCCGATCGACCGCGGGTCGATGTCCAGCCGGTGGAGCACCCGCACCGTGAACTCCGTCGAGGTCTCCCAGGGCAGGCGCGGCAGGCCAGCCTCCGCAATCGCCTCCTCCACCAGCAGCCAGCAGGCCACGATCCCGTTGCGGGGACTGCCGCCGGCGATCGCCGCGAGACGCGCGTCGGCGCCCTGCTCGAGGGCCTCGGTGACGCCCACCGTCGGCAGCACGTCCACCGTCACGTCCAGGGGCGGCTCCGGCCGGTGCCAGCGGTTCCGCCACCGCCAGACCAGGACGGCGACCACGCCGAGCACGAGCACCAGGAGCATGCTCCAGGCCAGCAGGTCACCGACCCAGCCCAGGTGGTGGGGGCCGTGGAAGGCCTGCCGGAGGTGGGAGAGGGACTGACCGGTCGGCGGCGTCGACGTTGTCACGGTCGGCGGAGGTCGGGACGGGGGGAAGCCGGCATGCGGGGTCCCGATGATCCGGGCCGGCCCGGCCACCGTGGCCCACGCGAGCACGAGCAGGCCCGCCGCGGCCAGCACGGGCACGGCCGCGCGTCGTACCCTCCCCGTCACCACGTCGCGAGGATACGCGGTCCGGTGCCTTCGAGGCCTCCCTCAGCCGGGTCGACGAGACAGGCTTACTCAGAGGCCGGGGTTGAACGGCTCCGTCCCCGGCACCAGCCGCAACCCGGAGATCCCGGAGTGTGCCTGGGCGTAGGCCAGCTCCTTGCCCAGGTCACCGACGCCGTTGGCGCCCGCGAGCGGGGCGAGCTCGACCGTGGACAGCACGCCAAGGGCGTCGCCACTGGCGTCCATGAACCCGCTGCCGGAGTCGCCGGGGATGCCGGGCGTCGCGGTGTAGACCGGGTGGGACCACCCGCCGTCCGCGGCCTGGTCACCAAGGCTGATGCCGGTGTGCGGGGACAGCGCGCTGATCCCGGCCCGAAGGCTCGAGTTGCCGTAGGTGTAGACCGCGTCGCCGGAGACGGTGCCCTTGGTGTCGATGCCGACCGGCCCACCCCAGAACGGCACGCTGGGGTTCACCTGGGCCACGTCGGCGGGGTCGACCTTGACGAGGGCGAGGTCGTTGTAGGCGCAGGTGCTGGCGTCCTTCTCCCCGCTCTTCTGCATCGTGAGCCAGCTGCTGTAGGCCAGCGTCCCGGAGCCCACGGTGGTGCCCGACGAGAGCAGGCTGCCGTCGTCGGAGAAGGTCACCTTGGTGCCCAGCGGCAGCGACGTGGTCTTGCAGCCGTTGGTGTCGGTGGAGCTGCCCGTGCCCGCGCAGTGCGCGGCGTAGCCGAGATAGGTGTCTCCCGCGGCGTCGGCGTAGACGAAGTTGGCGGTGCACTGCGCGCCCTTGGTGTACATCATCGTTCCGGGGTGGATGGTGGCGGTGGCCGCCGGCGCCCAGGTCTGGGTGCCAGAGCTCGCCGAAGCCGGGGCGAGGACGGAACCGGCCGCGGCCAGCACCACGCTGGTGCCGACCGCGGCCAGTGCACGAGTTGTCGGGAGGCGCATGGAGAACCCTTCCGGGACGGCGTCGGTGTCACAGGTCACAACGACGCTGCGGCTCGGGGGTTACTCCACGCGGCGGATCGTGTGTCAGTACGACGGCTGGGACGGGTCGATCTGGTTGACCCAGGCGACCACGCCGCCGCCGACGTGCACGGCGTCGGAGAACCCGGCGCCCTTCAGCACCGCCAGCGCCTCCGCCGACCGGGCGCCGGACTTGCAGTGCAGCACCACCTGTTTGTCCTGCGGTAGCTGCCCGATGGCGTTGCCGTTGAGGAACTCGCCCTTCGGGATCAGCTGCGAGCCGGGGATCTTGTTGCTCTCGTACTCGTTGGGCTCGCGTACGTCGACCAGCACGAAGTCGCGCTCGCCGTTCTCCCGCTCCTTCAGCATCCGCTCGAGCTGGGTCACCGAGATCGTCGAGCCCGCCGCAGCCTCGGCGGCCTCCTGGGACACCGCACCGCAGAACGACTCGTAGTCGATCAGCTCGGTGACCGTGGGGTTCTGGCCGCAGATGGCGCAGTTGGGATCCTTGCGGACCGGCAGCTTGCGGTAGTCCATCTCCAGCGCGTCGTAGATCAGCAGCTGGCCGAGCAGCGGCTCGCCGATGCCGGTCAGCAGCTTGATCGCCTCGTTGACCTGCACCGATCCGATGCTCGCGCAGAGCACTCCGAGTACCCCGCCCTCGGCGCAGGAGGGCACCATGCCCGGCGGCGGCGGCTCCGGGTAGAGGCAGCGGTAGCACGGCGCCTCGCCGCCGGGGGCCGCCGGCCAGAACACGCTGGCCTGCCCGTCGAAGCGGTAGATCGAGCCCCAGATGTAGGGCTTGCCGAGCAGCACCGCGGCGTCGTTGACCATGTAGCGAGTGGCGAAGTTGTCGGTGCCGTCGATGATCAGGTCGTAGCCGGAGAAGATCTCCAGCACGTTGTCGTTGTCGAGGCGCTCCTCGTGGACGACCACCTCGACGAGCGGGTTGACCTCGGCGATCGACTCCTTGGCCGAGACCGCCTTCGACTTGCCTATGTCGCTCTGCCCGTGGATCACCTGGCGCTGCAGGTTGGACTCGTCGACCTCGTCGAAGTCGACCACGCCGAGTGTCCCGACGCCCGCCGCGGCGAGGTACAGCAACGCCGGGCTGCCTAGTCCGCCCGCGCCGATGACGAGGACCTTGGCGTTCTTCAGCCGCTTCTGACCGGTCATTCCGACGTCAGGGATGATCAGGTGCCGGCTGTACCTGCGCACCTCGTCGATGGTCAGTTCCGTGGCGGGCTCCACCAGTGGGGGAAGGGACACGGGCACTCCTTCGTCCTTGTCAGTCGCAGATCCGGCCCGCGAGACCGAGCCGGTTTCATCGGGTTCCAACACACTGCACCCGGATCGTGTTCCCGGATCATGCTCCCTGCGGGGCCGCGGCCATCCCCGCCCGTCCCGGCATCTGGACCGTGAGCCGGTTGGCTACCGAGGAGTAGGCTGCTGCGCGGACATCCGCGAGGTGGAGAGGCATCGGCAGTGACGACCACGGACGACCAGAGGCCCCGCAGCGCGCGGATGCCGCGCAGCGCGCGACGGGCCCAGCTCCTGGAGTCGGCGCTCGGCGTCTTCGTGGCCCAGGGCTACCACGCCGCGGCCATGGACGACATCGCCGAGCGCGCCGGGGTCTCCAAGCCGGTGCTCTACCAGCACTTCCCCGGCAAGCTCGACCTCTACCTCGCGCTGCTCGACCACTCCTGCGACACGATCATCGACGCGTGCAACGAGGCGCTGGACTCCACCGACGACAACAAGCAGCGAGTGGCCGCGACGGTGCACGTGTTCTACGACTACGTCGCCAACGCGCAGGGCGCGTTCCGGCTGGTCTTCGAGTCCGACCTGACCAACGAGCCGGCGGTGCGGGAGCGGGTCGAGCGGGTCACCCGCGACTGCGCGGAGGCCATCGCCCGAGTCATCCACGGGGACACCGGGCTGCCCCACGAGCAGTCCCGGCTGCTCGCGGTCTCCCTGGTCGGGATGGCCCAGGTGAGCGCGAGGTTCTGGCTGGACGACCCGCGCGAGATCCACCAGGACGACGCGGCGACACTGGTCGCCAGCCTGGCCTGGCGCGGCATCCGGGGGTTCCCGCGGGCCGACGAGACCTCCTGACCGGCGCGCCGCACCGCGCGGGCTATGGTCGCAGAGCACAGGTGCCCGTGGTCTCGAGACGCCCCGCCCAGCGGCTCGGCTCCTCGACCTCCGGGCCGTCCCCACAGCAGCGAACGAGGAGGTCCTCCGGTGGAGGTCAAGATCGGGGTCCAGCACGCCAGCCGGGAGCTGGTCATCGAGAGCGAGCTGTCCAGCGAGGACGTCGAGGCCGCCGTCTCCAAGGCGCTGTCGTCCGCCGACGGGGTGCTCGTGCTGGCCGACAACAAGGGCCGCAAGGTGATCGTCCCGACCGACAAGCTGGGGTACGTCGAGGTGGGCTCCCCGACCGTGGGTCAGGTGGGCTTCCGCTCCTGACGGGTAATCACCGGTCCGGCGGGGTACCTCTTGGTATGAACTGGATCGGCGTCGTCATCGTTGGCATGACCATCGGCCTGCTCGGCAAGCTGGTCGCACCCAAGCCGTTCGAGGACTCGCCGTTGTGGTTGACCGTCGTCTGCGGCGTCGCGGGGATCCTGGTGGGCTGGTCGGTGGTCGGTGAGGGCCACCCCGTCATGCGCTGGCTGGCGTCGCTGGGGCTCTCCGCGGTGCTGGTCGCGGTCGCGCTGACCAGCTCCGAACGTGACCGGACCCACGTCTGATCAGGAGGCGAGCCCGAGGCTCTCCATCCGCTTGGCGTGGTTCTCGGTGAGCCGGGCGAACATCCGGCCGATGGCCGCCAGGTCCATGCCCGGCCGGTCGACGCTGCCGGACAGCAGCGCGGACAAGGCGTCCCGGTCGGCGGCCACCCGCTGCGCCTGCGACAACGCCTCCCCCATCAGTCGGCGGCCCCACAGCGCCAGCCGGCCGCCGACCCGCGGCTCCGCGTCGATGGCCCGGCGCACCCGGTCGACGACGAACGCACTCTGGCCGGCGTCCTCCAGGCTCTCCAGGATCAGCTCGCGGGTGCCCGTGTCGACGAACGCCGCGATCTCCCGGTAGAAGTCCGCGGCCAGGCCGTCCCCGACGTACGCCTTGACCAGGCCCTCGAGCCAGTCGCGCGGGGCGGTGCGCGCGTGAAAGGAGTCGAACGCCTTGCCGAACGGGTCCATCGCGGCGTACGGGTCGGCGCCGAGCTCCGCGAGCCGGTCCCGCAGCGCGCAGAAGTGGCCGAACTCGGTGGAGGCCATCGCCGCCAGCTCCACCTTGTCGCTCATCGTGGGTGCCATCTTGGCGTCCTCGGCAAGCCGCTCGAACGCCGACATCTCGCCGTAGGCGATCGCGCCGAGCAGGTCGATGACGGCTGCGACGTACGTCGGATCGGCGAACGCCACGGGAACCGCGTCAGCGGCGGTGCCCGGGGCCGGGCCGGGCGGCGTTTCGGTCATGCGGGGAGCCTACCGATACAGTGGGTGGCAGCTAACACACGCAGATACCACAGAACAGGCAGAGATCCTGACCACCTTCAGAGAGCTCGGGGTGCTTCCCGAGATCGCCGACGCCCTCGAGCGGTCCGGCATCACCACCCCGTTCCCCATCCAGGAGATGACCCTCGCGATCGCGCTGATGGGCACCGACCTGATCGGGCAGGCCCGCACCGGCACCGGCAAGACCCTGGCCTTCGGCATCCCCGTGCTGCAGCGCACCGTCGCGCCGCACGATCCCGACCACGCCGACCTGGCGGCTCCCGACAAGCCGCAGGCGCTCGTGGTCGCGCCGACCCGCGAGCTCGCGCTCCAGGTGGCCGGCGACCTGAAGCTCGCCGGCGCCGACCGCGGCACCCGCGTGCTGACCGTCTACGGCGGGGTCGGCTACGACCAGCAGCTCGACGCACTGGCCGACGGCGTCGACGTGGTGGTCGGCACGCCGGGCCGGCTGCTCGACCTGGTCGGCCGCCGCGCCCTCGACCTGTCCCACGTCAAGGTGCTCGTCCTCGACGAGGCGGACGAGATGCTCGACCTCGGCTTCCTGCCCGACGTGCAGAAGCTGCTGGCCAAGACGCCGGAGACCCGGCAGACGATGCTGTTCTCGGCGACCATGCCGGGCGCGATCGTGAGCCTGGCGCGCACGCACATGCGGCACCCGATGAACATCCGGGCCGAGTCCACCAGCGAGCAGCAGACGGTGCCGGCCACCGCGCAGTTCATCTACCAGGTGCACGACCTCGACAAGCCGGAGATCATCGCCAGGATCCTGCAGTCCGAGGACTCCGGCAGCACCATCGTGTTCACCCGCACCAAGCGGCAGGCGCAGCGGGTGGCCGACGACCTCGCCGACCGCGGCTTCGAGAGCCGGCCGTTGCACGGCGACATGCAGCAGGTGGCCCGGGAGCGGGCGCTGACCCGGTTCCGCGACGGCAAGGTGAAGGTGCTGGTGGCCACCGACGTCGCGGCGCGGGGCATCGACGTCGCCGACGTCACGCACGTGATCAACTACAGCTGCCCGGAGGACGACAAGACCTACGTGCACCGGATCGGCCGCACCGGCCGCGCCGGCGCCACGGGCGTCGCGGTCACCTTGGTGGACTGGGCCGACGTCACTCGCTGGAAGGTGATCAACCGGGCCCTGAACCTGCCCTTCGACGAGATCCCCGAGACGTACTCGACCTCTGAGCACCTCTACCACGACATGGGCGTTCCGCCGGGCACCAAGGGGCGGATCGTCCCCGAGCGGCCGGCGCGCGAGGAGCGCACGGACGACCGTGCCGAGCGGCCCCGCGGGAACCGGAACCGGCGGCGCACCCGCGGCGGTGAGCCCGCCGGGGGGTCCTCGGGCGGCAGCGCGGCCACGCGGGAGGAGCAGCAGCCCGGGTCTGCTCCGAAGCGCACCCGCAGCCGGCGCCGCACCCGGCAGTCCGCCAGCCGCTCAGGAGACTGAGCGGCCGTTCCGGCGCCGGAGTACGACGAGGGTGGCGGTCGCCCCGGCGACGGCGACGAGGAGGGCCCGGAACTTGCGGCGTCGCGAGGGCGGCTCCGCGTCGACCTCGAACATCTGCACGTCCGGGTAGGCCTGCCGCGCGCTCTGCACCGCGGACGACCGGCTCTCGAACGCCTCGTTGCTGATCAGCGACTGCTCCTCACGGCCGTCGCCGTCCCGCAGCGACCACGACCAGCGCCACAGGTCGTCCGGCTGCTGCCAGACCAGCAGCACCTCCTTGGACGCGATGCTCACCGCTGCCCCTTCGTCTTCGAGCGCTTGAGCCAGGTGGGTACCTCGGACAGGCTGCGCTCCTCCTCCTGCTCCGCGCCGTCGAGCACCAGCGGCGGTCCGGGCACCGGCTCCTCCCGGAAGGCCTCGCCCGCGACCGCGGAGCCGGGCACCGTCGGGTCGGACCAGGTCGGTTCGGGGAACGTCTCCCCGGTGGCCGGCTCCGTCGTCTCCTCGCGGGTCCGGCTGGGCCGGAAGTCCCGCCACGACAAGAAGAGCACGCCCTCCTTGCCGCTGCGCTTGAGGGTCCGGGCGACGACGTAGGCGATCGTGCCCGTCACCACGGGCATGGCGAGCACCGCGACGCGCAGCAGGTCGCGGATGAACCCGACCGGCCATCGGCTCCACTCCGAGATCAGCTCCTCGGCGCCGGCGATCAGCAGGATGCCGTAGAACGTCAGCGCAGCCACGCCGATGGCCACCCGCACCGGGCTCTCCCGGGGCGACGCGGCCAGGTGGTGGGTGCCGCGGTCCTTGGTGATCACCCGGTCCAGGAACGGCCACAGGTAAAGCAGCACGAAGGTCAGCAGGGGCAGCAGCGCGCCGGCCCAGAACTGCTCGGGTATCAGGTTGCCGAAGATCCACACCTGCACCGGCGGGAACAGCCGCAGGGCACCCTCGATCCAGGCGACGTACCAGTCGGCGACCGACGGGGAGAGCACGGTGGCGCTGTTGAAGTCGCCCCACACCCAGATCGGGTTGATCTGCGCGAAGCCGCCGGCGAGGAAGGTCACCGCGGCGACCAGGCTGAGCAGCGCGAAAGACCGCAGTGCGTAGCCCGGCCAGGCACGCGAGCCGACCACGTTGGCGTTGCTTCGTCCCGGCCCGGCGAACTGGCTGTGCTTCTGCCGGATCAGGATGCCGAGGTGGACGGTGATGAGCAGGAAGATCAGGGCCGGGACGACCAGGATGTGCAGCGCGTAGAGCCGGTAGATGATCGCGTCGCCCGGGAAGTCGCCTCCGAACGCGAACAGCGCGACCCAGCCGCCGATGACCGGGACGGACAGCGCCACCGAGTAGAAGATGTGCAGGCCGATGCCGGACAGCAGGTCGTCGGGCAGCGAGTAGCCCGCGAACGCGTTGAACATGGCCAGCCCGAGCAGCGTCACCCCGACCGTCCAGTTCAGCTCCCGCGGCTTGCGGAACATGCCGGTGAAGAAGATCCGGCACAGGTGCAGCACGATCGCGCCGATGAAGATGTGCGCGGCCCAGTGGTGGGCCTGCCGCATCAGCAGCCCGCCGCGGACGTCCCAGCTGAGCTCGAGGGTGGACGCGTAGGCCGCCGAGACCTCGTGGCCGGAGACCGGCGTGTAGGACCCCTTGTAGATGGTCTCGCTGCTGCTCGGGTCGAAGAAGATGGCGAGGTAGACGCCGGTCGCGACCAGGATCAGGAAGCTGTAGAAGGCGATCTCGCCGAGCATGAAGGTCCAGTGGTCCGGGAAGACCTTCGCCATCGCGGTCTTGGCCACCGAGGCGATCTCGAGCCGGTCGTCGACCTTGCGCAGCGTGCCGGTGACCGGGTGACGGCGGCTCATGGCTGGAACCCCCACCAGGCGGCGCCCGTCGGCGCGGTGAAGTCACCCAGCGCGACGAGGTACCCCTCCGAGTCGGTGGTCAGCGGCAGCTGCGGAAGCGGCCGCGGCGCCGGCCCGTCGACCGGGACGGCGCCGTGCAGGACGTCGAAGATCGAGTGGTGGCACGGGCACAGCAGCTGGGCGTACTGGTCGGCGTAGAGGCCGACCGGGCAGCCGGCGTGGGTGCACAGCTTCGAGTAGCCGACCACCCCGTCGATCACCCAGGCCTTCCGGTGCGCCGGCAGCTTCAGCAGCTCCGGTTGCACCCGGATGAGCAGGGTGACCGCGTCGGCGTTGTACTCCGCCTCGTCGACGTTCGCCGGGATCACTCCCGCGGGGTAGGCGGTGAGCACGCTTCCGTAGTCCAGGTCGTCGGGTTTGATCCGCTCTCCCTCCTCGGTGATCAGTGCCTGGCCGGCCTTCCACCGGGTGTGCTCCAGCACCTGCTGGGGGTTGAGCCCCTCCCTGGGGAACATGGATCGGAGCGGGAACAGCGCCGCCAGGCCGATGGAGCCGACCGACATCCCGAGCATCCCCCAGAGCACCTTGACCCGAGGAACCGGCTGGGTGGTCAGGGCCTTCTCGAAGGTCTGCCACTTCTCGGTCGGGGAGGGGCCGATGGCGCGCTCCTCGACGTAGTCGGGCTCCCGGTTCTCGATCATCTGCGACCACACCGCGAGACCGAGGCCGACGAACGCGAACGCGCCTCCGATGCTGGCACCGAGCGCCTCGCTGCCAAGGTCGAACCCGTAGCAGAGGGCGAAGGCGAGCGAGCCGAGCATGGCCAGCGCGAAGCAGGCCACGATCAGCATCGGCGGGCGCTCCGGTTCTCGTCTCACTTGGCCCTCTTCCCCATCAGGCGGATGGCGATCACCAGCACCGGGATGGGGATCAGCCAGGCCACCATGCCCTCGATGATCGGGCCGAACTGGTCGATCGGGTCACCGCCGATCGCCTGCTTGGCGCCGAGCTGCTGGACGTAGGTCGCGATCCCGTCGACCTGGTCGGCGGTGAGCTGCTTGTCGGTGAACGGCGGCATCGCCTGCGGCCCGACCCGAATCGCGTCACCGACCGTCTGCGGTGAGGAGCCGAACAGCTCCGGTGCCCAGGCGCCGTTGGTCACGATCATGCCGGTGCCGGACGAGCTGTGGCAGGGCGCGCAGTTGGACAGGAACAGCAGCCGTCCGTCGTAGGGGTCGCCGGGCTCGACGGCCGGCTTGACCGGCCCGTCGGTGAGAGTGCCGACGTAGGCGTCGAGCGCGTCGATGGTCGCCTCCTTGTACGACGGGGGGCCCTCGGTCACCGACGCGTCGACCGACGACAGCGGCATCCGTCCGGTGCGGAGCATGAAGTCCACGTAGGCCACCCCGGAGTGCTTCAGGGACGGGGCCCACTGGCTGCCCTCGCCCTGGTTGCCGTGGCAGTACGCACAGTCGCGCAGGTAGACCTCGTGCCCGTGCTGCACGTCCGCGGCGGAGATCCGGGAAGCCAGGTTCGTGCCGGCAGCGGTCGGGTCGAGCTGGGTCACGTGCAGGCGCGGCAGCAGGGTCAGCCCGGCCGCGGCGACCACCACCGCCGCCGTCAGCAGCAGTGCAGGCAGCCGGGAACGCGGGCGGGCGGCCCTGCTCTCGTCCGGACGCGTCATCTCACTCCAACGTGTACAGGTAGGCGGCGATGTCCTTGGCCTGCTGCTCGGTGACGCCGAGGTTCGGCATGTCGTTGCCGGGCACCACGCTCTGCGGGTCGCGGATCCAGTGCTCGAGGTTGGCCGCGGAGTTGGGCAGCATGCCTGCGACATAGCTGCGCTGGGCCCAGTGGGTCAGCGGCGGGCCGACGAGCGCGTCGGCGCCCTCGATCCCCGGGATCGTGTGGCACGTGCCGCACCCGTAGTGCGCGATGTCCGCGGCCCCGCGGTCGGGACTGCCGGCGGTCACCTGCCGCGGCGGCACCCGGTTGGCCTGCCCGCAGCCGGTCGCGAGCAGCCCGCTGCCGAGCACGGTGGCCAGCAGCAGGCACGCGGACCGGGTCGGGGTCACCCTCATCAGCTCACCTCCACCTCGTGGACGGCCCGGCGACGGGGTCGCCGGGAATCGGATCGGGTACGACGGGCAGCGGGTCCCCGCCGCCTTGCTCCCTCTCGAGGCTGCGAAACCAGCGCAAGAACAGCCACACCGCGAGTGCCATGTAGGCGAGGTCGAGGGGGACCCACATCACCAGTCCGCCGATCCTCTGGTCCAGCAGCGGGTTGATGCCCGCGGCCAGTGCGTGCGCGGCCTGGGCCGGATAGAGCGCATGGTCGGGGAAGGTCAGCAGCGCACCGAGCGCGGCGCCCGGCGGGATCGCCGCCACGACGTACAGCAGTGCGACCGGGCCGCGCAGCCGGTGCCGGGTGAGGGTCGCCAGGTGCCACCAGAACAGCCAGGCGGTGCCGAGGAAACAGGCGTGCTCCAGGTAGTGCAGCAGCTCGTCGCGGAGCGCCGCGTCGTACGCCGCGGGCATGTGCCACGCCCACAGCAGGCCGATGTGCGCGGCCCAGGCGAAGTGGGGCGTGAGCAGGCCGCCCAGCGGCAGGCGGCGCCCGAGCCGGACCACTCTGCTGCGCAGGGCCCTGGGCATGCCGGCCAGCAGCGGCTGACCGGGCGCGGAAAGGGCCAGCAGCGGGGCGGCCACCATGATCAGGACCATGTGCTGGGTCATGTGCGTGGACAACCGCTCCTCGAGGATCTCCCCGAGCGGCGGCGCGGTCACCGCCACGGTGACAACCAGCGCGGCCAGGAGCAGCCACGGTCTCCACCGTTGGCTGCGCCGGCCTTGCTGGTGGTCCCTGACCCTGCGCAGCCCGCGCAGGTACCACCAACCGAACAGCACCAGCAGCCCGGCCGAGAGTGCGAGGACAACCCTCATGAGCACGGCCTCAGCACCAGCAGCCCGATCCCGCCGGCTGTGATGATGGCCAGCGAGAACAGGTCGAGGATCAGGCCGACGGTGGTCAGCAGGCTCAGCCTGCCCTCAGCCAGGTCGTCGGCGGGCAGGTGCGGGATCTTGGCGCGCTCGCGCAGCACCGCGACGGTGGCCGCGATGGTGACCAGCCACGGCACCCCGGTGGAGACCCAGACGGTGATCCGCGCTGTCGTCCCGGGCCCGTTGCCGACGCAGGCGAGCTCCATGGTGCTCCACGACATGAACAGCTGGACGGTCCAGGCGACGACTCCACCGAGCACGCCGAACCACAGGAGCCCGGGCGAGACCTTGGTCTGCGGCTGCGGCTCCGTGGGCGTCGTCCCTGCAGGCGTCGATGCTGTGTTCACCAGATCCTCAAGACAGGTAGGGGGTGAGGTAGACGGTGCCGTAGATGCACACCGCGAGCACGGCCAGGAAGTACCAGTACAGGGACACGATCGCGACCGGCTCGGGGCGCTTCGGGCCGATCCTGCCCAGCAGCGTGCTGGCCACCAGCACCACGAGCATGCCGAGGCCGAGGAGCACGTGCACCACGTGCAGACCGGTGAGCATGAACATCAACGAGCCATAGGCGTCCTTCGTCGGCGTGGACGACGGCATCTCCTGGGTGTAGTCGACGCACTGGAAGGCGACGAAGACACACCCGGCCAGCAGCGTCACCAGCAGGGTCAGCCCCAGGGCTGCACGGCGACCCTTGGGTGCCGCCCGCACCGCGAGGGCCATCGTCACGCAGCTGAGGACCAGCACGAAGGTGCCGACCGACGGGAAGAGCAGGTGCGGCGGCTTGTCCGCGGCCGGCGGCCACGGCCCGCCGTGGTCGAAGCGGAGGTAGAAGTAGCTGGCCAGGAACGCCGCGAAGGTCATCGACTCGGTGCAGATGAACAGCACCATCCCCCACCAGCCGGTGGTGTGGCCGACGGGCCGCTCCGGCGCCGCCCTCGGCGGCCGGCGGATCGCCTGCTCGGTGCGTGTGTCGAGGGTGGTCACAGCTCCTCGGCCTCCTCCGGCTCGTCGATGCCCGGCCGCCGCCACAGCCAGAAGGCGACCACGGCCAGGCACAGCCCGAAGGACACCTCCGCCGCGTGGTAGGCGCCCACGAGCATCGAGATGAAGAAGGCGGTGAGCAGCACGGCCGTCGCGAACGGCACCGGCGTCTCCTCCGGCATCGGCATGATCTTCTCCACCCTGGTGTCCAGCTCGCTGGTGCGCAGTGCCAGGTGGGTGCTGGTCATCGTGCGGTTGTAGTCGTGCCGATGCTCCTCCATGGAGGCCAGTGACTTGCCGTCCCACAGCGGGTTCAGGCTGTGCACCGTGGGGATGACCGGGAAGTTGTAGGGCTTGGGCGGCGAGCCGGTGACCCACTCCAGCGTGTTGGCACCCCACGGGTCGTCGGGGGCCCGCGGTCCGCTGAGCAGGCTCTGCGCGAACACGAAGAAGGTCCACAAGAAACCGGCCGCGAGGATGAACGCGCCGATGGTGGAGATCAGGTTCGGGATGTCCCAGCCGAGGCCGGACGGGTAGGTGTAGACCCGGCGCGGCATGCCGAGCATCCCGGCGAAGTGCATCGGGAAGAACGTCACGTTGAAGCCGGTGAAGACCAGGATGAAGCTGACGATCCCGCCCTTGTGGCTGGTCATCCTGCCGGTCATCTTCGGCCACCAGTAGAACAGCCCGGCCAGCATCGGCAGCACCGCGCCGCCGAACAGCACGTAGTGGAAGTGCGCGACCACGAAGTAGGAGTCGGTGACCTGCTGGTCGAACGGCACTACCGCGAACATCACCCCGGTGACGCCGCCGATCACGAACGCGACGATGAAGCTGACGGCGTACAGCATCGCGGTGGTGATGACCACCCGGCCCTTCCACATGGTGACCAGCCAGGCGAACATCTGCACCCCGGCGGGGATGGAGATGGTGAGCGTGGCGGCCGCGAAGAAGGACTCCGACACCTGTGACAGGCCGACGGCGAACATGTGGTGCACCCACACCCCGAAGGAGATGATCCCGGTGGCGACGGTGGCCAGCACCACGAGCGGGTAGGCGGTGATCGGCCGGCGGGAGAAGGTCGGGATGACCGTGGAGATAATGCCCATCGCCGGCAGCACGATGATGTAGACGTCAGGGTGGCCGAAGATCCAGAACAGGTGCTGCCACAAGATGGCGTCGCCACCGTGCTTGATGTCGAAGAAGTTGGTGCCGAACCTGCGGTCGAGGAACAGCATCGCGTTCGCCAGGTCCAGCGACGGCAGCGCGAAGATCAGCATGAACGACTGGGTCACCACCGTCCACACGTAGATCGGCACCCGGTTCAGGGTCATCCCGGGCGCACGCATCTTGAGCGCGGTGACGATGAAGTTGATCGAGCCGACGGTGGTCGACACCGCCAGGAAGAGCAGGCCGAGCGTGTAGACGTCCAGGTTGAGCCCGGGCAGGTACTTGACCCCGGTCAGCGGCACGTAGGCGAACCACCCGCCGTCCGGGGCGAGCCCGAACGGAAGGCTGGAGAACATGAACAGCCCCGAGAACAGGAACAAGAAGTAGCTGACGGCGTTCATCCGCGGGAAGGCCATGTCCCGGGTGCCGATCATCAGCGGCAGGAAGAAGTTGCCGAACCCGGCGTTGAAGGGAGTCGCGAAGAAGAAGATCATCGCCACCCCGTGCAGGGAGAACAGCTGGTCGTAGAGCTCGGGGCTGACCAGCGTGTTGTTGGGGGTGCCGAGCTGGGTGCGCATCACCAGCGCATTGATGCCCGCGAGCATGAAGAAGAACCCCGCCGTCACCAGGTAGCGCCGTCCGATGCGCTTGTGGTTGACCGTGGTGATCCACCCGATGAGGCCGGGCTCCTCCTCCCAGACCTCGTCGAGGATCTCGCCGACCGCGCTCTCGGCTACCCGGCGCTCCGGGATCACCCCGCCCGTGACGGTCGTTGCTGCGGTCATCTCTACTCCAGGCTCTGCAGGTAGGTCACCACGGCGCGCAGGTCGTCGGGCGAGAGTGACTGGGGCGGCATCTTGTTGCCGGGCTTGATGGCCTGCGAGTTCGCCACCCAGCCGGCCATGTTCCCGAAGGTGTTGGGGATGGTGCCCGCCGCGAGCTTGTCCCGGCTGCCCACGTGCGTCAGGTCGGGGCCCACGTGCCCGTGGGCCGTCGTGCCGCGGATGGTGTGGCAGGTGGCGCACGAGGAGCTCTCGAACACCGAGAGTCCGCGCTGCTGCTCAGCCGTGCTCGGTGTGGCGGCGGTCTGCTGCTCGCGGTGCAGCCACTTCTCGAACTCGGCCCGCGGCTGCGCGATGACCTCGAACGCCATGTGCGCGTGCTCGAGGCCGCAGTACTCCGCGCACTGCCCGCGGTAGACCCCCGACCTGTCCACCGAGAACCAGGTGGTGTTCGGCCGGTTCGGGATCAGGTCCATCTTCGGCATGATCTGGGGCACCCAGAAGCTGTGGATCACGTCGCCAGTGGTGAGCCGCAGCCGCACCGGCTCGCCGGTGGGCACGTGGATCTCGTTGGCGGTGACCACGCCGGCGTCGGGGTACTTCACGCCCCACCACCACTGGTGGCCGATCACGTCGACGGTGACCCGGTCCGGCGACGGCGGGTTGGCGTTCACCGCGATCCCGGTGACGCTGAGCGCGAAGGTGGCGGCCAGCACCACGGCGGGGATCAGCAGCCCGAACACCACCACCTGCCGTTGGCCGCCTTCGGTGTCCACCCTCTTGGGACGACGGCGGAACAGCATCGCCCCCACGGCAAGGGCGATCACGACGATGCAGACGAAGGCCGCGACCCCGGTGAGGATCCACCAAGCGTTGGTGACGAACCGAGACTTCGGGCCGTCGGGGGCGACCACCGAGGGACTGTTGCTGCACCCGGTGGCTACGAGGCACACCAGGCAGGCGACGGCGAGAGCCGGCCGGACGCGGCGAGGGGTTCGTCGGGACGTGGCGACCTCCTCAGGCTCTCTCCTTCGTCGGCGGTCCCTTCCGCGTGGCCACCGCCTCGGCGGCCAGGAGGTACCACCTTCGAGAAGTGGTAAACGTTCCGAACCCGCAAATTGCAACGAGTAACTTCCGCTGTTGTGGGAACCGGGCCCTCACCCACACGGTGCGACGCGAGGAGGGGCCCATGGCCATGCCCGGACAGATCAGGTCGTCGAACGCGTCACGGCGCCCCCGCAGGCGACCGGGACTCGGGCTGGTGACCGGTGTGGTGGCTCTCGCCGCCGCCGTCCTGGCGCTCGCCGTCGCGCCGCCGGACGCCCTGCAGGGGCAGTCCCAGCGGCTGATGTACGTGCACGTGCCGAGCGCCTGGACGGCGTACTGCGCGTTCGCCGTGGTGCTGGCCGCGAGCGTCGCGGTGCTGCTGCGTCGCGGCCCCCGGTGGGACGCCCTGGCCAGGGCCGGAGCCGAGCTCGGCGTCGGGATGACCGCCCTGGCGATCGTCGAGGGCAGCATCTGGGGCCACGAGGTCTGGGGGGTGTGGTGGACCTGGGACCCGCGGCTGGTCACCACCGCCGTGCTGCTCCTGCTCTACCTGGGCTACCTGACCGCCCGAGGCCTCCCGGGTGCCCCGGAGCGGGTCGCCCGCCGTTCGGCATGGCTGGGCATCGCGCTGTTCGCACAGGTGCCGGTGGTGCACTTCTCGGTGCTCTGGTGGCGGACCCTGCACCAGCCGCCGACGCTGCTGCGGCCTGATCTGGAGGCGCCCATCGCGCCGATGATGCTGGCCGCGCTGCTCACCAGCCTGGCCGCGTTCATGCTCGCGGGCGCCTGGTTCCTCCGCCGTCGAGTGGTCCAGCTGGCCCCGGCCGAGCAGCCTGCGCCGGTCGCGGCGCCCGCGGAGGCACCTGAGGACACTCCCGCCAAGGCGCCGGCGCCAGTCCGGACCGCTTCAGACCTGGTGCTGACCCGGACCTCCGCATGAGCCCGTGGGTGTTCGTGGCCGTCGGCTACCTGCTGTGCGCCGCGGTCTGGGCCGGGTACCTGCTGGTGGGCCGGCGCCGCGCGCCCGGCGGCAAGGAGGCGGGCCGGTGATCGGACGCAGCCGTCGCCGCGCCGTGCTGCTGGCCGCGGTCGTGCTGGGTGTGGTGACCGTGATCGCGGTGGCCGGGATGGAGGGCACCTTCACCTACTACGAGACGCCCACCCAGCTGGCGCAGCACCCGGACGGGCCGCAGCAGTCGCTGCGGCTCAGCGGGCTGGTGGTGCCCGGGTCGGTGCACCAGCAAGGGGCCCACGTGCGGTTCGAGCTCACCGACGGCGCCCATGACGTGACCGTGCACTCGTCGACCGCTCCGCCGAGCACCTTCCGGGCCGGGCAGGGCGCGGTCGTGGAGGGTGTGATGACCTCGCCCGGCGTCTTCGACGCCAAGCAGGTGCTGGTGCGCCACTCAAACCAGTACGGGCCGGCCGGGACCACGGGCAAGAACCCGTAGGGGTGCGGGCATGATCGCCTGGTTGGGAACGTTCGCGCTGGCGCTCGGGTTCTCCGCCGCGCTGGCGTCGGTGGCGCTGTGGGCGTGGGCCGCCACCCACGAGCACACCTCGGTGCGGGCAGCGCGCTGGGGAGTCGGCCTGTTCGCCCTCGGAGCCGTGGTCGCGGTGGTCGCGGTCGAGTGGGCCCTGGTCACCCACGACTTCGCACTGAGCTTCGTCGCGGAGAACGGCAGCCGCTCCGAGCCGCTCTACTACACGATCACCAGCCTCTGGTCCGCCCACGACGGGTCGATGCTGCTGTGGGTGCTGGTGCTCAGCGGCTACGCCACCGTGGTCGCGATGCGTCCTCCCCGGCCGGGTGTGCACCTGCACCGCTGGGCGATGACGGTCCTGTCGGCGGTCACCGCGTTCTTCTTCGGACTCGCGCTGTTCACCGGCGGGGTGTTCCAGACCGTCGTACCCACCCCTGCCGACGGGCCGGGTCCCAACCCGCTGCTCCAGGACCACCCCGCGATGGGGATCCACCCGCCGTTGCTCTACCTCGGGCTGATCGGCATGGTCGTTCCGTTCGCCTACGCGATCGCCGGGCTGATCACCGGCGACCTGTCCCGCAGGTGGCTGGTGTCGGTCCGCCGCTACACCACGGTCGCCTGGGTCGCGCTGACCGCGGGAATCGTGATGGGCGCCTGGTGGTCCTACGCCGTGCTCGGCTGGGGCGGCTACTGGGCCTGGGACCCGGTGGAGAACGCCTCGCTGATGCCGTGGCTGGTGGCCACCGCGTTGATCCACTCCAGCATGGTGCAGCGCCACAACGGCGCCCTGCCGGTCTGGAACATGTCGCTGGCGGTGTCCACCTTCATGCTGTCGTGCCTGGGCACCTTCCTGACTCGCTCCGGTGTCGTGGTCAGCGTGCACTCGTTCGCTGACTCCGCGGTCGGGCCCCTGCTGCTCGGTTTCCTGGCCGCGCTGGCTGTCGGAGTGGTGGCGCTCGTGGTGCTGCGGGTGGGTCGGCTCAGTGAGCCGCGGCCCACCGGGGCCGCGCTGTCCCGCGGCTCGGCCCTGGTGCTCAACAACGTGCTGCTGGTCGTGCTGGCGCTGACCGTGCTGCTCGGCACCCTGCTCCCGCTGGTGGCCGACGTGGCCACGCACCAGCAGCTGTCCGTCGGCCCGCCGTACTTCAACCGGATGGCGGTCCCGGTGGCGCTGCTGCTCGTCGGCCTGATGGCCCTGGGCCCCGTGGTCCGCTGGCACGGCGAGGATCCGATGCGGCTGGTCCGCCAGCTGGCCGGCCCGGTGCTGGCCGGCGGCGTGGTGGTCGCGGTCGTGGCCGCCACGACCTCCGGCGGAGCGACCGCCCTCGCCACGTTCGGGCTGGCCACGGTCGCCGCGGGCAGCGTCCTCGCGGAGTACGCCGCGGAGGTGCGCCGCACCCACGCCGGGCACGCCGGCGGCTGGCCCAGCACCGTGCGGGTCTGGGCGGTCCGGCACCGCAGCCGCAACAGCGGCCTGCTCGTGCACCTCGGGGTGGCGGTCCTCGCGGTCGGGGTGGCCGCTTCGTCGACGTACACCACCTCGGTCCAGCGCACCCTCGCGGCGGGTGACCAGGCCACCGTGGGCGGCGTGCACGCCGCCCTGGTGTCGACGTCACGGGCCCGTGACGCCCGCGACATGAGTACCGCCGCCCGGATCCGGCTCACCGGGGACGGCAACCAGGCCACGGTGACCCCGGCGCTGCGCTTCTTCCCGGCCCACGACATGACCGTCACCAGCCCGGCGATCGTCAACCACGTGACCGGCGACGTGTACGTCACGCTGCTCGCGGTGGACCAGAAGGGCAGCACCGCCACCATCCGGCTGGCGGTGAACCCGCTGGTCGGCTGGATCTGGGCCGGCGGCGCGATCATGGTCGCCGGGGCGCTGCTCGCGCTGTGGTCGCGGCGCCGCCAGCGCATCGACCCGGTCCCGGAGGGCGCGCAGACGGTGCTGGTCCCGGAGCCGGAGCGGGCCCGGCAATGACCCGCAGGCTCACCGTGCTACTGCTCGCCGTCCTCGCGGTCGGCGGGCTCGCCGTCGTGCTGGGTTCCGGGCTCGGCCGGGCCTCGCCCCAGCTCGTCGACCAGAGCTCCGCGTCCTCCCCGCTGATCGGCCACCGCGCGCCGCCTCTGTCCGGGCGGACGCTGCAGGGCGGGCAGTTCTCGCTCACCCGGGACCCGGCGAGAGTCACCTTCGTCAACGTCTGGGCCTCCTGGTGCGGTCCGTGCCGGGAGGAGCTCCCGCTGATCGCCGACACCGCGGCGCAGTGGGCACGGGAAGGGACCGGCGCTCGGGTGGTCACCATCGACACCAAGGACGGGCCGCTGCCCGCCCGGAACATGCTCCGGCGCAGCGGGGCCACCGAGCTGCCCACCCTCAGCGACCCGCACGGGGACCGGGCGGTGGCCTGGGGGGCCACCGGCGTCCCCGAGACGTTCGTCGTCGACCACCACGGCATCGTCCGGGCCCGCCACGTCGGCCCGGTGACCCGTGACTGGCTCGAGCGGGAGGCGTCGCAGTGGGGGGCCCGATGACCGGGCCGGTCGGTCGCCACCGTCGTACTGCGCTGGCCGCCGCGGCCATCGTGGTGGCAGTCGCGGTCGCGGTGGGCGGCGTGCTCCTCGCCCGGCACCGGCCCGCGTCCCTCGACAGCCGGGTGGACGCGGTGGCGGGCACGTTGCGCTGCCCGACCTGCACCGCGGAGTCGGTGGCGGACTCCAACAGCACGATGGCCCAGAGCATGCGCCACGAGATCCGCGACCAGCTCCGCCAGGGCCGAAGCCCGGACCAGATCCGGAGCTGGTTCGAGAACCGTTACGGCGAGCGGGTGCTGCTGATGCCGCACCCGCGGGGGCTCGCGCTGGTGCTGTGGGTGGTGCCGCTCGCGGTGCTCGCCGGCGGCGTGCTGCTGCTCGTGCGTGGCCGGCACCGCCGCAACCGGGACGGCTCGGCGCCGGCCGGCGTGCTGTCCGCGCGTCGGGTCGGGGTCGCCGCGCTCGCCTGCGTGCTCGTCGGCGCCGCGGTCCCCGCGCTGGCGTGGGCCAGGTCCGGTCCGGCGACGCCCGCCCCGACCGCGGCGCAGACCGAGCCGATGAAGGCACGGGACTGGGTCGCGGTGGCGCAGTCGCTCGAGCAGCAGCAGGACTACCGCTCGGCCGCGGACGCCTACCGGCACGCGATGCGGCAGCAGCCGAGCAGCCCGGGGGTCCGCACCGGGCTCGCGTTCGACCTGCTGCGCAGCGGACGGCCGCGCCAGGCGATCGGGCTGATGACCCCGATGGCCCACCGGACCGGGCCGAACCGCGCCCTCGCCCTGCTCATCCTCGGGCTCGCCCAGAGGTCCGCCCACCTGCCGGCGGCGGATCACACGCTGCGACAGTTCCTCGAGGTCGCGCCGCACCACCCGGCCGCGGACCAGGTCCGGCGGCTGCTGGCGGAGTCGCGATGACCCGAGCACCAGCGACCATGGCGGCCGGCGCCGCGCTCGTGCTGCTTCTCGGCGGATGCGCGGAGGGCCAGCAGCCGGCCCCTGCCTCGCCGGGGGACCAGGCGCAGCAGGTCGCCGAGCACCCCGTGTCCACGGTGCGGGTAGGGCTGACCGAGTGGACGATCGTGACCTCTGACCCGGAGATCCGGCCGGGCCGGGTCACGCTGGTGGTCACCAACACCGGCGCCACCGAGCACGACCTGGACGTGCAGGGCCGTGCCGGACACTGGCAGACACCGGTGCTCGACCCGGGCCAGCGGGTCACGCTGACCGTGCGCGCCAGGCCGGGCGAGACCCTGGCGCTGTGGTGCGCCGAGCCCGGGCACCGGGCCCAGGGCATGCACACCGTGCTGCGAGCAACAACGCGCCCGTGACCTGGCGGCCACGGGCGCGTCCCGAACGTGCGGGGCTCGTGGCCCCGGACGCGTCTCAGCTCCGTGAGAGGTCCGAGAGCAGGTAGTCGACCATCAGGGCTACCAGAGACGCGGCGGAAAGGCTCAGCAGTGCGGCTCGTGGCTTCTTACCCATGAAGCATCTCCTTCTTCTCAAGAAGGGCGGGCGGTCCGCCCGTCACGGGAGTTCCCTGTCCGCCCAGCGCTAAACGATGGAGCAGACATGCCGCCGACCGTGCCGGCGTCCCTGCGCGTCGCGCGTGTCATGCTGACGCGCATGACCCGCACCGTTCTCGTGACCGGGCCCACCGCCGGCATCGGCCTGGCCTTCGCCCACCAGCTCGCCGCCCGCGGCTACGACCTGGTGCTCGTCGCGCGCGGCGAGCAGCGGTTGAAGGAGGTGGCCGCGGAGCTGGAGAACGGGTACGGCGTGCGCACCGAGGTGCTGCCCGCCGACCTCACCGACCGGGCCGCACTGACCCGTGTCGAGGAGCGGCTGCGGGCGGGCACCCCACCGGTGGACCTGCTCGTCAACAACGCGGGCTTCGGCCTCAAGCGTCCGCTCCTGGACAACTCCGTGGAGGACGAGCAGCGGATGCTGGACGTGTTGGTGACCTCGGTGCTACGGCTCTCCCACGCGGCGCTCGGCGCCATGGTGGCCCGAGGCAGCGGGGCGATCGTGAACGTCTCCAGCGTCGCCGGTTTCCTGCCGCGCGGCACCTACAGCGCGGCGAAGGCCTACGTCACCTCCTTCAGCCAGTGGGCCGACGTCACCTACCGCCCGCGCGGGGTGCACGTGATGGCGCTGTGCCCCGGCTTCACCCGCACCGAGTTCCACCAGCGCATGAACGTGCGCCGGGAGTCGGCACCGAGCTGGTTCTGGCTGCCGGTGGACCGGGTGGTCGCGGAGGCACTCGCCGACCTGGACGCCGGCAAGCGGCTGTCCGTGCCCAGCAAGAGGTACAAGCTGGTCACTGCGCTGGCCCGCTACGTGCCGCCCTCCGTGCTCGGCCGGTTCCAGGGCATGGGCCGGGGCTGACCCGGGCGGCGCTGACACCGGTTCAGCCGCTCCCGGCGAAGCCGCCCAGCCCGCCAGACGCGCCGGTCGGGCCGGTGGGCGTGCCGTATTTCGCGGCTTCCCCCTCGGCCAGCTCCACCGCGTGCGGGTCCACCGTCCAGCGCCGGCGCTGCGCCTCGGGCAGGAAGGGCGGCGGAGCGCCGAACCAGCCGAGATAGTAGGCCGCCGCAGGTGCCCCGGCCTCCCAGTACGCCGGGTGCCGGCCCCCGACCCGCACCACGCGCATGCTCGGGTTCCCGCCCTCGGCCACCAGCGCGGCGTCGCGCGCGCACGCCGGCACGGTGCGGGTCCCGTGCACCGGGTCGGTCCACATCACCTCGTCGGAAGACGCGCCGTGCCGCGGGTCGAAGAAGCAGGGTGACCGTCGTTCGGGAGGTTCCTCGCCCGCCATCCGGGCCCGCACACAGGTGACGCGGTAGCCCGTCTCACCCAGCGCGGTCGCGACCACCCCTGCGCCGGCGGTGGTGTGGATGCGGGTGGCGCCCCGTTGCGCGGACGCGTAGGACGCGTGGGCGTTCTCGAGGTCGGCACGGGTGGCGTCGTCGAGCATGACGCCGGCGACCTCCCGGTCGAGGAGGCCGAGATCCGCGCCGAGCACGGTCAGGTCCTCCGACAGCAGCTGGCCGACGCCGTCCAGCTGTGCGCGGAGCAGCCGCCGGCGTTCACGCGCGCGCAGGCCGCGTCGTACCACGTAGCCGCAGACCAGCGCGGCCACCAGGGCGATCAGGAACCAGACCATGGCGTTGCCCCCCTTTGATCGACCAAGTTATCACCGGACCCGATCGGTCCGGGGCAGCTCGACGCCTCAGGCGGCGAAGCCCTTGCCGGCGATGAAGGCCCGCACCGCGTCCGCGACCAGCTGGACGGCGATGGCCGACAGCAGCAGGCCGGAGATGCGCGAGATCAGCACCACGCCGCTCTCCCGGATCACGCGCAGGATCGGCACCGAGAACCGCATGGCCATCCAGATCGTGACGTGCACTCCGATCACGCCGAGCCCGACGGCGACGAACGCGGGCACCTGGTCCACGCGGCGGGAGAACACCATGGTCGCCACGATCGCGCCAGGTCCGGCGAGCAAGGGAGTGCCGAGCGGCACCAGCGCGACGTTCACGTCGGCCGCCGGCGTCGAACCGGACTGCTCCTTGCCGGTGAGCAGCTCGAGCGCGACCAGCAGGAGCAGCAGACCCCCGGCGGCCTCCAGAGCGGGCAGCGAGATGCCGAGGTAGTCCAGGATCCGTTGCCCGAAGGCGGCGAAGACCACGATCACCCCGAAGGAGACGCTCACCGCTTGCCACGCCGCGCGCTTCATCGAGCTCGCAGACCGGCCTCGGGTCAGCGAGAGGAACAGCGGGATGGTGCCGACCGGGTCCATGATCACGAACAGCGTCACGAACACCTCGGTCAGCAAGGTGAGGTCGACGACAGCGCTCACGAGGCCGCCCCGGCAGGGACCGGCCACCACGTCGCTGTCGTCATGGCCGCAGTATTGCGTACCGCTGCTACGCGCCCACGACGGCCGGGGCCGAGCGACCCGAGGCGGCCGCCGCCGCGCGCGCCCGCTCGACCAGCCGGTGGTAGCTGTCCGGCGCGGTGGTGTTGCAGCCGATCTCGTGGTCCAGCTTGCCCGCGCCGTGGTAGTCGCTCGACCCGGTGACGACCAGGTCGAGCTCGGCGGCCAGGTCACGCAGCCGCGCCCTCGTCGCGGCGTCGTGGTCCTGGTGGTCCACCTCGAGCCCGGCCAGGCCGACGGCCGCGAGCCGCGCCAGACCGTCGCGGTCCAGCGCCTCGTGGTGGTGCCGGGAGGCCCACGGGTGGGCGAGCACGGACACCCCGCCTGCCGCCGTGACGATGCCCACCATCGTGACCAGGTCGGCGGCGTAGCGGTCGACATAGGCGGGGCCGCCGGTCCGGAGGAACGAGTCGAACGCCTCCTTCCGGTTGCGGACCACACCCTTGGCGACCAGGGCGTCTGCGACGTGCGGCCGGCCCATGGCGACGGCGCCGCCAGCGGCCCGTCGTACCTCGTCGGCGGCGAGGTCGATCCCGAGGCCGCGTAGCTTGGTCAGGGTGGCCGGCAGACGGGAGCGCCGGCCCTCCAGGATCCGGTCGAGCTCCGCGACCAGCGGCGGGTACGTCGGGTCCGGCAGGTAGGCGAGCAGATGGGCGCCGTGCCCGCCGAAGCGGCAGCTCACCTCGATGCCGGACACCAGCGTCACCCCGGTCCGGAGCGCGGCGGCCGCGGCCTCCTCCCACCCCTCCGTGGTGTCGTGATCGGTGAGCGCGAGCACGTCGACGCCGACGGCGCGCGCGTGTGCCACGAGGTCGGCCGGAGCGGTGGTCCCGTCCGAACGGTCGGAGTGCGTGTGCAGGTCGATGCGCATCCGCGTCACCACGCCGGCGGGTTGCCGCCGAACGGCAGGTCGATCAGCTCCGGCCCGAGGTCGCACACGTTCAGCAGGATCCACTCGTCGCCGAGCAGCAGCGCCGCGGAGGCCGGCCGGAGGACCAGCCACAGCCAGCGGCCCTGCGCCTCGCCGGCGAACACCGACCGGTCGAAGGACGCGTCGCTGCCGGAGGTGGACACCGCCCACAGCGAGACCGGGTGGCCGCCGATGCGGACCTTGGCCTGCGGCGGTCCGTCCCCGATGTCCGCACCGGGGTCGGTGCGGTGCACCCCGGCGCAGCGCGCACCCAGGCCGGTGCCGGGCTCCTCAGCGACCACCGACAGCTCCACCACCCCGTCCAGGTCGCTGGCCCCGGCCGTGGACACCACCGTTGCCCGGGCGCCGTGGTCCGGGCGCGCCACGCAGCCGAAGTCGGTGATCGACCAACCGGGGCTCAGCGGCCAGGGCAGGTAGGTCGGAATCGCCCGGCTGCGTCGCAGGTGCTCGACGAAGCTGTCGTAGTCGGCCTTGGCCGGCCGCCACAGCGGCACGATCGAACCGTGGTCCTGGCAGCGCCACTCCTGTCCGCTGCCGTTGACCGGCGCGGAACAGCGAGGACAGCCAGGGGCGAGTGCCATTGCCTCAGTCTTGCCCTCAAACCACGGCCGTCAAGCATCGGCGTATCCTCCCCGGCGTGCAGCCCAGGATCGACTGCGTCGGCGGCATCGTGCGAGACGAGGCCGGCCGGCTGCTGCTGGTGCGCCGCGGGCACGAGCCGTCGAAGGGCCTGTGGTCGGTGCCGGGCGGCCGGGTGGAGGCCGGTGAGAGCGACGCGGCCGCCGTCCGGCGCGAGCTCCTCGAGGAGACCGCGCTCGACGTCGTGGTGGGTGACCTGGCCGGCAGCGTGGAGCGAGCCGCTCCGGCGGGTGCGGTATTCGTGATCCGCGACTACCTCTGCTCCCCCGCGCCCGGCGCCGCGCCGGAGCACGTCGTGGCCGGGGACGACGCGGATGATGTCGGCTGGTTCACGGTGGCGCAGATCGCCACCCTGCCCTGCACTCCCGGACTCGTGAAGGCGCTGGTGGAGTGGGACGTGCTGCCCGCGGACACCTCGCCCTCGTCACCTCAGCCGGGGACCTAGGCCCCTGTCTGGTGCCCTGCCACCCGCTCACCATCGGCGGTATGAGCGGCACCTACCTGCACTGGGGCGTGATCAGCATCAGCGTCACGAACCTCGCCATCATCGGCGCGATGCTCGTGATCTTCGTCCTCGCACTCCTCCTCCCCTTCCCGCACGGCGCGGCGAAGCGGCCACCGGACGACGAGGGTCCGGACGGGGAGTCTCGATGAGCACCGAGGTCCGGGCCGCCGGTCCGGACGGCACCAACTGGACCACCTGGCTGCGCACCCGGATCGCCCGGACGGTCCCACCCGGACAAGCACTGCCGGACCGGCAGCCCACCTACGTCGCCTCGTGGATCTACGTGTTCGGGGTGACCACCGTCGCGGCCCTGCTGGTCGTCCTCGCCTCGGGCGCCTGGCTGGCTCTCGGCGGTGCGGCCTGGTGGCACGTGTCCAACCTCGGCCGGTTCGTGAACTCGCTGCACCTGTGGAGCGTGGAGCTGTTCTTCGTGTTCATGGTGCTGCACCTGTGGGGGCAGTTCTGGATGGCCTCCTGGCGCGGGCACCGGACGCTGACCTGGGTGACCGGGGTCATCGCGTTCGTGGCCTCGATCGGGACCGCGTTCACCGGCTACCTGTCCCAGTCCAACTTCGACTCCCAGTGGATCAGCACCCAGGCGAAGGACGGGCTGAACGCGGTCGGCATCGGCGCCTGGTTCAACGTGCTGAACCCGGGCCAGATGCTGCTGTGGCACGTGGTGCTGCTCCCGTTCGCGGTCGGGGTCATCGCGGTCGTCCACGTGGTCCTGGTGCGCCGGCACGGCGTGGTTCCTCCGATCGGCGCCGAGGAGGAGTGAAATGACCACCACCATCCCCCGGCAGCGGCGCCGCGTCCGCGAGGCCGCCGACTTCCCCACCCGGCCCTACGACCTGGTCAAGGAGTTCGTGGCCGCGCTGGTGGTGGTCACCCTGCTCACCGTGGGGCTGGCCGCCGCGTTCTCCTCCCCGGACGAGAGCGCGATCACCATGCGCCGCTGGGCCCAGGTGGCCCCGGCCGACGTGGTCGCGACGGCCACCGCGGAGCTCGCGGGAACCTCGGCGAGCGCGACCTACGGCCCGCCGTACAACCACAACGGCTCCGGCCAGAACCTGCTCGGCATCCCGCTGCAGCAGTGGGGCGGGGTCCGGCTCCCGGTGCGCTCCCCGAACCTGGTGCTGCAGCCACTGTCCGACCTGGTCGCCACCCCCGCGGTGACCGCCGCACTGGCGGCCTGGCACCGCGCCTCCCCGGCCGCCCGCACCGCGTGGGCCACTGCGTACGGCGACGCGCTGGCCAAGGCACCGGGCGGCGACCCGCGCAAGGTGGCAACCGGCAACTACGGGCCGGTCCCGCTGATGGCCGTCGGCCTGCTGGCGCTGGCCCGCTCCGGCGCCCTGGAGGGCTCGTTGACGTCGTCGGGCAACTTCTACGGCGGCGACCAGACCCGGTCCCTGCTGCTGCTCTCCGACGGCGCCTACCTCGAGGACCAGGCCCGCGCCCGCCAGCTCGGCGGCGACCAGTGGGGGATGATGAACGAGACCGGGAACTACCCGGGGCAGCCGTGGATGTGGCTGTACACCTTCTGGTACCAGGTCAAGCCGTTCTCCACCTCCGGCAACGCCGACGCGCTGGTCTGGGGGTTGATGCTGGTGCTCACCCTGCTGCTGATGTTCCTGCCGCTCATCCCCGGGTTGCGCGACATCCCGCGCTGGATCCCGGTGCACCGGCTGGTCTGGCGCGAGTACTACCGCACCCACCCGCGCACGTGAGTCAGGCGTTCCAGCGCAGCACCACCGGTGTCTCGCGTTCGTAGCCGAGCGTGCTCACCGTCGCGGTGTCGAGCCGGAACAGCCGCCCGTCGCTCGCCGGCTGCCCAACCCACCGGGCGGCCAGCGCGCGCAGCGCGTGCCCGTGCCCGAACACGAGGGCCCGTCCGTCGTACGCCCGGACCTCGGCGACCACCCGGTCCAGCCGCGCGGCGACCTGCTCGGCACTCTCCCCGCCCGGGCAGGGATGGGTCCACACCGTCCACCCGGGCACGCTCTCCCGGACCTGCTCGGTGGTCAGCCCCTCGTAGTCGCCGTAGTCCCACTCCACCAGGTCCGGCTCCGTCCGGGCACCGGCGAACCCCGCCAGCTCTGCGGTACGACGGGCCCGCTGCCGCGGACTGGTCAGCACCAGCCCGAACTCCAGGCCGTCCAGCCGCTCGGCCAGCGTCTTGGCGACCACGACACCGGACTCGGTCAGCGGCAGGTCGGTGACCGAGGTGTGCCGGCCCTCGCGGCTCCACTCGGTCTCTCCGTGCCGGACCAGCCACAGCTCGGTCTCGGTCTGGTCGGGCACCGGGTCAGGCACAGCGTCGGCCACTTTCAGCTCTTCTCCACCAGCGTCGGCCGCCCCGGCTGCTCGCCGCCCCGGGCGTCGAGGTAGCTCTGCTTGGGCACCATCACCCTGCGCCTGAAGATGCACACCAGCGTGCCGTCCTGGTTGTAGCCCTTCGTCTCCACGTGCACCACGCCCCGGTCGTCCTTGGACTTCGACTCCCGCTTGTCCAGCACGGTGGTCTCGGCGTAGATGGTGTCCCCGTGGAAGGTCGGCGCCACGTGGCGCAGCGACTCGATCTCCAGGTTCGCGATCGCCTTCCCGGAGACGTCCGGCACGCTCATGCCGAGCACGAGGGAGTACACGTAGTTGCCGACCACCACGTTCTTGCCGAACTGGGTGGTCTCCTCCGCGTAGTGCGCGTCCAGGTGAAGCGGGTGGTGGTTCATGGTGATCAGGCAGAACAGGTGGTCGTCGGCCTCGGTCACCGTCTTGGCCGGCCAGTGCTGGTAGACGTCGCCGACCTCGAACTCCTCGAGGTAGCGGCCGTAGGCGTGGGCGCCGCTGGCCTCACGCGCCCGCTGGTCGGTGGTGAACTCCGTCATTCAGGTGACTCCTTCGCTCGTTTCAGAGCGCACATAGTTCCGCACCTTCGACCTATAGCGTCCGCCGAACCGTGACTGGCGTGATCGGCATCCTCGCCGCAATCCTCCTGCTGGGCCTGATCCTGCGGGTCGGGACGGTCGCGCTGACGCTCACCGGGGTGTCGCGCGATGTGGCCCGCTTCCAGGTCCGCTCCGCGTTCTTCGGCGCCGGCTACACGACCACCGAGGCCGAGGCGATCATGAACCACCCGTTGCGCCGGCGGATCGTGCAGCTGCTGATCGTGTGGGGCGCGATC